>PEAC01000014.1 GCA_002753305.1 Nitrospirae bacterium MYbin6
CGTAAAAATTAAGAGGCAGGATTTTATGTCTATGATACGTCTGTTACATTTGGCACGTTACATGATTTCCACTTCTGCAGGCTCTATAATGCCTGAATCCTGCCCTTTAGAAATCTCAGGCAGAGAGGTCTTAACCACGCGCCATCCACAGTGCCTCAGCACACCGCGAAACGGAGGCTCCCCTGCAACATTGCCCGTAAGGCGGACTGAGAATGGATCGAAACCGGCCTCCACAGTAACCTTCTGGCCCTCCATTTCGTGCCTGACAGGTTCGATTTTCATATACTCTATAAGGGCCTCTTTGCATCCCCTGTGAATCTCCCTTATGGCATGGCCAATTTGCTTGTCGTCGAATTCGTTTATGTCCTCCTGGAGGAAATCTATCAGACGGCCCTTTTTCTGCAGGATCATAAGCGTCTGGGCGGACTTTAGGTCAAAGGCCGGTGCGGCCTGTTCTTCAGGCAAGGCTACAGTATCAACTTTATCAGTATTGGCGGGCTTATCGGAAAATTTAACTAAAAAAACCACCGCGCTATAGACAATCACCGAGGTAATCAGGCCGGCAGCAACAACAGGAAGAAGTATCTTGTCCGTAATGCCCGCGCTTATCGCAACAACTGCAAGCAGGGCCATAGAGCCGGTCGTAAAGGCCGTGATAACCAAAAATAGTTTTTTCTTATTCACCACGCTGGTACTATACCAGCATCACAGGGAGATTGTCAAATTTAAGGTTTAAAAGGCAGCAATTCTCAATGTATTTATTTTGGCTTAAACTTAGCTGGACCATCAGCCTTGCCTTTGAATATACTCGTACCATTCATGTCTACTACCTCAACCTCATGCTTGGACATATCTTTTAAATAGCTCTGTCCCCCCTCTATAGCAAACACAACGGTACTGTGTTTTGCAACAGTATCATGTACTTTGTAAGCATCAAAATACGGTGATGAAATTGATTTGAACGCCTGCCTTTCAAAGAAGTAGACATCTCTTGCGCCACCATATTTCGGATGCCCTCCCGGAAAGCAATGTGGTTTATCATCTCCAACAAGTTTACCCATTATATGCGGCAATATTCCTGTAGGGTCCACTAAGACATACGCTATAGTCATTTCAGTATGATTTGCCAGACAGACAGCTTCAGCCCTATTTATCCCTATGCCCATCATTGCGCCACATAAGATTACCAACACCATAAAAAATACTATATTACGTTTCATCTGTATACCTCCTTTTTGATTTATTATTGACATAAGATTTCCTACCTCAACGTTATACTGTTTACCCGCAGAAGTCATCCTTACAGGAACCATTGTATATAACATTTCCATTTTCATCGTAAACGCTACAATTCATGGTTGAACAATCGTAAGAGTTCCAAATACCTGATATTTCAATCCATCCATGTGGTGGTACCGTTGCTCCTACGTAACATTTTAAGTCAGTATCGGGATTAGTTGGTGAAGTTATCATATCAGCTGTGTTGAAAAGAATGTTGTCATTACTCACGCATCCGTTGTCATTGCCTGGGCAACTCCCAAAACTACCTGGTGTGATAGTACCGTAGTAGCACCCAATACAGGACCCACACGTACCGGCATCATGTACATAAAGGGTAATATTTGAATTGTTATAGACGTTATAACCATGTGCAATGTTTAAATTCATCACACTAAACATTGCAACTAATAAAATGACTTTCAACCGATATCCCATCATATCATTCTCCTCATCGTATATCCTCATATTTTCAATATAAAGGGAAGCAACTTATCTCTGCCCCAGCCTATACCATATAAAAATCGTCACCGGTTAACCTTAACTATTGTACCTGGCAGTATGCCTGTATATTGCTATCACAAGCCATGCTGTTTAACTGGGTCGGCGTAGGAACATTATTGATCAGGACATTGTATGTCCCCGATACCGGTGTAAGCGTAACGTTGAACAAGCCCAGAAAATATTGGTAATAATCCACCCTGCCGGGATTGTAATCATTGCATCCGCCATTGACCATTCGTGAGACTGCCGCTATGTCCTGGCAAACCAGCTTGTTTGGGTCAGTAACCACCTGGTGAATCGTCCTGTAGCCGCTGCCGTTGATTCTGTATATCCAATACCAGAATGCCCCGTTAAACCCCAAGACTCCATCCTGTATATAAGTCGTCACAAAGGCCTTGTAATCTGCCGCATCAATAGGATATCCAGTGGCAAGATTCTGGTAATACCATCCGAAAAACTCCATCATCGAATCCTTTGTAAGCTGCGTGGCCCCCATGCCTATCCAGTAAGCCGGCTCGATAAGGCTGTTGAGAGTGGCCTGTGAATAACCGCTTGGCGGCGTAACCTGTCCCCATGATATTTGCATCGGAGAGGTCTTCAGGTTATATACGTTGGCGCCGCCACTAACGCTATACCATAAAGCCCCCGTATAGGTCAGAAGAGGCGACGTATTGTTTTGGGTCGCAACAACCCAGTTATTCTCAGGATAATACGGAGTTATGTATGATGTGTTGTCTCCCATCAGCCAGCCATTCTCATATCGCCAGTAGAGTCCGTCGTTTGTATGTTTAGCCGAGGCTGAGGTGGTTTCCTGTGCTATAGTGGCCAGAAAGTTTGCCAATTCCTTATAACGCAACTCCTTTGTAGTGTTGGCAGCACATCCAAAGTCCGTGAATGGCTTGGATTTTGATGCAGTTATAAAATTCTGGTATGAGTAGTAACTGCCGGCATTGGTACAGTAACTTTTGTAAAAATCTTTCTGTAGTTGATAGTCCTGTGAGCCTGCCGGAGGGCTTACGCAAAATCCGTCAAGATTTGCCTTCAGAAACAGTTTGTTGTTATAGAAATCCTCTGCGGACATGTTGTTGTTCTGAGCGGCACATGTTATCAACTCCTCTACCCCGCATGGAAGTGAGCAATCGGCATGGGCATATCCGGTAATCATTGTCAAAGCTGCAACTACCAATAGCAAGTATTTCATATCTCCTCCTTATATATCGTAGCCATTAAGTTTGTTCAGTTTTTGTATGTCCATACCATTGCGGTATTCTGAGTATCCTTGCCTACGGCATAGATAGTGTTATCCGTCCCGGTTGCCATAGCCAGGACAGCACTGCTGCCGTTTAACCCGGTGTTTATCCATGCCCCATTGAGATAACCCCACACCTGGCCTCTGAATCGGCTGTCAGTGCCCCCCGCATAAAGTATGCCGTTTTTGTCAAGCGTTAATGCAAATATGCGGTTGCCGTCAATTGGCCCGGTGGATGTCCAGATGCCGTTTTGATATTTCCATACGGCTGCTCTATAGTTGGTTACGCCGCCAGCATAGATAGTCCCATTTCCGTCGTTAATCATCAACCATACATCCGTTGCCGCGTCTGCCGGCAGTCCGGTGTCTACCCATCCGCTGCTTGTATAGGCCATTACCTTTACATAATTTGTTGCCGTACTTACTCCGGCAATGTATAGATTCCCCTGGCTTGAGGTCAGGGCATCTACCGTATTAAATCCTGTAACGTTCAGGTTTTCCCATGTGCCGTTTACGTATCTCCAGCACTGGCCGGTTTCAGCGTGAGTAGCGGGGTCCAGTACCGTCCCGGCAGCGTACAGGACATTATTGTGCATTGTCAGGTCATAAATTCTCTTTGCGGCAGTCAGCCCCATATTTTGCAGCTCTCCGGTACTTGGCTTATAACGGTACACATATCCGGCAACGGGAGACGTCCATCCAAAATAGATACTATCGTTGTTTTCCACGGTAATGGCATATACCGTGCCAACGGCTTTGCTCTGGAGTTCTTTCGACATCCAGGTACCGTTTTCCAGATACCATGCGTGAATCACCTGATTGGTGTTGGTACCGGCGACAAATACGCGGTTGCCTGCCACCTCTACGGCGCTCAGGTAATTGGCGTTCAATGGTTGAGTGGTTGGTATGCCAATTCCAGGCCACCATATGGCACCACCCGGTCTTGCACCGCAAATGCTAAATGCCACGATTAATAACAGATACATTGCCAGTTTCTTCATAAACTACCCCCTGTGTTGGTTGTTGTAATTGTCAGACTAAATTATTTTGTCTTGATTCAGCGTGAACGGGACAAATCCTAAGTGTCCCCTTTATCTATGCCTTCTTTCATATTCATTGAGAATTTCTGTTTAAAAATATGTTAAATAACCGGCAGTGCGTGGCTGCCTTCGTTTGATAATGGGTCTTCCAGGTTTAATTTCGATCCAGTTGTTGAGCATAACTCGCCTTTCGGGGTATAACCAAAAATTTCTAAGGATTCAGACAGCCCACCCTTAGAGACGTCAACGCCTTCAGATGATTGGCATTTTTCTGATGTGTGTTCCCGGGTGTTCTCGGGCTGAATGTTCGACGAGATAAGGCCATCGTCAGCAGATTTGGCGATTCCACTGTAATTATAAGATACAAACACGTCAACGCTTGATTTATTAATCTCTTTTTCGTTTACCGGCAAGGCGGAAGACATTTTTTGGGCAGATAGCCGTGTATCGGGTTTCTCTTCAGTTGCCGCGTTTATTGTTAGCATATTAGCGGGATTACTGGATTTCTTACTAACAAAGAATGTCTTTTTCTGTTGGGCAGCCTTTACCTTTTCTATGGTAGTCTTTATCGACTTAAGCGATGCGGCCACGGTTTCCATTTTTTTTATGACTTTAGATATGTCCCCTAACTCGGGGAGTTCTGCCGACTGAACAGATGCCTGGGGCTGATTGGGTACACTTGCCTCGGCAGTCGACATCTTCATAAAGTTCATGGACTCGTTGGACTTGCCTGACGGTTTTGGGGCTGGTTCTTTTGAGTTTGGCAATCCCGGCGAATCCGAAACGGCGGCCTTTTCA
Source organism: Nitrospirae bacterium MYbin6 (assembly GCA_002753305.1). GTDB lineage: Bacteria > Nitrospirota > Thermodesulfovibrionia > Thermodesulfovibrionales > Magnetobacteriaceae > Magnetominusculus. The sequence continues at coordinate 4,870 of PEAC01000014.1, forward strand.
ACTACGGCAGCCGGCTTTTGTTGGGTTGGCTGTGCATTGCCTGAGCCAGGGATGTCTTTCTGGGGCGTCTTCACTGCGTTGCCAACGGGATGATTCACGGAGGCCTTAGTTTCCTTCGTAAAACTAAACAGCTTGGGCGTATATACTGCGACTGCCAGGAAGGACACCAAAATCAGCAAATAAACCAGTTGGCGCGTGGCAGCAGATTTTTTCTCATTTCTCTTCCATAGGGGGGTGAAGGTATATGGCTTTGCGATAAGCTCCAGTGTGTCGGGGCTGATTCTTTCGCTGTTGCCTTTGTTATTGCCGTTATGGCCTTTTAGGGGATTATTGCCATTATGCCCATTGTTTTGGCCTTCGGCCTGAAAGATCCTTAACGCCTCGGAACTGTCCATCGACATGGACTCTATATAAGCGCGGATATACCCTCTGGTGTAGACTTCACCGGGCAACGCCCGGAAGTTCTCCTCCTCAAGGGCCTTCAGATAGGACGGCTTTATCCTCGTTATCGCAGAGATCTCCTCCAACGATAAGTTCGCCTCCTGACGGCATTTTATGAGATAGTCCCCTATCACCTTACCTATCCGCGGTTATTCTAAATCTTTTGTTTTAAAATGTCAAGATAAATTATTGCTATTAAACGATTAGATTAAAAAATATTATTTCCATGCGGACAGCCGGATTTTTTTCCAACGGGCAGCCCTCCAGATGTTTTTTTTACCTTAGCAGGGTACATATATTATCATTACGATACATTTTATAGTATACTTAGAGCCGTGGGATTCTTTAAAAAAATATATGATAAGATTTCCGGCAGCCCTGAACAAGAGAGCTATGCCGAAGAAAAGGCGCTCTTTACCCAAAAATACAGCGCGTTTCAGGCACTGCTTAATTCAAATAACGCGATTTTGGGTAGAATGGCCGACATGGAAGACAAACTCTCCGGCGAATACCTGTTTGACAGGCCGTATATTATTGATAACGTTGCGGCTATATCTGAGTATATAAAGGACATCGTCGACAGATTAAACGAGATCTCCTACGGTAAATACACCGGCCTTTATGAAAAATATGAACATATCCACTCCGAAATAGAAAATGCGTTGCACAGGAGAAAGCCGGTCTTAAAAGGCAGCTATACTGTGGAGTTCGATAGTATAAACAAGTCGATGGTCGACCTCGTAGGGGGGAAATGCGCAAACCTTGGCGAGATGAGAAATGCTGCCTCAATCCCAATTCCCGATGGTTTTGCCATAACGTCGGCCGCGTACAGGAGCTTTATGGAACACAACGGCTTTCTGGATAAAATAAACCACTGGCTCTCAGACGTTCCGGTCAACAACCTGGAGGAACTAAAGGCGGCAAGCCAGGCAATCAAAGGCAAAATCCTGAATGCTGAAATCCCCCCTGAAATGCAATCAGCCATCATGGACACATATGAAAAGGTCTTCGGAGGGCGCCACGCGGTTGTCTCCATCAGGAGCAGCGCCATAGAGGAGGACGACGAATTCAGCTTTGCCGGGCAGTACTCCTCGTATCTGAATGTCAAAAAGGACGACATCCTGCGGGACTACAAGGCCGTCATTGCAAGCCTGTTCTCGGACAGGGCGATATTCTATTATAAGACAAAGGGGTTTAATGAAAGCGACATGGTCATGGCAGTTGGGGTGGTTGAGATGGTTAACGCAAGGGCCGGCGGCGTCATGTACTCCAACAACCCGACCGACCCGGACAGCAACAATATCGTAATAAATGCCATATGGGGACTTGGGCGTTGTGTCGTTGACGGTACAATAACCCCTGAGACGTATATACTTGCGAAAACTCCTGACCTCAAACTTGTATCGAAAAACATACCGGAACAGTTAACAATGGTGGTCTGCAAGGGAGACGGCAAAGTAGACGAGGTGCCCTCACCGGAGGCAGCACTGGGCAAACCTTCAATCTCTGATGAAGAGGTAATATCGCTTGCCCGATACGCGATAGCCCTTGAGGCACACTACGGCGTAACACAAGACATAGAGTGGGCAATTGACCACAGCGCCAGATTTTTCTTTCTGCAAACGAGGCCGTTAAAGATTTTAGTACAGGAACCCATGCGTCTCGTCCCAACACACATAGAGGGGTATAAGCTGCTGATTGACCGTGGCGTTGTCGCCTGCAAGGGCATAGGGCACGGGAAGGCATTTATAGTAAGAAGAGACGATGACCTGGCAGACTTCCCCGAAGGCTCAGTCCTGATAGCCCGAACCACCTCTCCGCGCTACGTAACGGTAATGAACAAGGCCTCGGCAATCGTAACAAACGTTGGCGGGGCAACCGGGCACATGGCCTCACTTGCGAGGGAATATCAGGTGCCCGCACTCCTGGATACGGAGATTGCCACCGAGGCCATTAAGCACGGGCAGGAGATAACCGTTGATGCGGTAAACGGCAATGTCTACGACGGATATGTAGACGAGTTGATAGACAACTATGAAAACAGGCCTGACCCGTTCAGAGAAACCATACTATTTAAGACCTTGTCCCAGGTGCTGAAGTGGATAGTGCCTCTGAACCTGACGCAGCCGGAGTCCGTGGAGTTCAACACAGCAAACTGTGCCACCTACCATGACATAACGCGCTTTGCCCATGAGAAGGCCATGCAGGAGATGTTTATAATCACCGATGTTGCGGCGGTAAAGGCTGGTTTTGGAGCTGTCAGGATGGTTACCGGGCTGCCAATTGATTTATATGTAATAGACTTAGGGGGCGGCACGGAGGGGTCACCGAAGAGGTTAAATCCTGAGCATATACGCTCAATTCCATTCAACGCGTTTTATAAGGGGCTAACCTCGATGAAATGGCCCCAGGGCAGGCCGCTTGACATAGGGGGGTTTATGGGCATGATAGCGCACTCGGCCACGATGAGCGAGGCCCAGTTTGACGAGATGGCAAAGTGCAGCTTTACGTTTCTCTCCGGGCACTACATGAATTTCTCGATAAGGCTAGGCTACCATTTGTCGTTAGTGGAGGCATATGTAAGCGACAATCTCAATGACAATTATATAAAGTTTCACTTTAAGGGCGGCGGTGCCCAGGCGGACAGGCGGCTGAGGCGTGTCCGGCTCATTTCGGATATACTAAAAGAGCTACACTTTGATTCGATAGTGGTAAGGGACGACGTAATAGACGCCCGCCTCTCAAAATACAAGAAGCCGTTTATCGAACAAAAGTTAGAGATAATGGGCAAGTTGACGGTCTACACAAAGCAACTGGACATGGTCATGTATAACGATTCAGTAACAGACCACTACAGGGCCGAATTCATAAAAGACCATATCACAGGGGCGTGATTACGGCGTCCACATCGACAAAAACCATAGGGCTTTATGATATACTATCTTTATGGAAACTCTTGAGAGAGACTTAGACTTAACGGAAATCATCAATGGAGAGGAGGTCATGGGGCCAAGTCCATTTGGCAGACATCAGGGGATAGCCGCAAAAATTGTACATAGAATATTCTCTTACTTAGAAAAAAACGCATCAGGCAACTTGTATTTTTCCCCGCTTGACGTAATACTTGAGGAGGGAGAAAACAGGCTCCAGCCAGACATCTTATTTATTAAAAATGAGAATATGGGAATCTTTCAGGACTGGGTGCGCGGCGTACCGGACATGGTATGTGAGATAGTATCACACGGTACTTATAAAAAAGATACTGCCACCAAGAAAGAGATATATGAGAGATACAGAGTGCCGGAATACTGGATAGTCATCCCGGAGTTCAAGGCAATTGAGATTCTGGCTATTGAAAATGATAAATACAAGACACACTCATTCGCAGAGATTGAAGGCGTCGTAGCGTCAAAAGTAATAGAAGGGTTTACAGTCAATGTTAAGGATATATTCGGGTAGCCTCACCTCAACGGGTCTTTTGGGACGACCTCCTATGGTGGAACACCAGCTAACGCCACAAGCCTTGTCAGCCAATCGTTAAAATGCCTGCACTTGTTTCTCATCTTATCAATCCCGATTTCTTCAGCTACCAATGGCCCTACGGCTTTTTTATCACCTTCATATTCGGGAATCTCTTTAATTATTCTCCTTGAAGGACATTTATCATATCTATCATTAATAAGCTCAGGATTGCCGCCTTCCTTTTCTACCATTGCTATTATATTCTTTATGGCTTTATCATGCTCAAGATACTCACAATCGAGACGCTGGGGATCCGCCAAAATAAGGGCCTCAAATTCATGAAGTTGTATGTACGGAATAAAACATATATTATTTATATATCCTGTGATTTCTTTTAATATATTATCTGCGAGTGCATTCTCTAAAAAAACCACTCTTTCATATTTATTTTGAATACCCATAGCCTCATCATACTTGGGGAAGTCCTTCGGTAAGGCATAGAAGTCAAACATTGTAGTAAAACGGCATTCTGGGTTATTATCTTTTTTAATCCATGATATAATATCTTTTTTGATTGCATCATAGGCTTTATGCCGACGAATACCACCTCTATATTCATAATTAGTTTTATTGTCCGTACTGGTCAAATTACCGCGAGCGTCCGCGTAAACTTTACGGAGTCCTAAATATGGAGCAAGTGTTCTCTTAACAAATCTCTCTTCAGTAGCACCATCAACCGTTATATGCAGTCGGATAAAACTCAAGGTTTGCCTCCAAGTACATTCTTATCCCAAAGTTCGCTAAGTGTATATCTATCAAGCCATTCGGCTAATTCATACTTATTTTGTTTTATAAACTCAGTGCGTTTATGTCTATCGACATACTCGACGACAACAATTTGATTTGGTTCGAATTCATCCAGAAGGCGTGCTGACTGTGTTGCAATAATAACCTGGGCGTGTCTGCTTGCGGACTTTACCATACCGGCTAAATCGGAAATCGCCGTGGGATGCAGCCCCAGTTCCGGCTCGTCTATTATTATGACGGGCGGCAGCCAATGTGGAGGTTGCAAAAGTAATGTGGCCAGTGCCATAAACCGCAGCGATCCATCGCTGATTTGAAATGGAGCAAATATGTGGTCACTGTTCTTCACCTTCCATTTCAGCTTTGTCTGAAACTGAGCAACCTTCTCCTTCCCGATTGGCTCAAGCACAAAATCATCAAATTGAGGAAATATCGCGTTAATACGGGATACGATTCTCTTATAATACTTTAGTGTTGCCGAATCGTCTGCCATCGCGTATAGTATGGAGGCCAGATTGCTGCCATCGTCAAGCAGGGAACTATCACCGCTGATATTACACCGCCCCCTGATTTTAGCATCTATCGAGGTGTCATGAAATTGATATACCAGACATTTTCTCAGCAGATTATAAGTAACACGCACAGGGCCGGCAGATTCCCTTGACAGGTCTTTCAGCGCACTCTCTCTAAGGCCAACCGTTTGCAACACTTTATGCTCTTCGGGAAGTTCGTCTTTTTGATATACTATTTCCTCATTATTGATTTTAAATAAATCTTCTACCGTGTGAGAAAGGTTGAACCTGTAGGAATCTTTAATAGTTTCTTTGTCATCGGTAAAAACAATCTCTGCACTTAGGGATGGAGTTGTTTCGTGGCCAAAATAAAGAAAAGACGATGTCCCGCCGTTTATACCTACGTGAAGTCGCAATCTCTCGTCCGTCATAGCGTTAATCATCTTAAAAAATGAAATAAAATTGCTCTTACCGGCGCCATTAGGCCCGATGAGGACTGTAACATCTCCAAATTCTACTCTTTGCCCCTCTGAATCAATTGATTTAAATCCCTTTAGCTCAATACGTTTAAGTTTTAATATCGAGACTTCTTCTTTATCCTGTTGTGACAGGCCTTTATCTTCACCATCAGCTTTAACCTTCTGCGCTTCCTGTAAACACCGTATCGCATCTTCAACTTTACCCAGCTTTGACAGGGATGCTCCTTTGTTGATCAAGGTAGCGTAATAATCAGGTTTTATTTTTAGAACTTCATCATATAACTCTATTGCCTCTTTATCTTTGCCCTGATTTGACAGTGTTACTCCTTTGTTATTCAAGGTATTGTAATCATCAGGTTTTATCTTCAGCGCCTCGTCATAATATCGTATCGCATCTTCTTCTTTGCCATTAAAAGATAATGATACCCCTAAATTCCTAATTAGAAAAAAATCTAATGGTCTTATTTCAATGGCCTTTCTGAAAAGTTTTTCTTGTATTATATAGTCTTTATTTTTATATCCAGCAAGTTCACCTTCAAAAAATAAATGATATGCCTCAATATCCTTAGACTTCTTCAGCGCCTCTATTAATATCGCCTCCCCTTCTTTGTCCTTTCCTGAATAATAGAGATCATTAATCTCTTTAGATAACCGGCGAAGTTCTTCTATTTCCTCTTCATACTCCACTTATTCCTCCTGTTTCCTTATTGCTTCGGCATATCACACCTTGCGGCGTGCTCTACTATGAACCAGTTCTTGGCCTGTACGCCTACGTATTTTGTCAGGGCGTAGTTGAGGCTGCCACCTATTACTATGCCAAAGCCGTAGGGCAGCGATTTTTCTACCGCCTTTCTGGTGAAGTGCGTGCCTATCCTGCTGAACAGGTCCTTTATCACATGTAACGCCGCACCCTGCAAGTAGTGCTGAATCATGCTGACCCCCAGGTCACTTGCTACCTTTACCCCTATGTTCGCCCCGGCTATCTGCACCGCCGCGCCCTGTATGTTGCTCTTTAACAGCTTCATCGTGGCCTTGCTCTCACAGGCGGACTCAAGGCTCACCCCTGCTTTCTCAAGCGTTCCGGCGGCGGCCAGTAAAAATGCCAGATTTATTGTCTTCTCTTCAGATACGTCAAACCCAAACACCTCACACAGGCACAGGCACATGTCCACCTGAAACTTCATCGCCGTTACCACGTCCACCGCCATGCCTGCCGTTACCGCCACAATTGTCCCTATGCCAGGCGTTATGCTGGGCAGCGCCGTTACGCTTCCTATCAGCGCCGCAAGGTTGGAGTACTTGCCCACTATCTTTTCCGCTATCCCTATCTGTGCCTTCAGCCCGGAGTCCGGGATGCCGTAGCAGTTGTGTTTGTCCCAATACCTTTTCACTATCTTCTTTACGGCAGCGGGTTTTATTACGGCCGATTTGACTGTCTTAAAGAGGCGGCACTCCTCTGTTTTTTCATTATTATTAACTTCTGAACCATTGTCTTCTATGTCCACCTACCCTCCTGTTTTTCTTTAGAATCGTTAAAATAACGCGGAGACTCTTTTGGCCTCTCCTGAGACCTCGGCACTCGGGTCGGCAATGCCTTTTTCTATCAGACCTTTTACCTTTGAGCCCTTCATATAAATCAGCGCCCCTACGGCGGCCTTTCTTACTTTTTCGTCCGCGTTTCCCATCAATGCCTCTATGAACTTAAGCGCCTGTTCAGGTTCCAGTTTTTTTGTCGAAAACATCGAGGCTAAATGGGGAACGATTATGCCGCCAAGGTAGGGTTTGCTTATCGCAAGGTCAACGAGCGCGTTAATGGACTCCGTTGTGGCCATCGCTGCCATTGTTAAGGCAACCATCCGTGCCCCACCCTCGTTATTGGCGGCAAACCTCTCGCTGCCCAATAGTTCTGTTAGAGAAGGGAGCGCATCACTGCCCATGTATGACAGCGTTATGGACAGGGCCTGCGAGATTCCCTGGTCTTCGGTCTGTGCCATTTCGGCAATCAGATTATTAACCACGCCCTTATCCGTTCGCAGCGATAGCAGGCAGCTTATGTTCTCACGGCTCTTCGGATGAAGAGACATCACCGTCGCCCTGTATTTTTTTATAAATACCGCAAAGCTCTCCTTATATGCGTCGAGATTCGACGCGTCGCAGCCGCCCGGATGTTTGTCCATTGATTTTACCGCATCGTATACCGTTTTAAAATATATATCCTCCTTGACTGTCTTGTTTATCTCCGAGGTATTGTACCTTGTGGTCTGCATTGTATGCACTATTACACTTGCTATGATTATAACTACAATCACCACGGTAGCAATTACGACCTTCTTTAGCCAGGTAGATTCCTCCTTGATTTTTACCTCGACTGCGGTCAGCTTTGCCGCTATCTCCTCCATATTAAGGCGAGTGCGCGTAAGGGGACGCCTTCGGGGAGTCTGCGCCATTTGCCTTAAGATTGGCTCAAATTCGTCTGTTAGATATGACAACCCCGCCGCGGTTATCCTTTGTTTTAACATGTCCTTGTCCACTCCGTCCTGAGTTACAAATGAGAGGTACTGCGCTATCAGCTGTTTTAACATCTGCCTGCCGTAGGGGTTTTCCTCTGTGGAGATTTCCCACTCGACAAACCACCGGACAATTGTCCCATCAAGGCTCGCGGAAAATAAATAATTCCCATTCAGACTGAAAACAATGGCCTTTACGCCGTCCGTATGGCCTGACAACGTAAATAAACACCCTTCACTGCCGACGCTGAAAAAGTGTATCGTGCCCTCCATTGTGCCACAGGCGAAGTATTTACCTCCTCCTCCGGCACCGGGGCAGAAGGCCGCGCTGAGGACGTTTGAGTCCCCCGTATTATAAGTCTTGAGAACCTTCATCGCCTTAATATCCCACAAGCCAACTACACCATCGGCGGCCGCCGTAAGGGCATAGAGGCCGTCCTCACTTTGCGCTATGGAGTTTACCGCCCCATTGTGGCATGGCACAACCTTGACGGACTTCCCCGCCGCACTATCCCAAAAGATAACAAAGCCGTCTTCCATGCCTGAGATAAGCACCCGCTCGTCCTTCTGTAAGGCAAGGGCCGACACCTGTTGGCCGCACTCCTCGAAGCGTCCTAGGTAGTCGCCCTCCACGGTATCCCAGAGCCGGATTGTATGCTCTGAGGCCGCCGAGAAGGCATACCTTCCATTGCCGGTAATGGCAACCGCACGGACAGGCCCCTTGTGTCTCGTAAATTTATTTATCTGGGCAGGCGTGTCTATATCTATTGTCAGCACGTTGCCATCTTCGGTGCCCGTGAATATTCGTTTGGACATATAATCCACTGCCATAGACATTATGGCGCTGCCGTCAGTGCCTGTCTCGCTGATTTCTGTGCCGGTTGAAATATCTATCTTATGAAGCATGCCTTCGTTGTCTCCCGTGATCAGAAACTTATCGTCATACGTGATGGAAAGCGTGTTTGGTATGGCGCCTGAGATGGAGTAAGCGCGAATCCTTAAGCCGCCCTCAAGAGTTGTTCTTTTGTATGCTATTGGGAGGGCGGCCATTAGTTCTATGGCATCTTCGTTCTTTTCGTACCCGCTTAGGGAGCGTACGGATTCAATCATTGATACTGCCCCGGTGAAGTCGGAATTCTCCATTTTTTCTCTCGCCTCGGAGAGCCTTTTGGAAAACTCATAGCTTATCTCACTTTCTCTGATTATTGCGGGCTGAACCAATGTGTAGGACAATGCGTAGGTGTTTTCAAAACTTGTGAGGCAGATCTCATTTCCCTGGCCTATGATGAGCTTGTTTTCGCTCCGGCTTATGGCGCCGCAACGGACAGGCCCTCTGTATTTTATAATCCTGTGGATGAGCCGCGTCTTTCGAAAATCCCATACCCTGGCCGTAAGTTCATCAAGGGCAACCATGAACCTCCCGTCGGCACTGAATCCGACAAACGCAACCGGGGCCGAGTGTCCGCGAAATTGGTCTGTTGGTTTGCCCGTCTGCGTGTCCCACAGAACTACCGGGTCTTTCCCGCTTCCCGTAACGGCATACGCGCCGTCAGCGCTTATGGCAATCGCAGAGGCCCCGGTTAGCTGCCCCGAAAACCTCAGAGCGGCTTTGCCCGTCTTGGTCTCCCATTTACACGGCGGCCCGCCCTTGTGGGACGAGTAAACGTACTTTAAATCCGGGGAAACGGCAAGGGCAGTTACCGGTGTGCCGTCTGTTTTATATGCACCCACGGCCTTTGAGTTCTTTGTGTCCCACACGCGAATCGAACCATCCGTCGATGCGGATATTACATAAATCGTCGCGGGTAAGAATCGTACCGATGTGATTCCCTTTACATGCCCCTTGAATGAATGGAGGACTTGCCCGTTAGCCGCGTCCATGACGCATACGGAGCCGTCCTCAAGGCCGGCGGCTATGAAGCGCTTATCGGCAGACACATCAATTGCCGTAACCCTGGCCTTCTGTTCCTTAAATACACTTATCGGGGCGTCAGAGTTAAGGTCATATATGTGTATGCGTCCGTCGCTCATACCGGCATAGGCGTTTTCCCCGTCTTTAGACAACGCTAATGACAATGGCTCTCTGAACTCGTCAATATATTTCCTTTGGAGTGAAAATCCGGGGAGATACTTATACACTGCCTCGGGCAGAGATTCGGGGATCTCCTTAAAGTGTCCCCTCCATTTTGTGTAATCGGCGCTGTAGTCCTCGCCAAGTTCACTCAGGCAGTGGCAATAGCCGATGGCAGAGATGGGGTCTCCCATAGTGATTATAGGCTCAGGTTTAGCGCCTAATGATTCGGTGACAGCGTTTGTGGAGCTGCTTTTAGCGCTTACCGTATTGCTTTTAGCGCCTGTGGGGCCGCTTGTATCAGTTGTGGGAGCGCTTGTATTGTCAACCAGGAAAAAATTAAAACAATCGCGCGCCTTTATCAGATGCTCCCTGTCATCTTTAGCCGTGTCGCGGTTGGCGATTAAGAGGGCGCGTATTTTTTTAACCTCGGGTGGCTCGTTTCCTTCTTTAAAAATCTCATTGATAATATTACCGGCCGTGTATTCATCTCCAAGGAAGAGGTGCAGTTTGCCCATCAGATACCTTCCCTGCCCAAGGTGTTGGAGGCTTTGCAGATAGCCGTCCATTTTGGTAATCGCGGCATCCTCCTTAAGGGCGCCCCTTTTTACGGCATGAATGGTCTGGTTAAAGGCGGCCTCTACATGTTCAGGGGCTGCTTCAAGGGCCTTTTTCCAATGCTCTTCGGCGCGGTTTGACTGGCCTATTGTTGCGTAGGAGACACCCTGGTTATTCAGAGAATCTGCCTGCAACTCTGAGGTCTTGGCCTCCGGCCTTGGATATGCCGTCCCTATGGTGCGCGCATAAATCGAAGCAAGCCTGTCCCGGATTTCGGCAAAATCAGCTGGCCTTGCGTGTCTGTCTTTGTCAAGGCACTGAAGCATCAGCGAAGACAGCTCATCGTCAATGCCCGGAGTTAGCTTTTGAGGCAGTGGCGGCGGCTCGTTCGTGTGTTTTTTCTGCCACAGCATTACCTGGTAGTAAATCATGCCCTGCCTCTCCTCCTCGGTAAGCATAAACGGCCTCCTGCCACAGAACAACTCATAGAGTATGCAGCCATAGGCATAGATGTCCGCGGGCATTCCTGCGGTATGGGCGTCTTTGAACTGCTCCGGGGCCATGTACTGCGGGGTTCCAAATGGTACGCCTCCGATGGTCATGGTCTGCCATGGGTTTGACATATCCTCATGCAGGGCCTCATCCGCGCCCAGAAGGTCTATCATTGAGGAGGTCTCCTCGCCGATTGTGAGCTTTTCGCCCTTGCCCCAACTGCCAAGGCCGACGAGGCCAAAGTCGGTTATCAGGGCCATGCCGTACTTACTCATAAGAATATTGGCGGGTTTAAGGTCCCTGTGTACAATGCCGGTCTGGGGGATGCCTTCGTCGTCCGTCCAGTGAAACGTATGCGTCCAGTTCATGCCGGAGGCGATTTGAATGGCCATGTCCAGCTTTTCGGTAACCCCACGCAACAGCCCTTTTTTCAGCCACATGTCAAGCGCCCCGCCATCGACATATTCGATAAACAGACGCGGCAGTCCGTCCACTTCGGCCACATAGTACGCCGAGCAGATATTGGGATGAATGCCAAGGCTTATCCATGCCTCTGCCTCACGATAAAAACGATTCAATCCGTCAGGGTTAGCCATAACGGACGGCAGGGGGGTCTTAACGGCCATCATCCTGTCAATTTCCCTGTCGTGGACAAAGTACACCTCGCCCATTCCACCGTGCGCGAGGCCGTGAACCTTGTACCTATTGTCTATGACGGCGTCTTTCTTCCAAAGTCCGTGGTCATGGGCCTTCTTAGGGGGCAAGCTTGTTTTCCTCCCCGTGTATTATTGCGTCACGGTTATTGTGCCATTACCCGGGTCATACTTATAGATTCCCTTGTCTATTGTCACGCTCGCGAATTTCTCCAGTTCTGAGAGGTCTTTGGGATACCTGCCCTCAGTGGCGTAAAATGTGCTGATGGCCTGGCGCAGACCCACCAGTTCGTTCCTTTGCGCGATTTCCTTCGCCTTGTCCATGGTATTTAGCCTTTCCATTGCCTCATTGCTGATTTTCTTTGATGTCTCGGTCTCCGTGTTACATGCCTGCATTACCATAAGAATACTCAGGAGCATTATCATGCTGATAATTGTTCTCATTATTACCTCCGTTTGTGGTTTATTCCTTCCAACCCTCAGATTCCATAACACTCTCCAATTCAAGGATAAACTCCTCGGCATCACGATAACCCTCGCCTGTGACTTTTGAAACTGCCTTATCGATTATAGCGGCAAGGGATGCCGGGATATCGGGTTTGCGGTTTAATATTGGTATTGGGACCTCCTCCAGGATTATATCAAGGGGATGCCGCTGTATGGTAGAGACGCCTTTGTCTAACTGTTTGAAAAAATCATCTGTGATGTTCACGGTATATTTCCCCGTGAGCATAAAATAAAGCGTAACCCCGGTAGAATACAAATCGACCGGTGGTTTGGCATATTTGAAGTTTTTTATAATCTCAGGGGACATATACATGATTGAACCGGCAACCCCACCCTGAGTCTTTGTTATGTCAAATAGTGAGTTTCCTGAATTCACAAATGATTTCGCAAGTCCGTAGTCACAAATCTTCGCCATATATGAGCCGTCGTCCCTTGGCATGTCTAGGAGGATATTAGAGGGTTTGATGTCTCTGTGAATAAATCCGCTTGCGTGCAGGGCCTGAAGGCCTTTAAGCACATCAATGGTGATTGCGGAGGCTATACCTGGGGCAAGAACCCTCCCCTGGGTGTTTTTCATAAGAGAAGGAACGCTTCCCCCCTGTACGTATTCCATGACGAAATAATAGGTGCTGCCCACCACTCCCTTGTCCATAATGCGAACAAGATTGGGATGAATTACCTTGGATTGAACCAACATCTCGCGCTCGAATATCTTTATAGTCTTAGTCTCCTGCGTAGCGGAGGGATGAATTTTCTTTAACGCGCATACCCTGCCGGAATCTTTGTGAATAGCCTTATAGACAACACCCATTCCACCCTTGCCGATTTCCTTCAATATAAAGTAATATTCGTCGAGGTCATAGGTCTGCGTATTCTTTCTCAGCATATTGATACAATTCTGGCATACATATTTGGATTGAGGAAACTCATAGGCCAATCCATCGAAGTCAGCATTCTTTGAGACATCGTTGGAGCACTTACAACATGTAAAAATCTTACCTTTCAGGCCAAACGACTCGTAAAAAGATGTGGTATCAGCCTTTACCATCGATTTTAGTTTTACTTCCCAGCATTGGGCGCACAAAATATCCTCGTCTTCAGTCTCTCTGCCGTAAACGCCAAAATCTTCTTCCGACAATACCGCTCCACAGGCACTGCATGCAAACGATTGCGCATCGCATTTCTCAATAATTACGCGCATGACGGTATTGCCGACCTTTATCTCGTCCATGTCGTTTAAGACCGCGGTGGTTATCTTTGTTCCATTGACTTTAGTGCCGTTTCTGCTGTTTAAATCGGTTACTACGCACTTGTCATGGCGTACTTCCATGATACAGTGGTTGCGTGAAACCGACTTGTCGCTAATGCCGATTTGTAAGTCGGAAAATTTTGAGCGTCCGACAATAAAGGATTCCGTGTTGCCGATAGTAAACCGTTTACCTCTGCGATGGCCTTCAACTATCTCCAATGTCATATTTAACATAATTTGAAATCCCTTGTAATATATCGGTTTAACATAACTATAAGTTTATCACTACAGGGCAGGAAAAGACAATAAACACATCGAAATATAACGGATGGACTTGCCGCTGTGTAATCATATTATGGTATAATAAAGAAACGGGGGTATTATTAGGTGGAGGAATCACAGGTAAAATGTCCCGCGTGCGGCCTTGACGCCTCCTATAAGTATGGGAGGACAAAAAGCGGTAAACAGCGGCGTCTATGTCTGAGTTGTGGCAGGCAGTTCTCCATTGGCAGCATAATCGATAAGATTAAAGACAGGCCGCAATGCCCTGCCTGCGGAAGGCCCATGCACCTGTATAAGCGCGAGACTAACGCCGTGAGATTCAGATGCAGCGCTTATCCATTGTGCAGGACCTTTTTTCTGAAGGTGGCTGTTAAATAAAATCTCAGGCCTGAGACTGCCCCCTGTTCACTATTCTGTATATCTGTGAGACGGACTTGTCTAGCAGTGCGGCTATCTCAAATATGCTGATCTTCCCGTATATCAATAAGGCAATAGCACGAAGCCTGATATCCTTTATCTGCCTGATTTTTCCAATGTGAATCTTCCTGCTTACCTCTTTGCCTTCTCTTAGCTCGTTTAACACATCCTTATAGTCGCACATCTGCACAGTGTCATCCATCTGGCATTCCTGCGAATATGATTTCAACGACAAAATCCTGTCCACATATACGCATGTCTCGTTGCAGGTCATGTATTTTTTACACCTCATGCATGACGTTACCAATGCCACACCTTTTCCCGATACCTCGTGGTCTCTCATCGTTGCCTCCTTTTTCGGCCTCTGGCCATAGTCTTTCGAGCCGCTTGAAGGCTCAATATTTTGCTCGTTTCAGTGATTCTTATCGCAATGGCGCTTCCGGTTTTTGCACTGGCGGCGTTGTAGCCGTCCTCAAGCTCCTTCAGATTCATGGAACTTGTGATAACAAGTGGCTGCTTGCCGGCATATCTGCGGTTGATTATTGTATATAACGTCGTTGCCGACCCCTCCGTGATTTTTTCGCCCCCTAAGTCGTCCAGGACGAGGAGCGGCGTAACCGAATATCGCTTGAGGACATCGTTTTCAGATAAATCCCTCTGCTTAAACGTGTCCCTGACAGCAAGGAGCATGTCCGGGACCGTGCTAAACATGGGAAACCCGACATCCTGCGGCACAGTGCCCATGTCCTCGCGAAACACCGGTTCCATAGAAAGAAGAAACATCTTAAGGCATAGGGCCGCGAGGTAGGTCTTCCCAACACCAGAGGCCCCAAAGATAAACAGCCCCTGTCCATCGGCAACACAATTGGCTGTCTGCCAGATGCCGGCGCTTATTGAGGACTCCTCTGCTGCCGAGAACTTTTCCGGCACCCCGCACTTTTTCATTGCCTGCGTTATGTTACTACGCATGGAATCCTTCCACCTCAGGCGTGCCCTTTGGCGCTCAAGCCCTACGGCCTCAACGCGCGAGACCCGGTGCAGCGAGTTATTCATACCCTGTTCACCTCTTCGATATATAGATGTGCGTATGGGTCTGGCTTTTGCCTCTTGCGCCTGGTGGTGGCGGAGCTGCTGCCAGTTTTTTTGTTATGCTGAGGGTGGCCGTAATTGTCAGACTGGTACTTGTCCCAATTTACAATCCGTATAGTAGTCCCAAAGTGCCCCGCGACGACTTGGATCTGCTCATTTCTCTGGAGCCATGCAAGGACCCTTGCGACGGTTTTCTTCGATGGGACTCTCAAGACCCCCATGTCGCTGTAGGCCACCCCCTCGGCGATAATCTGATAACTGGTAATAAGCATACCCGGGTCAAGCCAAATCCCAATGCCCCTGTTAGTAGGGATAAAGTCAGGCCTCCATTTGGCCTTCTGGCGGAGCCAATAAAAGACCCTGTGATACATAGGGGGCATCAACCAGACGGAGCTGGCCAGCTCTTTACGCCAAGAACGAGTAAAACCACGCTTCATGGAGATAATATAACACATATAATATTACTTGTCAAGAGTAATTATTGTTAGTGTTATACTTATAACTCATATTTGTTTATATATATTACAGATAACACACGTCGAAGAATTTATCTTATCCCCTCCGTTGCGCTATCATATACTTGATATGAACACTACTATCGACGAACGAGTCAGAAATAAGATTGTCAGAATCCTTCAGCAGCGCGGTATCAAGCAGAAGGAGCTGGCCTCTATGATTGGCGTCATGCCGCAAAACCTTAACGCCTATATGACCGGAAAACGCGGCTTTGGAAAGAAAAACATCTGCCGCATCGCTAAGGCCCTTGATATCCCTGAAGAGGATTTCTACTCGGACTCCAACGTCAGCCGCACTAAAATTAAAAAGGCCAAACGAGTCCCCCTGATTTCCTGGGTTAAGGCCGGCCTGTGGCACGAGGCGGTTGACATCTTTCAACCCGGATATGCAGACCAGTGGCTTGCCTATGATACGAAGGACGAGTACTCGTTCTGCCTCACCGTTGAGGGCAACAGCATGGAGCCTGAGTTTAAGGCCGGTGATATTGTCGTTGTGTCCCCTTCATTGGCCGCAGTGAGCGGCAATTATGTCGTTGCCAAGTTTGGTGATGACGTTACCTTGAAAAAGCTGAAAATCCTTGAGGACAGCGTGCTTCTCAAGCCGCTTAACCCCGACTACGACGACATCGTAATCAGTGGCAGAGACAGAAAAAACCTGAGAATCGTCGGCAAGGTGATAGCGAAGTACGTCGAATACTACTAAAGAAGGGACAGATATTCGTCGTAGGAAAGAATTTTCACTCCAAGGGCGCGTGCCTTTTCAAGCTTAGACCCAGGTGATTCTCCGGCCAGGAGATAATCAGTCTGCTTCGACACCGAGGAGGAAACCGTGCCTCCGGCGCCGCGAATTTGCCCTTCGGCCTCTTTACGGGAGATGGGCAGCGTCCCTGTGATTACGAATGCCAGCCCCGAGAGTTTCCCCTTATTATCACTATCGGCCCCATAATCGGGGTTTGACAGTGCCAGCCCAAGCGTTTTCAGCGTCTCTATGGCCCTGATATTTCCATCGTCGGCGAAGAACTCCGATAATGCCGCGGAGGTCTTTCCACCCAGTTGCTTTATCAACCGCAGAGCCTCGATGTCCACGCCGTAGAGGGCCTCGATTGTCTCAAAGTGCGCGGCAATGAGTTTAGAGACGAACTCCCCGGTGTGCCGAATGCCGAGGGCGTAGAGAAAACGCGCCAGCGTGGCAGCCTTGCTTGCCTCTATTGCCTTAATGAGGTTAACTGCCGACTTCGCGGCAAATCGTGGAAGTTTTTCAAGGTCTTCCCTTTTTAGCATGAAAATGTCAGTAATATTTTTAACCAGCCCACACTCAAAAAGCTGCACGGCAACCTTCTCTCCAAGCCCGTCGATGTTGAGCGCGGCGCGTGAGGCAAAGTGAATTATGCGGCCCTGAAGCTGTGGCGGGCAGTTCAGCCCGATGCAGCGCAACACGGCCCCACCCTCTTCTCTGACGGCCCTGGAGCCGCACTCCGGGCACACTACCGGCTCTGCAACCTGTATATCTGAGGCGGTGCCATGCTCAACAACCTCGACCACCCTGGGTATGACATCCCCTGCCCTCTCAATCAGGACGGAGTCCCCCGGACGAATGCCTTTACGCTGGATTTCGTCCCAGTTGTGAAGCGTTGACCTTGACACGGTTACCCCACCGACGGAGACCGGGGCAAGTATTGCAACCGGGGTGATAACACCCGTACGTCCGATGCTGGGCACGATGGCTTCAATTCGTGTAATGGCCCTGTGGGCCTGATATTTATAGGCGATTGCCCAGCGCGGCACCCTGGTCTTCTCCCCAAGACGCCCACGGAGGCCAAAATCGTCCACCTTGACCACAACACCATCAATATTAAAGGGCAGCCCGTCCCTGACAGTCTCCATATATTTAATATACTCAATAGCCTCACCGATTGCCTTAGCGGACTTAAAACGCCAGGGGGTGGGAAACAGATGTCTTTTCAGCCAGGCAATCAGTGCGGTCTGTGAAGAGAGCGTGAGGCCTTCCAGCTTTCCGATGCCGTAGCATGTGAAGTTGAGTTTTCTTTCAGCAGTTACGGCGGGGTCAAGTTGCCTTACGGAGCCGGCGGCGGCGTTACGGGGATTTGCAAACAGTGGCTGGGAATCTATCTCGCGCCTCCTGTTAAGCTCATCGAAGTCCGCCTTTTGCATATATATCTCACCGCGGATTTCTATCAAATCGGGGATATCTGTGCCAGTGATAGAAAGGGGAATGGTCTTAATTGTAATGGCGTTTTGCGTAACGTCTTCGCCGGTAGTGCCGTCGCCACGGGTAGCCGCCCGTATGAGGCGGCCTTGTTCATATGTAAGGGCAACGGCAAGCCCATCGTACTTAGGCTCTGCGGTATAGGCGACATCGTCCGTCTGTAATAACTTCTTCACGCGCCGGTCAAACTCGTCCACCTCTCCAAAGGAAAATGTATCCTCAAGCGAGAGCATAGGGACAGAGTGTGCGGCCTTGTCAAATTTATCCAAAGGGGCCGCGCCGACCCTTAACGAGGGTGAAGCGTGCGGCACATAACCAGACGTTTTCTCTAATTCGCGCAGACGCCGAAACAGCACATCATATGCTTCATCGGAGATTTCCGGGGCATCAAGGACATGATAGAGATAGCTATGGCGGTTAAGCTCCGTAACGAGTCTGTCTATTTCAGCCGATATATCGTCCATGTGCATTTCCATCATATTTTTGCAAGTGGTCCCAAGTTGAGATTAACTGTCTGATTTGATGCATGCTGCCATTAAAGAAGTACCCACGTATGGACTACGTTGTATGCTTGTTTCTATCCCCATTATTTTTCTTACCAATTCATCGATTAATTTATTAGGTGCCGTGAAACCTCTTTTAACAATATTCTTCTTTGTCACGGCATACATGTATTTTCTGGCAAATAAAAATGGAATCATACTGAAACCCCAGTATCGCATATCTTTAATGACAATAGAATGTCCTGAGAGTTCTTCGGCTAATGTCTTTTTATTATATCTCCTGTGATGGCCGACCGCTATATCGTAATGGCTGAACAAAACATTCAACGAGGGGACATTTACAAAAATCCATCCACCTTTTTTAACATGAAAAAGGGCAGATTCTATAAATTCGCATGTATCTTCGATATGTTCCAGTACATCGTATACCAGAAGTCCATCGTATGAGTCTTTAAACACAGGAATTCTGTTATGTATGTCGTAATATAAAGTTCTCCCTCTGTCTGACGTATTCATGGAAAGCCCCTCCATGTTAGTATCGCATCCATTAACTACCCAATTGCTTATGGATTCTATTTGATTTCTCATTATCCCTTGTCCACAACCTATATCAAGTATATTATAATTGTTATGTAACGAGATTTCCAGAGATTCAAGTTGCTTCACAAAAACACGGAATCGCCAATCGAACCATACATGGCCTTCACTACCCATAGAATACCATTCTTTGACAAAAGATTCGGGAACCTGGTCTGACAGCATTTCAATTTGATTCATTCTTTCACTTCTCCTCTATGCGTTCAATAATAAAAGGTGGCCTTCTCTTAGTTTCAAGATATGTTCTTCCCACATATGCTCCTAATATATACAGGCATCCAAGTATTGTAGAGTTGCAAAACAGCATGCACACAAGCAGAAAGTAGAATTTTCTGTCACTGCCTGTAAAATTATCAGGATTAAGCATTATCACCAATATAATCAATAACGAAAGTAATAAATACACAACGCAAACTAATTGTGCCATCTTAAGAGGCAGCAGGCTCATCGCGGTAATTCCATCCGTGGCAAGCTGATAAAGTTTGCTGAAGTTATATTTTGTCTTCCCTGATTTTCTTTCCGGACGGTCGTATGAGATGCCGGTTTGTTTGAAACCAACCCATGACCTTAATCCGCGTGGAAACCTTATTGATTCGCCAAGGTTATTCAGTTCTTTAACAATTCTGTTGCTCATAAGGCAGAAATCACCGCTGTCGGGACATACGTCTATGGGAGAAAGCAATCGGTATATCCTGTAAAATAACCAGTAACAAAACCTTTTAATCAGATTTTCCTTGCGATTACGGCGTACGGCATAGACGACTTCGTATCCCTCGCGCCACTTATCAATCATAGAAATAATCAGTTCCGGGGGGTCCTGTAAATCAGCATCTACGATGGCGGCCAAGTCAGACGATGAATTGCTGATGCCGGCAGTTATGGCGGCCTGATGGCCAAAGTTGCGGGAAAGGCAAATTATTTTTATACTGATGTGTTGTGAGATGCCTTTAAATTGTTCATGTAATATCTCCCTGCTCCTGTCCTTACTGCCATCGTCCACAAAAATATATGTTACCTTTTGTACTCCATGATTTTTACAGTTATCTATAGTAAATGTTTGGTTAAGGCATTCTATCAGATAGTTAAGGACTTCTTCCTCATTATATACTGAGATAATAATATCTAAGGTTACAGGCAAACTAAAACGTTCTACCGGGCAAAACGACATGCCATACCTCCTTATCCATAATACCGGTTACTATTATGCGCATTAACAACCAGACAGACTCCTCTGCAATGGTGCACTCCTTCTACAGGAAAAGGCTTTCCGTACTTCTCAGCGCATATCTACTGTAGTATTAAAATACATTTCCCTATAATATTACGTTAAAAGAGATCCTCTTGTCAATCTGTCTTTTGGTTTGGTCAAAAAAATTGAAAGTGGTTAGCCGTTAAGTGCTTCGTGATGATGAGACAGACAATCAGAGGATGGGAGATTGGGATACATATCTCCTGCCGCTTCTTTTTATTAAAGATTAATTTACAATGAATTTTGGCTTAATGATTATAAGTACAATAAACGACCAAAATATAACGCTTAAAGCAATCAGCAGCTTGACATATAACATCATTCGGTGATTTCCCTTAAAGTTAAATATAACCTTGTTATTTCCATTATCGAGTTTTACAGCTTTAAATGCTAAATTAGCCATCGCAATTGAACGATATTTGCCATTAACATTCGCAGTCCAGTTTGGGTGATAACTATCGGCATAAACTAGCCATGCACCATTATTATTGGTTATGAATGCTTCTAAAATAATTGTGTTTGCCGTAAAGGAGAGTACTTTTATGTTTTCTTCTTCAATTTTTACCATATTACTGTAATCAGTTGAATTATATTTATATTCAATATTATTCTTACTATTTGACAAAGCATATTCTTCAGTATAATTCCTGAGTATAACTGGGTTTTTGCGAAGATCTGAGATCGAAGCAACTATGCTTATTTTATTAGTGGCATCTTTTAGATCGTCAGCAAATACAACATCTGAGGCAATCCACAACTTGCTCTTACCGCATCCTAAAATGCTCATTGTTATCGGATCTCCTTCTAATTTGTAAATTTCAGAGACGTAGTTCAAAAATATTTTATCAATTTCAACGCCATACCTGGCCCTGTAATATCTGTCAAGCCCAAGAGGCAGCTGCTCATGCCGGAGTTTTGGTATGCAGACATCAATATAATAGGCTGAATACAGAATAGAATTGTCTGATGTCATGTATTTTTTTAAACTTACAAATACGCTTGTAGTATTATCGTGAGGGAATCTGATATTCTGATATTTGTATGGTTTTACATTAAACTTTTCCTTTACCTTAGAAATATCCGTGAGATAACTGCTATAAGGATATGGTATTTCTTCATTGTACGCATTACGAGGGCGGCTTGGCTCTAAACGCGATGCTAATCCATCTATCACAATAAAATAAAATGAAAATATTTCAACAAAATAAAATATTACAATAGCATATTTAAATAACATACCCCTATATTTAATTGATCTAAGAAGATATAACATGAAACAAATCAACAACATCAGACTGAAATAATGAAAAGAATATTGGATTGCCATATGATTTGGATATGGAAATTTATTACTAAAAAGCAAATCACTAAACAAAATAAATACAACTAAGGCGGCGCATATATAAACTATTATTTTAATATCTTTAGTTATAGATCCATTACCACTGTCATTGTTGTTTATTTTATTGTAAAATTTATCAACACCAAAACCTGCTATTATAAGAAGAAATAGTTTTGTTGCAGATAACACATAACTTAAATGCCTGGTGTATGGCATAAAAGGAATAGCATAATAAGTAATATAGGCAACAAACGATGCTCTTGACAATGAAAGCAACACAATAAAAAATGTTGTAACTGCAAAGACTGGCAGATATCTGTTTTTTGTTTCACTAATAAGTGCATAAATTATAAACACTATTGGGATAGTCCCAATAAATAAAATCTGATCAGCGGTTGTAGGAGCAGCATAAATAAATTGCCATATATTATCTATTGTTCCTCCAACGTAATCAATATACCCTGAAAATGGGTTAGGTGCAATACCAGGTAATCTATTCTTAGCATAAACCATAACATTATCAAAAAGATGAGTTGTCATATCAATATATATACCTGCAGTTACACACATGGCTATGAAGGTTATGATTGACGGCATCGAAAATACATCAGAAAACATGATTTCATAAATATTTCTATTTACAAAATATATCAGACTTAATGTTAAAACAATAAAGATATAGAGATGTACAGGAACCAGATATGCTCCATTCCCAAAAAAACTTACAATTTCTACTATTACAGCTAACCATAGAAAATAATAGCCCTTTTTGTTTAAAAAGTTAATTAATAAGACTATAACAAGCGGAACAAGGTAATACATTCTGAAACTAAAAAATATCTGAGCCTGAACATATGTAGTTGCAATTACACCGATAGTTACAAATAATTGCGCCATTCTTCTTGTTAACATTTGTTTTGTCAAAAGATAAGTCCCATACACAAATAAAAACTCTTCAAGGATTAATCCTAACTTAAAAAGAAACAGTGAATTCTCAACGTGTAGTATCTTCCCAATAAATGCCACAAAATAAAGTGTTACAGACATAAAGACATTGATATAGTAGTCTGCCTGAATCCCATACAGATTATACGGCATCCATAATGGAACAATATTATTAATACAATATTCATTATAATAAAAATGGAAATAATGAAACAGATATGATGTGTCATGTACCGGATAGTAATCATAATGCGGAGCAAAATAATATAATTTAGCCGCTATAAATACCAATAAATATATATTATCACGAAAAAAGTATTTTATTTGTTCAATCATGATTATCTTTATATCTGGTCTTTTGGTGGGCGTGTCCCGTTGGGGACGTTTATGCCGAATTTATCCAGCCTGTACCAGAAGGTCTTATAGCTCATACCTAGTAGACGGGCGGCTTTTGCCGCTACGTTGTTGGCCTTTTGCATTGCCTGCTTCAGTAGTTTTTTCTCCAGCTCTTCAAAGCTGATTCCCTCTTCGGGGATCTCTATGTCCATGATGCCCCCGCAGACCGGCTGCTTTAGTTCACTCTTTATATCGTCGAGGCTGATGACCGCTGTGTCGGCCATTAAAACTGCCCGCTCTATTACGGAGCCAAGCTGGCGAATGTTCCCCGGCCAGTGGTAGTCTGTCAGCAGTTTCAGCGCCCTGTTGTCTATGCCGGTTATATGCCTTTCAAACTCCTTGTTGAATTTGGAAATGAAGAAATTAACCAGCGACGGGATGTCCTCCCGCCTGTCTGTCAGAGGGGGCAGCGTTACGGTTACCACTTTCAGCCTGTAGTAGAGGTCTTCTCTGAACTCACCCTTTTCTATCTCCTGTTCAAGGTCCTTGTTCGTTGCGGCTATGAATCTGACATTTACCTTGATTGTGTCTTTGCCGCCAAGCCTGCGGACCTCCTTGTCCTGGAGGACGCGCAGGAGCTTAGTCTGGGTCAACAGTGGCAGGTCGCCGATTTCATCAAGAAAGAGCGTGCCCTGGTCGGAGGATTCTATTATGCCGGGTTTTCTATGGGTTGCCCCGGTAAACGCGCCGGGTTCGTATCCGAAGAGTTCGCTCTCGATGAGATTATCCGGGATGGCGGCACAGTTTATAGCGGTAAACGGGGCATTTTTGCGTGGGCTGTTGTAGTGGATGGCGCGGGCGATGAGTTCCTTGCCCGTTCCGCTATCACCATAAATTAACACGGTTACCGGTGTCGAAGTTATCTTCTTAACGACCTCAATAACCGCGGACATCTTTTGTGAGCGGCCAATTATGCCCTCCATGTTGAATTTGTCATAAAGCTCTTTGTGCAGCCTGATGTTTTCCTTAAGCAGGCTCATCCTCTCGGCGGCCTTGCCTACGACAAGGATGATAACGTCCTTATCCAGTGGCTTGGTGAGATAGTCAAAGGCGCCCTTTTGCATGGCCTCAACGGCGCTCGTGATTGTCCCATACGCCGTGATTACAACAACAGCAGGGCGCGACGGCTCATCTGGCAGATGCTCAAGAAGCTGAATACCGGACATCCCCGCCATGTTCAGGTCGGTCAGGACTACGTCGGCGTTTTGTTCCCTGATTACCTTTAAGCCCTCTTCGGCGCTTGCGGCTGCGTATACCTCATACCCTTCGTCCTCAAGGATAGTCTTCAGGATTCCCCTCTGTAACGGTTCATCGTCTATTACGACAACTATTGGTGGCATACGGCCTCTAACTCCGGTTCACGTTTATTGTTATTGTTATTATCGCTCTCACATGGGCAGGGGAGAAATAACTTTACCTCTGAGCCATGCCCTGGCTCACTATAAAACTCAACCCTTCCGCCATGTTCCTCCATAACCCTGAATGTCATCGGCAGGCCGAGGCCTGGATGGTTTTGCTTTGTCGAGAAAAACGGCTCGAAGAGTTTGGGCAGATTTTCAGCCGCTACCCCCGGGCCGTCGTCTTCTATAGTCAGAACGAATTCGTTTTCCTTTACCTCGGTAGTTATCTTTAACACGCCGCCAGAGGACTTTTGAGCGTTCATGGCCTGAAAGGCGTTTGTTATGACGTTCAGGACGCAGGACTTAAACAGATCGGGGTCGACATTGAGCATCATGTCGGAGCAGTAGTTTTTTATGATAACGATGCCGTCGGCCTCGGCCTTTGCCCAGATTAAGGCTACGGCATCCTCCAGGACATCGTTAACGTGCAGCATTTGGAGGTTTACCTTCAGGGTCCTGCTGTACTCAAGGAAGTCGTTGACGAGCTTGTTAAGTCTGTGGATTTCGTGCTTGATGCCGACGACGAGGGTGTTAAAGTTTTCCATTTTATCCTTGTCTTGCGGCGGGTATTTGCCGCGGATATAGTCTATAGAGAGGCTGATGAAGTTCAGAGGATTGCGAATCTCATGGGCCATGTCGCGGGAGAGTTTGCCGAGGCCGGAGAGGTGTTCGGCCTCTCTGAGGCGGTCCTCAAGGCTGCGGCCCTCACTGAGTTTGTTGACCATATGGTTAAAACTCTCTGTCAGCTGCCCAATTTCGTCCTTTGTCGTCACAGGGATTTGTTGGGTTAAATCCCCCGCGGACACACGCAAGGAGGCATCGGCAAGCCTTTTTATCGGAAGCGTGTACCGGCGGGAAAACACCAGCGCAATCAGCAGCCCTGTGCCAAAAACCAGTATGATTGTCGTGGCACGTTTTACCGTGTTCATCTTAATCAGGTCGGAAAAATCCTCCTTATTAATCATTAAATGAATATAACCGTACTGCTGGCCATCGGCTATGACGGGAACAATGACGTTATATGCCTTGCCTTCGTCTGAGACATGCTCACCTAATTCGGCTTTAATAACCATTTCTTTTTTCTTGTGTGAGATGGGCCTGCCGATTTTCGCCTGGTTAGAGCTGGCCACTACCTCACTGTCGTTGCTTATGATAGAGATCTCTTTAATGCCGCGTTTGTTTAGCTCCATAAGGTACTGGGAGAGGCGTGACTCGTTGGTCTTTCCCGTAACCTCTTCGACCCCTACCTGAATGGCCTTAGTGAGTTCGCCGGTTTGCCGTTCTACCTGTTGCAGGAGGTTATGCTCCAGCTGCAGGTTAAACATCACGAGCATGGATATGATGGTGCACGTCAGGATGAGCATCATCGCAATCAGCTTTTTATTCAGCGATAGTGCAAAGGGATTTTTCATAACCGCCAATAATTATAACATATTAATAGCCATAAAAATGTTATACTTGTCGGAGAAGGTCAAATTAAAGATTGGCTATGGAGGTTAACTTGAGATTGGCAAAGATAATTGCTGTGGCATTTTTAGTGCCGGCATTGGTATTTGGGCAGGTTGCCGGCGCTGCCGAACAACTTAAACCTGTAAAAGTCGTGCTTTTATATAACGGCACCGGGGCTATGGCCTCAATAGACGAGCCATCATACAAGGGTTCAATGCTGGCGGCTAAGTTAATTAACTCAAAAGGCAGTATTATTGATGGCAGGAAACTGGAGCTTATCCCCATAGACACCTATTCCGACATGGGAAAGGTCATATCTGCTGCCTCAAAAGAAGAGAATAAGACAGATGTTGCCGCCGCCATAGGCTATGGAGACAGCTCCTTCGTAATCAGCGCGGCATCCTCATTTGTGCACGACGGGATTCCATTTATAACCCCCGGGGCAACACTCCCAACACTCTTCCAAATGGTTGGCGACCGGCTGTTTATGGTTGCCTACGGCGACGACGCCCAGGCCCAGGCCATGGCGGACTATACATACAATACTCTGAAGATAAAAAAACTCGCAGTGTGGACAGATACCTCTATGGCATTTACCTTGGCCCTGAGCGATTCTTTTAAGAAGCGATATACTGAGTCAGGCGGGACGATTATCTATGAGGATATGTTTATAAGCGGTATGCCAACACCGCCTGATTTTTCGCACATGGCCGGGAAGCTCACGGCAAACGAACCTAAACCCGATGCGGTCTTCATATCGGCAGTCCCGGAAGAGGCCGCCCTTGCGGTTAAAAAGCTGAGAAACAGCGGTATCAACATACCAATTTTAAGTGGAGACGGCTTTGACAGCCAGCTTGTCATAAAGGCAGCAACTGCTAAACCCATCACAGATGTTTACTTTACAACACACTCCTACCGTGGAGACAACCGCCCGGAGGTTGCCAGTTTCATCAATGCATATAAAAAGGAATATGGAATCGTGCCGGAGGATGCCTTCGCCGCCCTTGGATACGACGCAGTAAATGTCCTTGCCGACGCTATAAAGCGTGCCGGTTCGGCAGATAAGGCTGCCATAGCAAAGGCTCTTTCTCAGACTAAGGATTTTAAGGCCGTAACCGGCACAATAACGATGAGACAGAATATGCCGCCCCTGAAATCTATCGCCATCATAGAAATAAAAGATGGAACGTATGTGGTTAAGGACACATGGGACCCTATAAAGGCTATACGGTCACAGCAGAAGGCTGTGCCGTTTGACTATTAATAAGTGCCTAATACAGATAATAATATGGCGGCAGATAACGGAGGACAGAACTTGTTTCACGCAACAACGATACTATGCGTCAGGCGAGGCAGCGAGGTTGCCATTGCCGGAGACGGGCAGGTTACCTTTGGGGCAACGGTACTCAAACATAACGCAAAGAAACTCAGGCGAATGTACAACAATAAGGTGGTCGCGGGGTTTGCCGGGGCAACGGCAGACGCCTTCACGCTGTTTGAGAAATTCGAGGGAAAACTTGAGACATACAGGGGGAATCTGGCCCGTGCCGCCGTTGAGCTGGCAAAGGAATGGAGAACGGATAAGATCCTCAGACGGCTTGAGGCCCTGTTGATAATAGCAGACAAGGAAGTAACGCTGATAGTCTCAGGGAATGGTGATGTCATTGAGCCTGAGAGAGGCGTCTCTGCCATAGGCTCAGGCGGTGCATATGCCCAGGCTGCCGCCAGGGCGCTCTACGACAACACGGACCTGTCTGTAAAGGATATAACTATGAAGGCAATGGAAATCGCCGCCGAAATCTGTATATATACTAATAATAATATAATAGTAGAGGAACTAAATGGATAATCTTACACCACGGAAGATAGTAGAGGAGCTGGATAAATATATCGTAGGACAAAATAAGGCTAAAAAGGCAGTATCCATAGCCCTGAGAAACCGATGGAGACGCCAGAAACTTACAGCAGATCTGAGAGACGAAGTCCTGCCAAAAAACATCATAATGATAGGCCCCACAGGGGTAGGCAAGACCGAGATAGCCAGAAGGCTGGCAAAGCTCTCCGCAGCGCCTTTTATCAAGGTCGAGGCGTCGAAATTTACCGAGGTAGGCTATGTCGGCAGGGATGTCGAGTCAATGATTCGGGACCTTACGGAGCTTGCCATCTCTATAGTCAAAGAGGAACATTTCGAGAAAATCCAGGAAAAGGCCAGGCTCCTGGCAGAAGAGAGAATCCTCGACACACTGCTTCCCCCTCTGAGGTCATCAAAGAGTTCTCCAGTTAACCCCGACGATAAACAAAAGCAAACCGAAACAAGGGAAAAACTAAGAGAAAAACTCAAAGACGGCAAGTTCGACAATAAATACGTCGACATCGACGTCAAAGAAAAGGTCATGCCCTTTGGTGTCATATCCAACATCGGCATGGACGACCTTGAGATGAATATCAAGGAGATACTTGGGAATTTCCTGCCGGAAAAACAAAAGAAAAAGAAGATGAAAGTCCCCGATGCCCTCGTACAGTTCACAAAGGAGGAGGCCGGCAAGCTTATAGACATGGAAAAGGTGACAAAAGAGGCCATCCAGAGAACAGAACAGACCGGCATCGTGTTCATAGACGAGATAGACAAGATAGCAAGCAAGGGGCAGTCGCACGGCCCCGACGTATCGCGCGAAGGGGTGCAGCGCGACCTCCTGCCCATCGTAGAAGGTACAACCGTAACGACAAAACACGGCTCGGTGAAGACCGACCATGTGCTGTTCATAGCGGCAGGGGCATTTCACGTATCAAAACCCTCTGACCTCATACCAGAACTTCAGGGACGTTTCCCTATCAGGGTCGAGCTTGACGCCCTCGGCAAGGACGAATTCATACGCATCCTTACTGAACCCAGCAATGCCTTAATAAAACAGTATGTGGCACTTTTGAAGACAGAGACAATAGACCTGGAGTTCCTTACGGAGAGCATCGTAGAAATAGCCGAAATCGCTGCTACCGTAAACGAAAGGACTGAAAACATAGGGGCGCGGCGCCTCCATACGGTATTGGAGAAACTCCTTGAGGACATCTCCTTCGACGCCCCGGAATTAGCCCCGGCCAACATCACGGTAGACTGTAAAATGGTAAAGGAAAAACTCTCGGAAATAGTAAAGAACGAGGACTTAAGCCGATACATTTTATAATGCTGAAATACACACAGAGGCGAGTTTGCGTAGTCTGGCAATACTTATAATATCGGCGATTGTAGCCATATATGGCTGCGCGCATGATGTAAAGGTGCCGCCGAAAAGGGATGTCCATGTGCCGCCCGCCACGCTTGAGGAGCCTCCGCAGGTTTTGGATAGAACCTCAATGGTTGCCTCATGGTATGGCCCGGACTTTCATGGCAAACTCACCGCCTCCGGTGAGGTATACGACATGTATGCCATGACCGCGGCACACAAGACACTGCCGTTTGGGACAATCTTAAAGCTGACCAACCCTGAAAGCGGCGCAAGCGCAACCGTCACAATAACCGACAGGGGGCCTTTCATCCCTGGCAGGGACATTGACTTGTCATATAGTGCGGCCAGGGAGCTTGGCGTTGTGGCCCCGGGGACGCTTACTTTGATGGTTCAATATCTCAGCAGGGACATGAAATACGCCAAATACATAAGGGTATCAGAGATGCCGGGAAGCGCATATACCATACAGATAGCCTCGTTCGAGGACAAGCAGGCTGCGGAGAGATTAAAGGGCGCCCTTGACGCCTCATATGCCGGGGTATTCATAAAACAGGCGTCCGTAAATGGAAAGACCGTCTACAGGGTAAGACTAGGCCGTTACGCCGAAAAAGACAAGGCTATAGCCTACGCCAAACTCCTCGCCAACGAAGGCTATGATACATTCGTAACGCCGGGCGATTAACCTCATGGAGGCAAACATGGATTTGGTGATAGAAAAGGCCGCAGTACTTATAGAGGCACTGCCCTACATACGGAAGTTCAACAAGAAAACCTTTGTGATAAAATATGGCGGGGCTGCCCAGACCGAAGACTCACTTAGAGAATCATTCTCCCGCAACATCGTCCTGTTTAACCACATAGGGATAAACACGGTAATAGTGCATGGGGGCGGGCCTGGGATCTCAAAGATGATGGCACAACTGGGGAAGGCCCCTGAGTTCATCCAAGGGCACCGCGTGACGGACAAAGAGACAATGGACATAGTGGAGATGGTCTTAGGCGGGCTGATAAACAAGGAAATCGTATCGTCAATCAACCGCACCGGAGGCAAAGCCGTAGGGATAACCGGAAAAGACGGCTGCCTGATAACGGCTAAGAAAAAACTCCTTAAATCAAGTACCAGCCCTACCCCAATAGACATAGGCCTGGTAGGCGAAGTCACAGAAATAAACCCCGAAATTATCAACGCGCTCCACACCCAGGGATTTACCCCGGTAATCGCCCCGATAGGGGTGTCTGATGAGGGTGAGACACTGAATATAAACGCCGACTTCGCGGCCTCGGCAATCGCCGGTGCATTAAAGGCCGAGAAACTTATTCTGCTTACCGACACCCCAGGCATATTGAACAAAGACGGCAAGACCATCTCTACAATAAGAAAGGACAACTATTTACAGTACACCACGGATGCAACGATAACCGGTGGAATGCTGCCAAAGATAAACGCCTGCATAGAGGCCCTCGACACGGGCGTAGGGAAAATACACATCATAGACGGAAGAATCCCCAACAGCCTTCTGCTTGAGATATTCACAGAAGAGGGCGTAGGCACAGAGATTGTGCTATGAAAACAACAAATATCACAATAAATTGACCATTCTGAGACTATAATTAAGGCTATTTTTCATCCCAGAAGGAAGACTTACTTCATAAGCTCAACTAAGTCTGATTAACTGCCATATTTAGCCAGGGCCTCAAGCAGCACTGCCTTTTTAATGGGTTTTGCCAAGTGTCCGTCGCATCCGGCATCGTGGCTCATTTCTTCGTGTTCCTTCAGGGCATGGGCTGTTAGGGCAAGGATTGTTGCGCGCTTCGCTTGTTTGTCCACCTCCCACTGCCTAATCTCCCTTACTGCCGTCAGGCCGTCTTTGATCGGCATATCCATATCCATCAATACCAAATCATAACTGCCGCTTATGAATTTATCAACCGCTATCTGGCCGTTTTCGGCCATTTCTATCTTATGCGGGGTCTTTCTTAGATACACCATGATAAGGTTTCTGTTGTCCTCGTTATCATCTACCAGCAAAATGGAAAGCGGTTTAAGTTCGGGGGGCTCAGCCTGTGGGACATTATCCTTTGCCTTACCTGCGGCCGGTTTCAGGGGGTACCTGCATTCATGGTCGATTTTAAATTTAGCCGTGAAGAAAAAGACGCTTCCTCTGCCGTATTCACTCTCTACACACATCTGCCCACCCATCATCTCTACAAACCTCTTTGATATGGTCAGGCCCAGGCCCGTGCCTCCGAATTTCCTTGTCGTAGAGGAATCAACCTGTGTAAAGCGCTCAAAGACCGACTCCAGTTTATCCTTTGGGATGCCGATGCCGGTGTCCTTTACAGAAAACCTCAACTCAATGTCAGAATTGGTCGAATTCAGGACATCTACGACAACAGCAACCTCCCCTTTTTCAGTAAACTTGATGGCATTGCCGACAAGATTGACTATAACCTGCCTCAGGCGCGTCGGGTCGCCAATCAACCCAATAGTCTCCGGCAGCCGCGCCATTACTAACTCCAGTCCCTTTTGGCGGGCACGCAATGACATAATCTCACCAACTCCCGCCAACAGCTCATTCAGGTCAAAGCAGACTGACTCCAACTCAAGCTGGCCCGCCTCTACCTTTGACAGGTCAAGAATGTCGTTGATTATCTCAAGCAGGCTGCATCCGGCCATTTGGAATGTCTTGATATACTTCGCCTGCTCATCGGTTAACTGAGTCTCGGAGAGTAAATCTGCCATACCGATGATGGCGTTTAACGGGGTACGGATCTCGTGGGACATGCTGGAGAGGAACTCGGACTTGGCCCTGCTGGCGGTCTCGGCCAGGTCTCTGGCCGCTTTCAGATTTTCCGATAAGTCCTGTAGTTCCTTTTCTCGTTTTCTCTCTGCTGTAATATCCCAGTTTATGCCTATCATGCGGGAAGGCCGGCCTGAGACATCGTCCCTGAGTGTAATGGAGGATGCCTTGATTGTCTTTTCCCCGGATGATGTTACAATTCGGAACTCCGTATCGAAATCCACCTCTCCGCTTATGGCTGAGCCAAGCCGCTCTTCGGTTGAGGGCAGGTCATCGGGGTGAACCTTGCCAGACCAATCCGTGTATGTCCCCGTGAAATCCTGCGGACGCATCTCATATAGCTCAAACATCTGTTCGTTCCAGATAAGCTCTCCGGTTTTTATATCATAGTCCCAAATCCCGATCCCACCTGAACGAACGGCCAGGCTCAGGCGCTCTGAAATGCGCCTTAACTCCTCATCGGCCTCCTTGCTCTTGGTTATGTCGACAATCATGCCTGCAAAAATGCGCGTCTGAGTGTCGGTCTCTACCTCACTCACGGATAGATATATTGGAAACGTGGTGCCGTCCTTCCTTCGGGCACGGACCTCTCTGCCGATGCCGATTATCTTCTTGTTGCCGGTGGTCATATAATTTAAGAGATACTGGTCGTGGCCGCTCCTGTATGGCTCAGGCATGAGCATCTTAATGTTACGGCCCAATACCTCAGCGGCCTCATATCCAAATGTCCTCTCAGCGGCGCGGTTAAACATCTGCACACTGCCAAGCTGGTCGATAATGATAATTGAGTTAACGGCGCCGTCGAGGATTGCTCGCATCTTGCTCTCACTGGCATATAGCTCTCTGGTTCTTTTGGCCACCTCTGTCTTGATTTGAGCTGTGCGCGTTGCGATGGACTTTAAAAATCCGGCAAGCAGGATAACTATGATAAAAGCTCCGGCCGCGGATGTAAACGGCCCCCAGGTGCGCATTGAGCGGAAGTATTCCATGTCCGGGGCGGCCTTGTTTTGAATAGTTCGTCCTGCCGCGTAGTAGACCATGACGGCCACGCCAACACTTAACATTATAAATAAGGCAGCCCAGAGTCTGTCTCTCGTTTTTGGCATTAACTCTCCGCGTTGTATTCCGGCGTCTTAGGGAGCCTGATGGAAAATGTGCTTCCCCTGCCCGGGATGCTCTCAGCCTCAATAGTGCCGCCAAGCATTTCAACAATACGGCGGCAGAGATACAGGCCCACGCCAAGCCCCGGCGAGCGCCCGCTCTTCATATCGATCTTTTCAAACACCTTAAAGAGGCGCTCCTGAAACTCTGCGGCGATGCCGGCGCCCGTGTCGCGGACGAACAGGACAACATCCTCAGCTTCGAGCTTAAGGCCAATCTCCACGTCGCCGAATTCGGTGAACTTGATGGCGTTATCGATAATCAGGCGCAGCACTTGCTGGAGCCTTTTCCCGTCGATAAACAGGGTCTGCGGACCCTCTGGCATTGTAACAAAAAGATAAAGCCCCTTGTCCAGGGCCACATTACGGTAATCGCGCTGGAGCCTTTCAATCAGCGCCCTGATGTCGGTATGCTCCATCCGCATGAGGATGTCGTTTTTGTTCATGGAGGCGACCTCAAGAATATCACCAATCATATCATTCAAATCTCTGGCGGCCTCGGCAATACGCAAGAGGCCGTCTGAGAGGGCGTCTTTAGAGAGAGTACCGTCTTCGTTACGTTTATAAAGGGCGCTTGAGAGGCCAATCATGGGGATAAGCGGGGTATGGAGTTCGTGGCTTGCCATGGCGATGAGGAGGGTCTTAGATTCCTCGATCTTGGCATTAGAGATGGCCTCACGCAGTTGGCGCTCCAGATCTTTTTTAAGCAGGGCATCCTGGACAGCGTATTTAAACAATCGCCTGTTGATGGGCTTCCCAATAAAGTCATCGGCGTTTTCTCTGAACGCCTGGGCGGTCAAATCCCGCGACGTATCAGAGGTCATAAAGATAATAACAGAATCAACTTTTCTATCTTCACGCAGTTCAATCAAGAGATCAAGCCCATCGCGCCCACCCAAATGGTGGTCAATCAGGATAACGTCGAAGTCTGAGTCGTTGATATATTCCAGCGCATGAGCCGCGTCAACGGCCTCAACGACGATATAATCCGGCTCCAGGATATTACGAATCAGCAAACGAATGGCCTCATCATCATCAACAACCAAAACACTCTTAGTACCACCGGCGTTATCATTAAAAACAGTATCATCAAGTTTATACATAACAGTAAACCTCCTTTGGCGTATAAGTAAGTATAACAGTTTTATCATAGAATATTCACTGAGGTAGTGGATAGACGGATGGAAGCAGTATAGGTTCAAAAACAAATAAAATAAATATTTCAAATCTACGGTTTTACCTTAAGCCTCACACTGAAGCTGAACCAGGGCGGCAAGCCAAGCGAATTTAGCTCAATCAGAGAGTCTGACAAAATCAAGGCGGCCTTCAGGTATTATTTTAAAATTCTGGTTGTGAGTATAACTCCTATCTCTTACATCTTTTCATCAGTAATGCATCGGAGATTACTTTCCAACCTGACAGATCTTTGTTTTCCGGGATAGGGGATGTATGGAGATTTTTTATAATAAAAAATTTATCATCCTGTGAAACATAAATTATTTTATAGTTATCAGTATCATTAAATAATCTATATGCTTTTATATAAGTGTTCATATTATCTGAGGATGGTTGATTAGCAACACCCTGTTCTATAATATAATACTCAACACCTGGCGGATTATCAGGGAAAATCCATGCCTTCCGGCGGTTCGTTATATATGCCCTTATATCGCCATACACATTAATAGCTACAGAGGCATCGGATGGGACATGTTCGGCGACTTTATCTAAAACAATTCTCGTTCCTAAATTTTTCTTCTGCTCTGTAATCAATGAATTGAAACTGTCAACACCATAATAATCTTTTGTTATAAATTTTGGGCAGGTGTAGTTTACAACCCAAGGAAAATGAGCAGTGGCGAATAAAGATACGGAGATAATGCCTGCGATTAGCGATGAGCGTAAGATATATAATTTCCCCTCAATATTTGGCAAATCACCTGTTGCTTTTTTCAGGCTCATATATGCGGCAACCGCGGAAAGATAGATGGGGACGATAATTACGTCGTTTCTTTGGTTAAAAAATCCAAAATCATACACTAAAGATAGGCCGAAAAATGGCAGCATAAACAATAGGATTCCGATAACTTCCATGTTCCACTTGCCTTCTCTCCTGATGCCAAGTAATGGAAGGAATGAAACCGCCATTAACAAAAAAGTGATGTATTTCGCGGTAAATGTCAGTCCTACCTGAAATATGCCGGTTAAGAACGCATCTGAAGTGATACGATTAAATATTATACTGGTAAAATAATTTGGCTCATTGTAAATACCACAGATGGCCTGGCGCAAGACAGCATTGTCCCAAAGCAATACTGCCAATCCTATTAATACTGCAATAATGCCCTGCTTCCATGCCTTAAAAAATACCGCTACGATTATGCCTAAGAACATTATGAAAAATATATGTGGATAATTGATTGTGGCATATAAAAGACACATAAAATAAAACCAACCCCATGAACGCCTGAAAAGCGCGGCAAAGACTAATGGCAGGAAGCCTAATCCAACTATATTTATCTCACCTCTGAGAAACATAAGATGTTCTACCTGGGGCAGGAGAACATATCCCACTGCAGCCAGCAGAGACATTGTCTTTGTCGCGCCAAGAGAGCGTACTGCCATATATATTCCTGTACAACCAAGCGAAACCACTACCAGAATCACTGCATATATATGCATCGGCGGCACAGGATAAAGTGAATACAACAATGCAAGCAACCCTAATGAACTCCACCACTGCCTTACAGCAAAAATAGAGGCATAGTAATAAGGATTTGATTCCAGGAAGGGGGGTTGCTGTTAATACATTGAGGTCTCAGGGCCGTTACCGTTGATTAAATTATGATACATCTGTACAAAATAAGGAGCTTCGTGGCTGTTATATGCTACGATAAATGGATTTTTGAACAGCACAAATCCAAGCCATACATTTGTTATAACTATAAACGCTATAAGTATGAGCACGGCATATTTTTCAATCACTGCATTTGCTTTTATAAAAATAACATTCAATGATTCCCTCTTCCTTATTTGTCTGCCTCCTAAGTAAAATGCCGGAAATAATAACATATAACTAATACAAAAACAGACTATCGTACGGGTGTAAATGACACTGTCAAAGCTTGGCGATTTGAGAGAAAATATATACAATATTAAAATAACCCCTACGGCAGTGTAGGTTATCAACCGTTTCGTGTAATATTTTGTAATATTATATCTCAAGATATCATCTCCGAATTACATCTTGCATCTTTTTATCAGTAAAGTATCGAGAAGTATTTTCCACCCTAAAATATCATCGTTTCTTGGAATAGGTGATGGATGAAGATTTTTTATTATAACATAATTGTTAACTGTTGTGTATAATATTTTATATTTATCAGTATCATTATAGAACTCATATATTTTTATAGCTATGCTCATATTCTCTAAGGAAATTTTATATGGCGCTGTATCTATAACAAAATATTCAACACCTGGCGGAGAGTTTGGGAAAATCCATGCATGTTGGCGATTTGCTAAGTATGCAAGTATATCGCCTTTAGCATAAAAAGCTAATGATGCATCATTAGGGACATATTCGGCAATTTTCTCTAAATCAAGCCTTCTTCCTTTATTTTTATCCTGCTCTGTAATTAATGTCTTAAAACTGTCTTCATCATAATAGTCTTTGGTTACATATTTTGGGCTTGTTGAATTTACAACCCAGGGATAATGTGTGGTGCCGAACAATGATACGCAGATAATGCCGGCAATTAACATTGGCCGGAAGAAGTCTGATTTTCCCGCCATTTTTGGCGATTGCCCAGCTTCTTTCATTATACCCACATACGCCGCAAACGCGGAAAGATAAACAGGGACTATTATTGCGTCATTTCTTTGGTAAACAAAACCATAATCATATACAAAAGACAGACCAACACATGGCAGCATAAAAAGAAGAATTCCAATAACTTCCAGGTTCCACCTGCCTTCTCTCCTGATGCCAAATAATGGCAGGAATGAAACCGCCATCAATAAAAAAGTAATATATTTTAAAGTAAAAATAAATCCACCTTTTAAAGTGGCCAGGAAATTGCCAGAAAAGATACTGCTAAATATCATACTGGCAAAATAACTTGGCTCATTGTAAATACCACAGAGGGCCTGGCGCAAGACGGCATTGTCCAATAGCCATACTGACAATCCTATTAATACTGTAATAATGCCCTGCTTCCATG
>PEAC01000163.1 GCA_002753305.1 Nitrospirae bacterium MYbin6
GTGCCCCTCAAGGTAATTCACCCTCCATACGTCCTGAAGTTTGGCCTTCGGAAATATGCCGGACATTTTATCGAGCAGGCGAAGGGGTTCCTCTTCCCTCTGAAAACCCTTCAGTGCATGTGCCTGTGATAAAGATTCAATTGCCTTTGTATAGTTTTTTTCTTTAATAAAATCCCTGCCGTATTTCAGGTGCTCTTTATACTGCATCTCGTGAGCCTTCCAGTCAGATTCGATTTCGGCCTGTAGTTCTATGAGTTTGGCGTTGACTCCCTCAGGCGTGAGCCAGCCAAAACCCCTTCGCCTCAGCTCGGCAAGCAGCCCGGCCATGTCCTCATCTTTGGGTGAGGGTATCCCTATCGTTATCAGCGTATCGTTGACAATTTTTCTGTGTCTCGATAGAAATCTCTTTAAATACGGCAACGCGCCGTCGACCCAGTCCGTAAAATCCCTTATAGTAAAACCCCATTGCAGATACCATACGAAGGCCGTCCGGTCTTCACTGCCGGTTATCATCATATGTGCCGATGGGCAGATATATACACTGTTTACCGGGGCCGTATGTCCACCAAAGGCCGCACTTGCCGCAGGTTGGGTCTTATCCCAGAGAAGCGCCGTCCCATCGCGGCTCCCGGAGATAAAAAACCGTCCATCCGGGCTTATCCGCAGCGACGTGACGGCACCGCTGTGGCCCTCGAACGTTGCGGTATTCTTTCCCGACGCGACATCCCAAGCGCGAATTCTTCTGGCAACACCCCCGGACACTATAAACGTTCCGTCGTGGCTTATGTCGATGGCCATGACCGTGTCTGTGTGGCCGCTGAGGGTTTTTGTAACACTGCCCGCGGCACAATCCCACAGGCGGATATTCCTGTCAGTACTACCGGTGGCGATAAAGGCAAGGTCTTCATCTATTGCCGCGCACGTTATATTGTTCGACGGGCATCTATATACCTTTACTCGCTCACCTGTGTCGAAATCCCAGAGAATCATCATGCCGTCTTTACTTGCAGACAGAAGAAATCTGCCTCCACGGGCAAAGGCCAGCGAACTTATCTCCGCGGCATGTCCCTTGAATATCCTTAGAACCTCCCCCGTCTTTACATCCCAAAGGCGAAGGCTTCCGCCTGTATTGCCCGATAGGACATGTGTGTCGCCACTACAACATAGCAGCGACGTAACAGGATTGTCAACGCTTAACGACATTTGACAATTGCCTGTCGATAAGTCCCATACGCGCACAACGTTGTCCTTACATGTGGTGACGGCAACTCTCTCGCCACTTGTAAATGCCGTTGCCGTTATGCCGTGCCCGTGTCCTCTTAATACATGCAGCCTCATGGCGGCTGCCAGCCGTGTCCGCGGGAAGACCATCGACATCTCCTCGTTGAGCCTTAGGGCCTCGGCCTCTTTTTTATAACTGTTGACGGAGCGTGCCTTGTTTATCTGGGTAAGGGCGGCCGTATAGTTTCCCGTTTTTATAAGTTCTTTTGCCTCTGTAATTGCCTCGTTATAGGATTTCCCGGCATGCTGCCAGCCGTTTATCGCCTCAATTTGAAGTTCCTTTAACTTCGCGTATACGCCATCTGGTCTGAGCCATCCGAACCCTCGCAGCCTGAGTTCAGAAATGAGAGATTCGACATTCTTTTCTTCCCAAGCGGGGTTTCCCCTCCTTGTGAATGAATTTTTAATATACGGCGTATGTCCGGCAATGAAGAGTTCCACGTATGGGGAGGCGCCGTTGTCCCAATCCATAAAGCCCCTTGCCTCTAATTCCCAATCTACATAATATGACCTCAGAGAGTGGTCAGCGCTGCCGGAGTAGGCATGCCACGCGTCAGAGCCGAAACACACGCAGTGTACTCCGCCTGTATTGCCGGTAAAGGTGCGGCTTATGCGCGCGGAGTCGACATCCCAGAGGCGCAATGTGCCATCAAGGCTGCCGGAGATTATGAATTTGCCGTCTGGGCTGAATACTGCCGATAGCACCCCGCCTGTGTGGCCCTTGAAAGAACGGTAAAGTTTTTTAGTACCTATGTCCCAGATATGAAAGGTATTGTCAAACGTACCCGTTGAGAGTACATATTTTTGGTCAGGGCTTATCGCAACCGAGGCCACACTATTGTTGTACGGCTTGATGGTTGCGACACACTCCTCTCTGTCGACATCCCAGAGGCGCAGGCTTCCATCTTCGTATCCCACTATGACACTGCGAAGCTCTGGGGTTGCCACGGCACAGGTTGCCGCGCTTTGGCGTTCGTAGAATATCCGGAGGTTAAGCCTGCTCTTTATATCCGTGAGGCGGACAGAGCCGTCCATGCTTGCTGATATGGCATATTTGCCGTCACGGCTGAAGGCAACCGCCGTTACGGGCGCTGAGTGGTACTTAAAGACCCCATCACACGCACCCATTTGGATGTCCCACAGGCGTATTACAGCGTCTTCGCCTCCAGAGAGTATGAAGCGGTTGTCAGCGCTTATGGCAACGGAGTTGACAGCGCCCTCATGCCCTTTAAAGATCTTTACACAGCTCATCGCCGAGGCATCCCACAGACGAACGCCCCAGTCCGCACTGCCGGTAACCACATACATACCATCAGCGCTTATGGCCACGGCATTGACAGCGCCCTCGTGCCCCTCTGCTGTAGCTAACTCCCACGCCCCTTGTATTCTCTTTCGTGGAAACACCTGTGAGAGCCGTTCCAGGTGTTTCAGGGCCTCTTTGTCTCTTTCGTAGCCCTTTATCTGGCGGCCAGTTTTAATCAATTCGGGGATAGTGTCAAGGCTGCCCTCGTTTATCAGCCTTTCGGCCTCATCTAAAATAGTTTGAAAACCACCCTCACGTTGTTCAGCCTCTTCGCTTGAGACCGGAACGGCTAAGGCATACGGAAGGACATATCTGTTCAGGATATTTATTACGCGCACGCCGTTCCATATGGAGAAGACGGCAGTCTTGCCATCGGGGCATAAGGCCAGGGACGGCCCCTCGAATTTTTTCAACACATACGAGCGTTGGCCGCTCTCTACGTCCCAGCGGCAGAGCGTGTTGTCAGTGCTGCCGGAGATAAAACTCCTTCCATCGGGCATAAAGGCTGCCGATGTTACGGCGCCGGCGTGCCCTGTGAATGTCTTTATGAGCTGCCCCGTGCCGGTATCCCAGAGGCGGACTGTCTTGTCCTCGCTTGCCGAGAGGATATGGGAGGAATTGCCGAGCTTTGCCAGTGTGTTTATTGCCCCTTCGTGTCCTGTCATCGACATCAGGCACTTTCCTGTGACTATGTTCCAGAGGCGAATCGTCTTGTCGTTACTTGCGGATATAGCGTAAAGTCCGCGCGGGCCCATGCACAACGAGGTTACCCTGCCGCCGTGGCCATCAAGGGTACGTATGTGGCTGCCTTCCTTAAAGCTCCAGAGGCGGATTGCCGCGTCGTTTCCACCGCTTAATATATATCTGCCGTCTGCCGTTGCCGTTATGGCGGTTACGCCGTCTCTGTGGCCCTCAAGCACTCTGGTACATCTGCCCCGTTTTATATCCCAAAAACGCAGGGTTCTGTCGAGGCTGCCCGATATAACCGTTGCCTCATCGGCGCTGAAACACAGGCATGTGACCCAGTCGGAGTGCCCCTCCATGACATGTAAACACTCACCCGTGTCCATGTCCCATATGCGAACACTCCTGTCCTCAGTGCCGCCAGTGACAATCATCTTGCCGTCAGCCGAGACAATAACCGTGCTGACAAGGCCGTTGTGCCCCTCAAACGTATTTATTACCTCGTACCCCGGCAGATACCCGGTTGAAACTGCCAGAACTGAGTCTGGCAGCGACGGCATGTCCCGTCTTGATTTGTCGTAAAAGGCCTCGGACTCGCTCGTCCTGCCCTGCCTTCTCAGGGACATGGCGTGGGCCGCGATTATCTGTATATCCCTTGAGCCTCCTTCGAGCAGTTTCTTCGAGTATTTCTCCACGTCTTTCCATATGGCCATTGCGGAGGTGTCGTCTTTTTTTGACGAGCGCCTACCCTCGGCAGAGAGTGCCGCAACCAGGGCCTTAAGCTCGTCCTGCGAGGCTGTGGCTTCGTTAAACCCCCTCCACATGGTCTCAAGCGCCTTGCCGTATTCGCCAAAGAACAGATACATCCTCCCTATCAGATTGTAATCCCTGTGGTTGAGGGTCTGATTTCTTACGATCTCATCAAACCTGCGGAATATATCCCGCTCCGCAATAGCACACCTCCTCCACTCATAGAGGGCAAGATTGAACGTGGACTCGAAATGATGCGGGTCGACACGCAGGGATTCCTTCCACACGCCTACGACCTCGGATGTGCGCCCAAGGTCCAGAAACGACACGGCGCGGTTATTGAGGCTGTCGGCAGTGAGCCGCCCCGCCAGGTATTCACCGCGCGGATAGTCCTTTCCGGCTATGTCTCTATAGATTTGTTTAAGCTCTATGGTGATTTCCTGCATATCGTCAGGGCGCCCATCAGGGTCTTGCGCGAAACACCGCTTAAGGAGCGCTGCCAGTGGTTGTGGCATATGAGGGATATTTGCGTTTGGCTGAGGGTCTCTCAGGTAATCGTTTAATACGAGGGCGGCCACATTGCCGCTTAGCCAGGTTACGCCTCCAATGAATATCTCAAGAATGGAAACACTCCATGACCAGATGTCCGTCTTCAAAGTAA
>PEAC01000164.1 GCA_002753305.1 Nitrospirae bacterium MYbin6
CTTCGATGCAGTCTATCCTTAACAAAGAGGTCAAATATAATCATAGTTCCCCGACTGGGGTATTTGCCTATGAACCTCGTTTCAACGAATATCGCTCAGAACATAATACCTACCATGGCGATTTCGTCGATTCCTCTCTTAACCACTGGCACTTTGGCCGTGATCTCTCAGGTGATCCGGCATTAAATTCTACCTTTATTACCTGTTCTCCAACGCAACGTGTCTTCGCACAGTCAACAGTCAACAACTTGCTTGGCATGTTCAAAAACAAGGTGGCTGCCCGCCGCCTTGTTAAAAAGTCTGTCAAACCCATTGGTCTTGTCTAATCTTAGTGAAAGGAAAAAATATCATGACTAAAAAACTTCTCGATGAAAAAGTGTCTCGCACAGTTCGTGCAGAAGCCCTCAAGAAGGCAATGCCGGATAAGGCAGAAATCCTTGAGGATGGTTCCGAACAATGCGATCCGACACGCCTCTTCGTTGAGGCTCCTCTTAATCAAGAACGCTCTCTCGCTGAGCGCGTTCGTGAAATCACTCTCCGAATCCACGCGGAAACTGCCGCTCGTATGGCTTCGGAAAATCTTACTCCTGAACAAATTCAGCGCATTGTCGCTGAAGAAAATAACTTTGACATTCCGGACGATGTCCGCTCCTCAATGACCATTTACGAAAAAATGGGCTTGCTTTCAGAAATTGAGGATGTTGTCAATGTCCAAATCGAGGAACCCGCTCCTTCCGCGCCTGTACCTCCGACAGGTGAAACTGGCGGTTCCTCCCCTGCGTAGGTCGTGATTCCCACACGCAGCAGGCTGAAGGGCGCGGCTATGGCCGCGCCCTTCTCTTGTGGCCGAAGGCCACGGGAGGGCGCGCTTGCGCCCGTAGCCCTTCCTTTGGCGCGCTTGCGCGCCCCCCGCCGAGCAATCTTTCTTGCTCACTGACCGTAAAATCACTTGATTATTACGGTCTAGGTGAGATAATGTCCCTATGAAGAAGTACAGAAGGAAAAAAAGGGATCATACGCGCCGTCAGGCTAAGGACCCCTTGCGCTTGAAAACCTCTCTTCCTTCATCTTCACTGGATACTTTCATCGAACCTGTACTACCAACTCAATCAAAAAAAACCTACGGTTTCTCATCATCTAAACCAACCTCTGAAAAAAAGAAAAGTTCCTTTCTTTCAGAGACTCCTGTCCTCTATGCTCCTTCTAAAGAAACTCCCTGTGAACGCCGCCAAGCCCGTAAGGAAATAATTCACGCGACTGGCAACGCAGGAAAAACTGGTCAAAAACCTTCTGTCTGGAAAGACTCATCATATGAAAGGTGTTAAAAAATGTCTGTCCCTCTTCCTCCTCGTCCTCCTGCTCAGCATTATACTAATACTGGTATTGGCTCAACTCTTGGCAGCCTTGCTGGTGGACCTATTGGCGCGGTTGCTGGTACTCTTGCTGAAACTCTTCTCGCGTCTGCATTCGCGGATAAAGGCCCCG
Organism: Nitrospirae bacterium MYbin6; assembly: GCA_002753305.1. Classification (GTDB taxonomy): domain Bacteria; phylum Nitrospirota; class Thermodesulfovibrionia; order Thermodesulfovibrionales; family Magnetobacteriaceae; genus Magnetominusculus. The sequence goes on from PEAC01000164.1 coordinate 1,486, forward strand.
GATTCCGCGAGCAATTAAATACAGCGCGTACTGCTCAACATAAACAAATCATGGGGCATTTTGCTTCTACCATGAAGGCCGCCGAGGTAAATAAAATTCATCCTCTTGTCGCTCTTGGTATCTCTCCTTCATCTGGCGGCTTTAGTCTATCTCAGGATGTGTCTAGCGGCATGGGTCAAAATATCGGCCGCGCTGTTCGCTCTGCTTTCTCTGGCTCACGTCAAGAGCAGGAGCTCGCTGACCTTGCTGTAGAACGTGCCCATCTTGAGAACGATCTTCTTCGTTCTCAAATTTCAAATATAAATTACCAACCCGGGGATCCACGCGTTATTTCCAAACCTGATGAGGAAACTATGAAACGCAGGGACGACTCTGGGCTTGGTGCTGCTCTACCTCCGGGCTTTCGTGAGTACGATATGGGCCACAATCAAAAAATCGAACTTCCTTTCTCTGAGGAAGGGCCTAGCGAAGCAATAGAAAATCTGCCCTTCCCTATCAAACAATATAAGGCGTTCGAACTCTTCTACAAACGCAATTACCCTAATACTCCATCAGGTCTAGCGCAACGCTGGACTGAATATATGCAGCGTCAACGCACTGGCAAAACCTCCTTGATAGATAAAAAATTCAAGGAATTCTTCTCACGCTTTGAAAGGAAAAAGTAATGAAAAAACGTCTTATCATCTTGGTTATTCTTCTTTTCGTACTTGCAGGCTGCGTAGCGGGCTGCTCTGCTCTTCAACCTACAAACAGTTACAAAATTGAGGTTGTCTGTCCTCAAGGTGAAGGTAAATCTTTCCGCAAAGAAATTCCTGAAGTCATGGAAGCTGTTCATGCCTCCATGCTTTAATCCTTACTTTACTGTGACGAATTATCCGGCTCCCTGTGGCAAGTGCCAAGGGTGCCGGACTTCGCAAAAGCAACTTAAAACCCATCGAATCATGTTAGAGGCATCATCACATGAGCATAACTGTTTCGTCACTCTTACATACAACGAAGAAAACTTTCCTGCCGATGCGTCCTTATCTCCAGACGATCTTAAAAAATATTTCTACCGTCTGCGCCAAGCTATTTCACCAACTCGTTTTAGATACTTCGCAGTCGGTGAATACGGTACATCAGGCGCACGCGGAATCAACCCCCACTATCACCTATGCCTATTTGGTATCGGTCCAGAATACGAGCGCGAAATATGCGCCGCATGGACTGTGCCAAAAGGCTCTAAACGTGGTCAACCTATAGGATTTGTCCACATCGGCGAACTTACTCCGCAATCTGCTGCTTACGTAGCTGGCTACGTGCAGAAAAAAAATACTTACAATGAGCAAATGTACGAGGATTTAGGCATTCATCCTGAATTCTGCCGCGCTTCGAATCGGCCCTACGGTATAGGCGGCAATGCTGTTAAAATCCTTGCTGACGTTCTCCTTGCTCATCCTGAATGCTTTACTCCTGCTGGTGACGTTCCTATCTCTCTCAAACATGGCAACCGCATTTTACCTCTTGGTAAATATCTTCGCGAAAAACTGCGCGAAGAGTTAAAAATGGATTGCACTGTCCAAGAATTTATGGATGTTGTTACAGGTGAACTTACTATAAGGAAAAAATGGCATGCTAAAGAACTTCAGAAAAAAATCTACGAAGCCGAATTGTCGGCTTTGCAAAAAAATCAGGAAAACCCTGATCCAAAACTACCGCCGGATGCGGCGGTCTCGCGTAAAAGGCTCTTGGCTTACCTAAATCATCAGCCTATACTTAACTTCAAGTCTAAACAAAACCTCAAACAGAAGGAAAAGACCCTATGAAACGTAGATACCTCCACGATCTTGGAAAAACTTCTCTCTCTACTTTCGATCCAGGGGAACTGATTCCAGTTTCCTGCATCGAAGTCCTTCCTGGTGATACTATCCAAGCGAACACAGAGGCTGTGATTCGCGCTCTTCCTCTTCTCGCGCCTGTCATGCATCAGGTCGAAATTCTAGTTACTCATTCTTACACGCCTCATCGTGTCGTTTGGGAAGACTTTAATATTTTCATCACGGGCGGCGAAGACGGCCTTGATGCGTCTGTCTTCCCTACTATCGACTTCTCGGGTACTCCGGTAGCAAAAGGCTCACTGGCGAATTATTTAGGCCTCCCTGTTGGCTACAATACTACCGCTTCTGCTTTGCCCTTCCGCGCATATGCAGCATTTTATAATGCTCATATTCGCGACGAAGAGCATCAGGCAAAACTTACCGTTGATATTACTTCAGGCGCAGATACCACAACTTCAGTTGCTCTAAAAAATGTGAACTGGTCTGGCGATCGGTTTACACGTTCAAATGCAAATGAACAACTTGGCGCCGCTGTGACTGTTCCTATCAGTGGTAACGCTCCGGTGATGGGTATTGCTACAAATATTTCAAATACCATTGCTACCACGAATCTTACTCCTATTAATAACGGTTCCTCCCACCCTGCCGGCACTACCTCTTACTCGCAAGGTGGACAGCTTTATGCAGCCTCAAAATCTGCCATTGGAACCGCTCCTGCTACTGCCTTTAACTCTACAAATTCAAATGTCTACGCCGCTCTTGCAAGTGTCACTGGCACAGACATTAACCAACTCCGCGAGGCAATCGCTTTGCAAAAATTCATGGAAATGCGTCAAATTTATGGCGCAACCATTGAAAAAATGTCTCAAGCTGACTTCGGGGTTTCTCCTCTTGATGCTCGTCTTCAACAGCCTGAAATATTGGCTCTTGGTCGTGGTCAACTTACTTTCTCCGAAGTCCTCGCAACAGCCGAAACCGGCGCTACGGTAGACGTAGGCGATATGAAAGGCCATGCTATCGCCGCCATGCGTACAAATAAATTCAGGCATTTCGTTCCTGAATTTGGGTACGTCATGACGTTTGTCTCCGTTCGCCCGAAGGCTGTTTACTCTCAAGGCGTTCCGCGCCACTTTATAAAATCCACGAAAGAGGATTTTTATTCTCCGCATCTCGAAAATATGGGGATGCAGTCTATCCTTAACAAAGAGGTCAAATATAATCATAGTTCCCCGACTGGGGTATTTGCCTATGAACCTCGTTTCAACGAATATCGCTCAGAACATAATACCTACCATGGCGATTT
>PEAC01000165.1 GCA_002753305.1 Nitrospirae bacterium MYbin6
GCATATTTCGTCTTCATAATATCCTTGGACCTCCATCTTTCTGCTCTTACTGTAACTTAACATGTTGTCCAGTTTTTGGGGTCCATTATATTCCGCGGTTTATTGTGAGGCTTCACGAGCTTATTGAAAAAGATAATGGCGGCAATTTTATTTGCTGGAAGCTTGGTGTCCTGCTTAAAGAAGAAAATAAAGATACAAGGGCGTTTGTAAGGGCATACCCGATAGATAAACGGATTGAAATAAGGGTTTCTGGTAAAAAGAAAGAGGCTCTGCTGGCAAAAATTCGCACTGAACTTGAACTGATAAACGATCCTTACAAAAAAAATATCGAGATCACAGAAAATATCCCTTGTACATGTTCACAAGGTTGTAAGCATCAGTTCGATTATAATTTTTTATTGAAAATGAAAATACAAGAAAATCTCGAAGTCAACTGTGGTAAAACAGCAGAAAAAGTAAAAATATCTGACTTGCTTATAGGAATAAAACCAATTGGAAAAGATTTAAAGGAAGACATTCTCGGAAAATTATGGAAATACTCAAAAGCAGCCGGAAATGTAACAGCAGACTTTGTGCGTGATGTCGCAGTAAAAGCTAGTATAGAATATATGAAAGCCAAAGGGTTGTAAACATATAAGGGCTGGCTGACACCTCTTCAGGATTTGACAATATCCCGCACTTTGTGATAGATTTCATCTCAAGGCTTACTTTACGGTTGTACCCAACGTGAAATTATCTCAATGCCCTGGGGGTTGTGGATTCTATGGAAAAGACACGGATACTTATTCTTGGCGGCGGCTTTGGCGGCATTTATACCGCTATGGCCCTTTGTAAATCCCTCAGAAAGCGCAGCTCCCGCGATGTTGAAATCGCCATGGTCAACAAGGAAAACTACACCGTCTATACCCCCATGCTTGGTGAGGTCATCTCCGGCAGCCTCTCCCCGCTTGACGTCTCCATTGCCATTCGCGACCTCTGCCCTCGCATTAACCTCTATGTCCAGGAGGTCGAGCACATTGATTTCGACAGGAAAGTTGTCATCACCTCAATAAAGTCCTCCTCCGTTAAGAACGAAATTCCATACAATCATCTCGTCCTTGCCCTTGGCCTTGAGGATAACTTCTCTATCGTTGCCGGACTCTCTGACCACGGGTTTCATTTTAAAAACGTAGCCGACGCCCTTGTCCTGCGCTATCATATCATCCATCTGCTTGAACAGGCAGATACTGAGAAGGACGCGGCCAGGCGCAGGAAGATGCTGGCCTTTGTCGTTGCCGGTGGCGGGTTTTCCGGCGTTGAGGCAATTGGTGAGATGAACGATTATGTGCGTGGGGCTGCGCGCCGCTACCCGAATATCAACCCAGCCGACATTAAGATGATTCTCCTTCACGGCGCCGATAAGATCCTGCCCGAATTCCCGCCATCTCTCAGTGATTACGCCTATAATATTCTTAAGAAAAACCAGATTGATATCAGACTAAACGCCTACATCAGTGCCGTAACCGCCGATGAGGCCGTCCTTAAGGATGCAGCAGTAATCCCCACTAAGACCGTTGTGGCCACCATTGGGGCTGCCCCCGGGGCGGTCTTAAAGGCCCTGCCGCTGAAAAAGGAACGCGGAAAGATTGTTGTCGACCAGTACCTTGCCGTTACGGATATGCCTGGTGTCTGGGCACTTGGTGATTGCGCCTATATTATGGATGGAGATACAAACAAACCCTGCCCGCCAACGGCACAGTTTGCCGTGCGCGAGGGTCGGCGCCTGGCCCATAATATTATGGCCGAAATCGATGGCCGCCCCAAACAGCCCTTTTCCTTTAAGGCCCTTGGAATGATGGGCGCCCTGGGGCACCACTCCGCCGCGGGTGTGATTCTTGGCATTAAGGTATCCGGAGTCCTGGGCTGGTTTATGTGGAGGTTCGTCTATTGGTCAAAGCTGCCCGGCGTGGTCAGAAAGGTTCGCGTGGCCTTTGACTGGTTTTTGGATTTATTCATCCCGCTTGACATTGTTAACATTAATATTGACCCCACGCAGAATATCTCACGGATGCACTTCGAGCCGGGCGAGATAATCTTTAACGAGGGCGACCCCGGCGACAAGGTCTATGTCGTCATCAGCGGCGATGCCGAGGTACTGAAGGGCGCCGAACAAAAACCCATCGGGCGGCTCACTACCGGAGACTGCTTTGGCGAGGGCGCACTGATGCACGATAAACCCCGCAGCGCCTCCATTCGCACCGTAACGGCAGTAGATGTACTCACCGTCGAGAGAAAGGCATTTAAGGAGCTTTTTAACAATGTGCCTGTCCTGCGGGAGGCATTCGGGAAGGTCATATACCAGCGCAAAGACATCGCGTAGCGCTCAACTCAGGCCGGATAGGATAAAAGACCAGGACATTCCTGCTATCAATCAGCAACGGCTCAACAAGATTAGCTGCTTCTGTTATATTCTTTAGGCGGTGTGTACGTCATTTTAAAACAGCGAATTCGCCGATGAGCGGTCGAGCATTTTGTCCATGTCGAGCAGGATTATCAGCCTGTCGTTGAGCTTCGCTATGCCGTAGATGAACTCAGTTGTTATGTTTGTTGCCATCGGCGGTGTGGGTTCCACTATGTCTGACGGCACGCGCAGTACCTCTGAGACCGAATCCACTATCAGGCCGATTGTTACCCCCTGTAAGTCCACTATCATTATCCTTGAGCTTTCATCGCTGGGTTTATCCTCTATCTCAAACTTCCTTCTCAGGCTCACTACGGGGATTACCTTGCCCCTCAGATTTATCACACCCTCGACAAACGGCGGCGCGTTTGGAACCATCGTTATCTCGGTCATCCGGTTTATCTCCTGTACCTTCAATATGTCAACCGCATACTCCTCCGTCCCTAACGTGAATGTTACCAGTTGCAATACATTGTCTGTTACTGCAAATGCCTCCATCTCAACACCTCCCTATCCATTTCCGGCAAATATACTATTTATAATAAAACTATCGCCTGTGATTGTTAACTTGCATTCTAACATAATCTGGCAGGACAATTAAAGTGTTTATCGCTCTCGGCCGTCTATATCGAGTTTATTATCTCACCGGCTACATCGTCAATCGGCACGACTTTATCGGCTATGTCGGCATCCACCACGGCCTTCGGCATTCCATACACCACGCATGTGTCCTCGTTCTGGGCAAGTGTCCTGCCGCCTGAGTCCTTTATCGCCCTCATCCCCTTAAGGCCGTCATTGCCCATTCCGGTTAGAATTACACCCAGGCACGCCCCCGGATTGGCCGCCGCCACTGACATCATCATCACATCCACGGACGGTTTATATATAAATTCGGCATTCTCCGCTATGTTGACTATCCTGTCAAATCCCCTTTTTATCAGGCTCATGTGCCCTGTGCCCGGGGCTATGTAGACTATGCCGTTTTCTATCTTCTCCCCCTGTTTGGCCTCCTTTACCTGCATCTGGCTTAGCTGGTTGAGCCGCTCGGCAAAAGGTCCCGTAAAATTTGCCGGCATGTGCTGCGAGACTACAACCGGGACCGGGAAATTCTTCGGCAGTATGGGTATCACCATCTGAAGCGCCTTAGGCCCGCCAGTGGATGTTCCTATCGCCACAATGGCCATTCTTTTGGATGATGTGAACTTCACGGCCTTCGCCTGAGGTGTATGCTGCGCGTGCTGCGGGGAGGCCTGGGCTGCGCGTCTCTTCAACCTCATCTTCTTGCCGCCGATTTGCTTTAACTTATCTATCAGCATCAGCTTGATATTCACTATGTTTACTGAGAGCTCGGAGAGATTCTTTGGGATGAAGTCCACGGCGCCAAGCTCCAGTGCCTGCAGTGTCGTCTTTGCCCCCTCTACTGTCAACGAACTTACCATGATTACAGGTATGGGGTACTTGTCCATTATCTGCCTCAGCGTCTCCAGCCCGTCCATGCGCGGCATCTCCACATCCAGCGTTACAATGTCCGGCTTGAGTATCTGAACCTTCTCAAGCGCCTCTACACCGTCACAGGCCACGCCAACTACCTGTATGTCCTTGTCCGACGTTATCATGCTCTTTATGGCATTTCTCATAAACGCCGAATCGTCGACTATCAGCACCCTTATCTTATCGTCCATCTCACACGCCGCTATGTGCGCAAGTCCCCGACGAACATCACTGCCGGGTCTAGGATCAGGACTACCTTGCCGTCTCCGGTTATCGTTGCCCCGGCTATCCCCTCAGAGCTGTTTGAAAATCCCTCTATCGATTTTATTACCACCTCTTCCTGGCCGAATAATTTATCTACCATCATGCCAAACTTCTTCTCTCCTATGAGGATTACCACAAGATACATCTTATGCCCGCCGTTTGATGAGGACGACTGGATGAAAAACTTGTTCGCAAGCCTGTGTACCGGCACTATCTCGTTCCTCAGAATCACCGTCTCCTGCCCCCTTATCGTCTTTATGTTGGACTGGTCTATGCGCACGGTCTCAACAACCGAGGCCAGCGGCACGGCAAACAGGGGGAGAAGATAGAAAACGGCATAGTCTACATAGCCCCGGGCACAGGGCACATGAGC
>PEAC01000166.1 GCA_002753305.1 Nitrospirae bacterium MYbin6
CTAAGGACTTGGGACGTACACCCGCCCCTTTGGGGCCTGGGCTATGAAAAATATAAGGACTTGCTGTAACTTAAAAAAGGCAAATTTTTGTCTTGACAATTGGGTCCACTATACCTTTACAATAATAAAATGGGCGATTGTTGATTGGAAGAAGGAAAAGCAACTTCTTTAGAACATGGGGGTTATATCATGATTTAATCGTCCAGAATAAATATTATTCACATGCTAACCTTTATTTCGGCGCTGTGTGAGGATGCATTTGTGTATTGTCATGTCTGAGAATTAAGGGGACACAATACTTAATTATTAGGAGCAGAAAAGGGGACAGATTTATTTATTTGCAAAATATCTCTGCATTAAGTTGTCAGTCTCTATTTCCATATGCAGATTGTATCCTCATGATGAAGGGCAAATGATTTGAGAGTTATAGCCCTCGAACACGTCTTTGATATTGATTTGAAGCCCATCAATGACCTTTGACGTAATCATACCTTCAAGCTCTGCGTATGAATGTCTTACGTATTTACCGTTATCATGGGTTAAGACCTCGAAAGATTGCAGCTCAGGGATGACTATCCAATACTCCGGTACGCTGTATTTTTCATAGATGGCCTTTTTAACAGAAACGTCCCTATCGTAACTCCCTGCCGATACGATTTCACAAACCATATCCGGTACGCCTCTTATCCAAATCCTGCAAGATTCCCATATTCTCTTTTCTTATAAACAACAAGTCCGGTTGAAGCCTTGTATGCCCCTCCTCTAAAATTACGTCAAGAGGGGAAAAGTATAACTCTCCTATCCCGTTGGCCTCAACATAGCGGTCTATTATTCTATTGAGCTTCTTTGCAATTTTCTGGTGTTTCCCGAAAGGGCTTGGCGACACAACCTCCTCCCCGTTTATTATCTCCGTTAAGTCTAAGTCTCTTTCAATTGTTAGTGTTTCCATAATTTTATCCTATCCTCAACCCTGCCGGTTTGTCAATGCCGTATTTCATGAATCAACTGTTCGCAACAGGGTAAACGCCAAACGATTGCTTTTAGGGCCGCCGTTTTTGTATATTAGGCACGAGGCACCGAAAATTTCACACAGGTATATATCTAAGGAAACGCTTATACTGATGACAATTGAAAGGCTGTTACAAAAGAAGTCGATAGACACGCTCCAGGAGGAGGCGTTTTCCTCCGACAGCGGCAATGCCCTCAGGCGTACGCTTGGCCCCGTTGAACTGACGGCCATCGGTGTGGGGGCCATTGTGGGGGCCGGGATATTTGTCCTGACCGGACACGCCGCGGCTAGTTACGCGGGGCCGGCGATTGTGCTGTCATTTGTTCTGGCCTTTATTGCCTGCGGCTTTGCCGGGCTTTGTTACGCGGAGCTGGCATCAATGATCCCCATCTCAGGCAGCGCCTATGTCTATGCCTACGCCACACTGGGGGAGTTCATCGCATGGATAATCGGCTGGGACCTGATACTTGAGTATTTCCTTGGGGCCTCAACCGTGGCCATCGGGTGGTCAGGCTATGTGGTCAGTTTCCTCGGAGATTTTGGCATCCACATACCTAAGTACCTCTCTGGCCCTCCGTTTACGTATGACTCTGCTATTCACAAATGGGTTGCAACGGGGTATATAATGAATGTCCCTGCCCTGTTTATTGTAACTGCCATGTCTGTTGTACTCCTTTTAGGGATAAGATTCTCCTCATGGGTCAACTCCATGATAGTTGTAATAAAGGTATTGATACTGCTTATATTTATTACCGTGGGGGCGTTTTTTGTTAACCCGTCTTTACTGAGTCCGTTTATACCGCCAAATACGGGGGAGTTTGGCTCTTTCGGCCTGAGCGGGATACTGCGCGGGGCAGGTGTGGGGTTTTTTGCCTATATCGGATTTGACACGGTATCCACAGCCGCATCGGAGGCAAGGAACCCGCAGCGCGACCTCCCTATAGGAATCCTGGGGAGCCTTGCTATTTGCACTGTTTTATATGTATGCGTATCGCTGGTTTTGACCTCCGTTGTGCACTACTCAGCACTGCAGGTGCCTGCCCCGATTGCCATTGCGATAGACGCGATGAAGCTCCATTTTCTCTCGCCCGTTGTTAAGATTGGCGCGATAGCCGGGCTGTCATCCGTAATACTGGTGTTGTTGATGGGACAGTCGAGAATATTTTATTCGATGTCGAGGGATTCATTAATACCGGATGTGTTTTCAAAGGTCCACAAGAGATACAAGACCCCGTATGTGGCTACTATCATAACGGGGGTATGCGGGTGCGCGGCATCTGCGCTCTTACCGATAGAGATAGCCGGTGAGCTGGTAAGTATTGGAACGCTGCTTGCATTTTTAATAGTCTGCGCCGGGGTGCTGATTCTCAGATTCACACAACCACAAATCCGAAGGGTCTTTAAGGCGCCGGGCGGCATCACAGTCCCCTTGGGGGGCATCGCCTTTTGCCTCTATCTCATGTATGGACTCCCCGCAGACACATGGAAGAGGCTCATAGTGTGGCTGATTATCGGCCTTGTCATTTATTTTACCTACTCAATCAAGAGGACATGGAGGGCAAACCGGCAATGATAGATTTGTTTAAACAATTTATAGAGATAGTAATGCACCTTGATAAGCACCTCGGTGATATAGTAAACAGCTACGGCGCGTGGACATACGCCATTTTGCTAACAATAGTGTTTTGTGAGACGGGCCTTGTAATAACGCCATTTTTACCCGGAGATTCACTCTTGTTTGCGGCAGGGACGATTGCCGCCATAAGCACGTTGAAATTGCACTGGCTGATAATCGGCCTGTCAGTGGCCGCAATAATCGGCGATACCGTTAACTACTGGGCAGGATACTACATCGGCCCGAAGGTCTTTCACTTCGAGAACTCCCGGCTGCTAAACAAAAAACACCTGGAGAGAACACAACAGTTTTATGACAAATACGGCGGAAAGACAATAATAATAGCTCGCTTTGTGCCGATTATAAGGACATTTGCCCCGTTTGTAGCCGGCATAGGCAAGATGAACTACAGGCGCTTTATAATCTATAACGTTACGGGGGGTATATTCTGGGTTGCCATATTTTTAACGGCCGGGTATTACTTCGGCAACATCCCGGTTATCAAGCGCAACTTCACAGCCGTAATATTTGCGATAATTATAATATCCATCATGCCCGGAGTCATAGAATATCTCAGGCACAGGTACGCCAGGAAATAATAAAAAACGAAAAAAAACGGCGGAAATTATGTGGCTCTTTTGAGCCTGTTTCCGCCGTCCATAGTGAATTAGATTGAGTTTATCTCTCTACTAACATCGCAAAGCCCATGCCGCCGCCAATGCACATTGTGACTATACCGGTCTTGTGGCCCTTGCGTTTCATCTGCCTCATGCCGGTGACAAGCTGTCTTGCCCCGGTGCAGCCGATTGGATGGCCCAGTGAGATACCGCTTCCAAGTTCGTTAGGCTTGTCGTTTGACAGCCCTAATTCTCTCATGCAGCCGATTGCCTGTGAGGCAAAGGCCTCGTTGAGTTCCCAGCAGTCAATGTCCTTAACGGCCAGGTTATTTGCCTTGAGGAGTTTCCTGACGGCAGGTACCGGCCCCAGTCCCATATAGGCCGGGTCGACGCCACCCGTGGCAACACCCTTTATCTTTACGAATGGTTCAAGTCCGTACTCCTTTGCCTTTTCAGCGGACATCAGAAGAACCGACGCGGCGCCGTCGTTTATTCCCGAGGCGTTTCCCGCTGTGACGGAGCCATCTTTCTTAAAAGCGGGCTTCATCTTTGCGAGCTTTTCCATGGACGTATCCATTGGCCTTTCGTCGGTATCGATGATGGTATCACCCTTGCGGCCTTTGATTACTACGGGGACTATCTCCTCCGCGAAGGTGCCGCTTGTTATGGCCGCGCGTGCCCTGGTATGGCTGAGGAGGCTTAACTCGTCCTGTTCCTGCCTGCTTATGCCGTATAAGTCCACAATGTTCTCTGCCGTAATCCCCATGTGGTAGCCGTAGAATATCTCATACAGGCCGTCAAACACCATGAGGTCATGCACCTCGCCTATACCGGTCAGGGCCATACGATAGCCCCATCTGGCCTGCAACATGGCAAATGGGATATTGCTCATGCTCTCCATTCCACCAGCTACGACGACATCAGCCTGTCCGCTCATTATCGAAGCGGCACCGAGGGCCACGGATTTCAGCCCCGAAGAGCATACCTTGTTTATCGTGTACGCAGGGGTTTCCTTTGGAATGCCGGCCCTTATCATGGCCTGTCTTGCGGGATTCTGCCCTTGTCCGGCCTGGACTACGTTGCCGATAATCACTTCATCTACGGCAACCGGCTTCAGGTCGTCGCCATAGTCGTAATATTTCTTCTCCAGTTCCGTCATGCCCTGGGCCTTCAGCTTATCCGGCGCGAGGTGCTTTGCGGAATCACTCACAACAGGCCTCAGCCCCACC
>PEAC01000167.1 GCA_002753305.1 Nitrospirae bacterium MYbin6
ACACTGATGGAGTACGCCGATGCCGGCCGGGCATTTAAGAACATACCGGTTCTGGAAATGCTCACCCAGGATATAACGGAAATAAGGAAAAGGGCCGCGCGCCTAGCCGCGGGGATAAGAAAACAAACCGCCGGACTGATAGAAGCAACCCTGACGGAGGATTTGTCATATGCCGGAGGCGGGTCGCTGCCGGGGCATGAATTCCCGACTTATGCCGTATCGATAAAATCGAAAAGGCAGACGCTAAACGAGCTTGAGCAACGTCTGAGAGGCTCAACTCCGCCAGTAATATCGCGCATAAAAGGGGATATGCTCCTCCTGGATGCCAGAACGATTTCCGATAGTGAAGCCAGGGCCATAATTGTGGTGTCAAAGGCATGGTGTGTAACCTAAAACATTATTCAAAGATTCAGATGGATATTCGTAAAGGCAAAAATGTATAATAGATATGGTTGGCAACCCAATAGAAATCGGGGCGTAGCGCAGTCTGGTAGCGTACACGGTTCGGGACCGTGTGGTCGCTGGTTCGAATCCAGTCGCCCCGACCAGATTATGTCTTTGATTTTATCATTATGAGAAAAAAAATAAATTATTGGACGCAGTTAAGCATTGATTATGCGGGCCAGCGTAGCTATCTTGATGATTTGTTCAAGGTTTATCCAACAATTCCTGAAGGAATTCGCGACATTGACAGCATTCTTTGGAAAAATATCGAGAAGGCATTTGAACTTAGAGAGAATGTTGCACTTCTTGAGAGTATTTTGCGGCTTGATTTGTTTCCCATTAAGGATTCGTACGTTGCATATCTAAAGCGCGATAAAGAGGCGTTAAAACGAAATCCGGCAACTGTTGATCGCCTCTGTGGACGGCTTTATGAAATGGGACTTGATGAGATTTTCTCCCGCTCGTCCGAACCTAAAGAGACAAATCGACAAATCGGTCCACTTTTCAAGCGTTGGCTTAATAAGAAGTCATTAGGAGTGGACATGCTATAAGTTGATAACTTTCTAAATACAAATGAAAATGCGGTTATAGACGCTACTGACGCAGAGATGATGGCTTTTGCTCGTGAACATCTAAAATACAAACATGACAAGGGCTTGGATTTTATAGGCCGCTTTAACGGCAAGTATGTTATAGGTGAGGCAAAATTTCTAACTGATTTCGGAGGACATCAAAATGCTCAATTCAATGATGCCATCGCAACATTGAGAACACCAGGCGTAAAGGCAATAACGGTAGCAATTTTAGACGGTGTACTTTATATCAAGGGCAAGAACAAGATGTACAGGGACATCACAGAAAAATATAAAAACGACAACATAATGAGCGCGCTGGTATTACGTGAGTTTCTCTATCAAATATAATGCCTATGTTAATTGCTTATGACAACAAGAAATCTGAAAAAGATATACTCAATAAAACTCCAGGAGTGAAACTAAAACTTGTATCCGGCAAGGGTGCAAAAAATAAGTTCATCCAGGCCGAAAATCTTTCAGCTCTGAAAACCCTTCTTGATAATTACGCCGGCAAGGTTTCTTTAGTCTATATCGACCCGCCTTTTGCAACTAATGGACACTTCAAGATAAGTGATGGCCGTGCTAATACGATTAGCAGCTGTATTAGTGATGCAATTGCGTATAGCGACACACTTGTCGGCGCAGAATTTTTGGAGTTCTTACGTGAGCGCCTGATTTTCTTACGTGAGCTTCTATCTGAGCGCGGGTCAATTTATCTCCATATCGATTATAAAATCGGACATTATGTGAAGCTCATAATGGACGAGGTGTTTGGACAGGAAAACTTTAGAAATGACATTACCCGAGTCAAATGCAATCCGAAAAATTTTCAACGTAAGGCATACGGCAACATAAAGGACTTGATTCTTTTCTACTCAAAATCGGAAAGCCCTGTTTGGAATGACCCGAGTATTCCTTTTTCCGCACAGGACGAAGATAGGTTATTTAAAAAAATTGACAAGAATGGACGGCGCTACACTACAATCCCGCTTCACGCCCCCGGTGAGACCTCAAGTGGGAACACAGGTAAGGAGTGGAAAGGTATGAAACCACCTAAAGGACGACATTGGCGAACCGACCCGATAGCTTTAGATGAATTGGATACTCAGGGTTTAATTGAATGGTCATCGAACGGCGTTCCACGCAGGAAAATATTTCTCGATGAAAAGGATGGTAAAAAAATGCAGGATATTTGGGAATTCAAAGACCCGCAATATCCTCAATATCCAACTGAGAAAAGTTTAGAGATGTTGAAGTTCATCATCGGAGCATCTTCAAATGAAGGGGATTTGGTGCTTGATTGCTTTGCAGGGTCAGGCACGACACTTGTTGCAGCACAATTGCTCAACCGCAACTGGATTGGGATTGATATGTCCGGCCAAGCAGTTAAAGTTGCGCTGAAAAGACTATCTGATCTGCCGAGTACGCTGTTTTCACAAGTGGAATATGAGTTCTTAGTAGAATAATACAATGTTGCTATCGCAGTCCCCCCTTTTCAAAGCATTTGAAATATTGCTATAATTATCCTATAGCGTATCTTTAATACACGGGCATTTTCCGTGGATTCTACGGTTTCGGGATACTAATGACAGAGAGGCCAGGTTAAAGTGTTTATATCGGTGTTGATATCGGGGATAATCATAGGGATTATGTTGGGCTGGGTGCTACAGCGCGGAAGGGTCTGCATGAACTCGGCCTTCAGGGATATGATACTTGTTCAGAACACGGAGATTTTCCGGGCATATCTTACCGCGCTTTTAATTATGATTATCGGGGCGAATATCCTTGAGGACACGGGCGTTGTCAAGACCCTCTACAGGCAGGGGTTTATGCCCGTTGCCAATATAATGGGCGGTTATATATTCGGCATAGGGATTGTGATGGCAAGCGGCTGCGCAAGCGGCATATGGTTTAAAATCGGTGAGGGTATTGTGCCGGCATGGGTCTCCGTGCTTGGTTTTTTTATCGGAATTTTAACGACGTCCGAAGGAATGCTCTACCGCCTGTACCTGTTGCTTACCAAATACCAGATATGGCTTACCGGCAGTGGCATGAAACTCCTCACTGCCAAAGATGTGGAAGAGGCATGGGCCACACACGCCAACATCTACCCGCTTACGCTCTATAACATGGTCGGCGTCGATAAGTGGATAGTTATCGCGGTCTTAGGGGCAGCTTTTCTACTATTTATCCTCAGGGGAAAGTTTAAAAAGCCTCGCACCGGATACGCATGGTACATATCCGGGGTGTTGTTGGGATTTATTGGAATAGCTGCGTGGTGGGCGTCGAATTATTATGGGGGCAAGGCCCGCGGGATGTCCTTTACCGGCCCGACCGTGGAACTTTTCAGATGGGTTACACAGGGGGATGACCCTACGTGGAGTGTGTTTTTAATACTCGGGGTGGTTATTGGTTCCTATCTGAGCAGCAGGCGCATTGGGGAGTTTAAACTGAAATCATGCGGCGCCAATGAGACGATAGACGCCTTTTATGGCGGGCTTCTCATGGGTTTTGGCGCCGTTATTGGAGGCGGATGTAACATCGGCCACGGCCTGACAGGGGCATCCACGCTTGCCGTATCGAGCTTTGTCACCATGATTTTCATAATATTAGGGAACTGGTCTATGGTCTATCTTAAATTTATCCGGCCTATGGATATTAAATGATAAGCAGACCATTCAATAATAAATCAAAAATGAGGTTACGGCTATGAACAGATACCTGTTGTTGGCAATATTCCTGAAGTTTTTATTGGTAGTAACACCGGCAGAGGCCATTGAGACGATAGACAAGGCCGAGGATATCACAAACACCTCCGAGTCATGTGCCACATGCCACGGCAACATCCATACTCAATGGAAGATGTCTGTCCATGAGTCGTCGCTGCTTCATTCAATAGACGGGATCTATACGTTTATCGTTGACGGCATCGAGAAGGACACGGTAAGAAAAGGGCTGCCCCTGAAGAACGAGCTTATGAAATGCCTGAACTGCCACGCCCCTGTCATGCAGTACGCATCCGAAAAATTCGTAAGAGAGGTGGTGGATGCCATAAAAACCGTGGGTGGTAAGACAGCGAACCCTCAAGGCAAAAATAAAGCGAAAGAACTCCTCGCCCACTTAAACGTCTCCTGCTATACGTGCCATAATCTGAAGGCCGTACCTCCGCCAAGCATGCCCGAAAAGCAAACTGTTTACGGCCTTAAGGTGGTCGGTAATGTAAAAGGAAACACGGCATACCATGCCACTAAGAAGACAACATTTCTTGATAATGCCTTATTCTGTATGCAGTGCCATGGAGTGTACACTGCCCCGGATAGCGAGAAGATAATTTGCAGCACCATTTCGCAAAGCTACAGGGACCAATACGTGACGGCTGGAGGGCAGACGACATGCCAGGATTGCCAACAACAGGTATCT
>PEAC01000015.1 GCA_002753305.1 Nitrospirae bacterium MYbin6
CTCTTGTATCTCACTATTCAAAATATATCGGAGAAATGGACTCAGCCACAAAGAAATTGGGGTCAGACAATTTCTCAGCTTGCTATTTTCTTCGAAGGGAGGTTTCTATTGGACTTAGATGTTAAGGGCTAAAATCGGCCCTGACACAGTTTAGTTAACAGATCCTACCAGACAGCCTGAGATTGTCTTACAATCAACGGCGGGAGATATTAGGAGCACTGTCAGACCTTATCGTGGTCATTACAAATTATTTGCATTAGACGAGTTGGCATCCCACGGGCCGCCCAGGGCCTTGATTAACAGTACGCTGTTTGTCAGCAGGCGGCCTGATATGTCTGCCGCTGTCTTTCTGTTATTAAGCTCAATGTTTTGGATTACTATCATGTCAAGATTGCCGATGATGCCGGCCTTGTACTGATTTGTGGCTATGGCCGAGGCGGCCTCTGAGGCCTTTACCGCCTCGTTTTGTGCCTTTTGCTCAAGGGCAAGTGTTTCTAAGGTGGAGAGGCAATCCTCCACCTCCTGAAAGGCCGTCAGCACGGTCTGCCTGTATGTGGCAACCGTTGCGTCGTAATTCGCCCGTGCCTGCTCGGTAAGGGCCGCCCTCTGCCCACCGTCAAATATTGTCCCGGCTATCGACGCCCCAAGCGACCATACCATGCCTGGCCACGACAACAACTTTGAAATCGTTGCGCTGTCAAACCCGCCCGACGGGCTTAGGGTTACGCTTGGAAAATACGCCGCAAGGGCAACTCCGATTTGCGCGTTGGCGGCTGCCATACGACGCTCCGCGGCGGCTATGTCGGCCCGGCGCCTTAATAACTCCGAGGGTACACCGGCCGGTATGGCAGGTGCCGCGCTCAATTGCGGCATAAAGGGAATCGAAAACGACGAGGCCGGTTTCCCCAGCAGCATCGCTATGGCATGCTCCAGTTTTGAGCGCTGTACGCCTAAATCTATAGACTGGGCACGGGTGGTGTTGAGTTGAGTCTCGGCATTAAGCACATCAGCCCGGCTAACTACGCCGTTATTGTAGCGGTTTTTTATAATCTCAAGGGTCTTTTCGTATGCCTTGA
Organism: Nitrospirae bacterium MYbin6; assembly: GCA_002753305.1. Lineage (GTDB taxonomy): Bacteria > Nitrospirota > Thermodesulfovibrionia > Thermodesulfovibrionales > Magnetobacteriaceae > Magnetominusculus. Next base: position 1,077 of record PEAC01000015.1, read on the forward strand.
TAGTATCGTTGAGGATTTGCCGCTGAGTGTCAAGCGTGCGAAGTTGAAAGTAGTCCGTTGCGACCTCCGCCTGAGTGCTCAACCTAAGGGCCTCGATATCGGCAAAGCTGGCCTCGGCGCTTGCCTGGCTGGCCTCAATTGCGCGCCTGACGCTGCCCCAGAGGTCTAAATCCCAACTGGCCATGCCAGACAGGGAATAATCCCACGCGGCACTTGGTACCGTGCTTGTGGATATGCTGCCTGAGCTTCTTGACCTGCTTATAACGGCTCCGGTAGAAAGCGCGGGAAACAGCTTTGACCTTGCCGAGTCGACAAGCGCGCGGGCCTGCCGGAACTGTGCCTCTTTCACCGCAATGTTTTGATTTGAGATGCCGGCCTCTTTTATAAGTTCATTGAGCAGGGGGTCGTTAAACACCTCCCACCATGCCTCGTTCGTTATGTTATCCACCGGCACTGTGGCCGGGGAGGCCTCTTTATAATCGGCCGGGATCTCCATCGACGGCCTGACGTAGTCCTTGCCGGCCGTGCACGAGATTAACAGCACACATGACGCCAGCAATACGAGGGCCTTTAGTCCCGCAATGCCATCAAAGTCTCTGCGATTTCTGAATTTCAGCACCCGGAGCCTCAATCTGTCCATGTATAAGTATATCACCGGGGTCGTGTAAAGTGTTAGTATCTGGCTTAAAATCAATCCCCCTACGATAGTAATCCCAAGGGGACGGCGAAGTTCTGACCCCACGCCGGTCCCAACGGCAAGCGGCAATGCCCCCAGGAGGGCCGCCATCGTGGTCATCATAATTGGCCTGAACCTTAACAGACACGCCTCGTGTATTGCGTCCTTGGGACTTATGCCATGCCTCCTCTCGGTATCCAGGGCAAAGTCCACCATCATTATCCCGTTTTTCTTTACTATTCCTATAAGCAGTATAATCCCTATTATGGCTATTATACTTAACTCCGTACGAAATATAAGGAGGGCCGAAACGGCGCCCACCCCAGCCGATGGCAGCGTGGAGAGTATGGTTATCGGGTGGATATAGCTTTCATAGAGGATTCCAAGCACAATGTAGACCGTCACAAGGGCGGCAAGAATCAGCCAGGGTTCATTGGCAAGTGAGGCCTTAAATGCCTGAGCAGAGCCGGAAAACGACCCGCGCACGCTTGACGGCATCCCTATCTCTGCGGCGGCCCTCTCTATTGCCGCTACCCCCTCGCCCAGGGCCGTCCCCTGTGGAATATTAAACGATATCGTTATTGATGGAAACTGCCCCTGATGGTTTATTGCCAGGGCAGATGTGGACTGCTCATACCGGGTAAAGGCGCTCAAGGGGACACGGGTACCCGTGGCAGTAAATACGTATATGTCGTTTAGAGTGTCGGCGTGCTGCCAGTACTCCGGGGCGACCTCCATCACTACCCTGTACTGGTTAAGGGCGGTGTACGTAACCGATACCTGGCGCTGCCCAAAGGCGTCATACAAGACGGCGTCTATCATCTGTGGTGTTATGCCGAGGCGTGAGGCACTGAAGCGGTCTATCTGAAGCGTAACCTGTCGGCCATTGTCCTGTAAGTCACTGTTTACGTCGACAATCTGCGGGGTATGCTGAAGTTTTTGGAGCATCTTCTGTGCCCACATATTAAGCTCTGGGATGTCCCCCCCCTGAAGCGTATACTGATAGAGGGCGCCCCCGATTCTTCCACCTATGCGGATGTCCTGAACGGGCTGCAGGAAAGTCGGGGCGCCGGGGACGCTGTCAAGCTTCTTGCGAAGCCTTTTGATGACCTCCCGGGCTGAAGATTTACGCACTTCAAACGGGGCAAGGGAGATAAACATCCGGCCTGTGTTTGTGGTTGAGCCGCCTCCACCTCCGCCTCCGGTAAATCCCGTCACATACTCCACATCAGGGTCTTCTTTTATAATATTGACGATTTGCTCAAGTTTCCCCTTCATCGCCTGAAACGATATGTCCTGTGCCGCCTGAATTCTTCCGGAAATACGCCCGGTATCCTGCTCAGGGAAAAAACCCTTGGGAATGGAGACAAACAGATAAACGCTCATTATGGCCGTAAGCAGTGTCAGGCAGAGCATGAAAAACGAATGCCGAAGGGCCACATTCAGGCTGCGCTCGTAGAGCCTGAACATCCAGTTAAAAAACCCCTCGCTAATGCGATACGGAAGTCCGTGTTTAGCTGTCCCCTCGTTCTTAATAACAGTCGCGCACATCATCGGCGTCGTCGTCAGAGAGACGGCCAGAGATATAAGTATTGAGGCCGAGAGTGTAACGGCAAACTCACGAAAGAGCCTTCCTACAATGCCCTCCATCAGCAAAATCGGGATAAACACGGCAACAAGCGACAAGCTCATAGAAACCACGGTAAAGGCAATTTCCCTGGAACCCTTTACAGCGGCCTCATATGGAGACATTCCCTTTTCCCTGTATCTGGAAATATTTTCAAGCACCACAATGGCGTCATCAACGACAAACCCCGTGGCCACCGTCAGGGCCATCAGCGACAGGTTATTAAGGGAATATCCAAAAAGGTACATCACGGCAAACGTCCCGGTAATTGAGACAAATACGGCAACAGCGGGGGCCAGCGTGGCCCTGAGGCTGCGAATGAACCAGAAAACGACAAGTATAACCAACACACCGGAAAGCACAAGCGAATGCTTTACCACCCTTAGTGACCCCGTGATTGGCGGCGTTCTGTCAAGCACTACGGAGAGGTTGACGCTGCCCGGTAAGATTGCCTCAAGCTGCGGCATAACCCCCCTGATGCTGTGCACCGTTTCAATAATATTGGCCCCCGGCTGCCGAAAAATAACCAACATAACGGCCGGCCTTCCGTTGACCATACCGGCAACGCGCAGGTCCTCGACCGAGTCCTCGACCGTGGCCACATCCGACAGCCGTAGTGTAAAGCCGTTTTTGTAGGAAATAATCAGGGGAAGATATTCTTTGGCGCCATGGAGCTGGCCGTTGGTCATAATTTCCCATACCTTGCCCCCTTCGGAGATCTGCCCCTTGGGCCGGTTAACGTTCGTGGTAGCAAGCATGGCGCGTACGGTCTCAAGCGAAACGCCATACTTGTTTAACGCCGTGGGGTTTAAGTCCACCCTTACGGCAGGGAGCGCACCGCCACCGGTAAATACCTGTCCTACCCCCTTAATTTGGGATATTTTTTGCTGGAGTACGCTTGAGGCGATGTCGTACATGTGGGCCCTGCTTACGGTGTCCGATGTAAGGGCGATGATAAGAATTGGGGCGTCGGCGGGGTTGGATTTCCTGTATGTGGGGTTGTTGGGAAGGTTCGCGGGTAAATCACTCCTTGCGGCGTTTATGGCTGCCTGAACGTCGCGTGCCGCGCCGTTTATATCCCTGTCAAGGGCAAATTGAAGCGTCACTGAAGTAGTCCCACGGTAACTTGCCGAGGTCATCTCGGTAACGCCGGCTATACGGGTGAACTGCTTCTCAAGCGGGGCGGCCACGGATGTGGCCATTGTCTCGGGGTCGGCCCCGGGCAGTGCCGCACTCACAGATATAGTCGGGGAATCTATCTGTGGCAGCGGAGACACGGCAAGTGAGAAAAACGCTATCACCCCCGCTAAGACCACGGCTATTGTTATCAGCGTAGTGGAAACCGGCCTGTTTATGAATATCTCAACGAATCTCATGGTGCCACTGTAGCTTGAGAGTCATTTCTTCCCGCGCGTTTGGATATTTTATCGAAGGCAAGGTATATGGCCGGTGTTGTGTAGAGGGTCAGGGCCTGGCTGAGGATCAATCCTCCGACGATGGTTATGCCCAGGGGGCGCCTTAACTCAGACCCCACGCTGCTGCCAAGGGCCAGCGGCAGCGCCCCTAACAGGGCCGCCATTGTGGTCATCATTATTGGTCGAAATCTTAACAGGCACGCCTCATATATTGCCTCCTCGGCACTCTTTCCATCTTTACGCTGCCCCTCCAGAGCAAAATCCACCATCATAATGCCGTTTTTCTTGACTATCCCTTGCAGCAGTATTATCCCTATGACGGCTATTACGTCGAGGTCCATCTTAAATAACAACAGTGAGGCCACGGCCCCCACACCGGCCGACGGCAGCGTGGAGAGTATCGTTACGGGATGAATATAACTCTCATAGAGGATGCCAAGTACGATGTATACCGTTATAAGGGCAGCAAGAATAAGCAGGGGTTCGTTGGAGAGTGACGCCTTAAAGGCCTGCGCAGTGCCATAGAAACTTCCCCTGATGCTTGCCGGCAGGTTTATCTGCCGCGCTGTTTCCTCTATGGCCGCAACGGCTTCGCCAAGTGCCCTGCCCGGGGCCAGATTAAACGATATAGTTACGGCTGGGAATTGCCCCTGCCGGTTGATAACAAGCGGCCCGGTGGTCTCTGAGACCGCCGCTAATGATCTTAGCGGCACCTGTCCGCCGTTTATGCCCCGGATATAGATGTCGTTTAACCCTGAGATCCCCTCTCTGAACTGGTTTTTGACCGAGAGTACAACCCTGTACTGGTTAAGCTCGGTGAAAATCGTCGATATCTGCCTCTGGCCAAAGGCGTCATAAAGGGTATCGTCAATCATCTGCGGTGTGATGCCAAACTGTGAGGCGCTGTTGCGATTTATAGAAAGAAATACTCTCAGGCCGTCGTTTAATCTGTCGCTGCTTACGTCTTGCAGTTCAGGGCGGGCCTCAAGGGCCTTTATTAATTGCGGCGCAAGTTCATTCAGCTCATCGGCGTTGGGGTCCTCTACTGTGTATTGAAACTGTGTACGGCTTATCCTTGAGTCCACTGTGAGGTCCTGTACGGGCTGCATAAAGAGGGTGATGCCCTGGGCGCTGTCAAGCCGGGGCTTAAGGCGGCGGATTACGTCAGATGCGCTGATTTTTCTTACTAGCAGGGGTTTTAAATTTATAAGTATGCGCCCGCTATTAAGCGTAGTGTTTGTGCCGTCAACTCCTATGAACGATGAGAGGCTCTCAACGGCCGGGTCTTCGGTGATTATCTTTGCAAGGGATTGCTGGCGCCTGGACATTTCGGTAAACGATATGGACTGCGGGGCCTCGGAGATTCCCTGAATCACACCGGTATCCTGAATCGGGAAAAACCCCTTCGGAGTTATAATATATAAGACCACCGTCAGCGCCAGTGTGGCGATGGCAACAAGAATCGTCAGTGGCCGATGTTTAAGCGCCAGTCTGAGCGTCCTGCCGTAGCCCTCTATTATCTTATCAAAAATGTCCTGTGTGGCCCGATATAACTTTCCATGCTGAGTAATGGATGAGTGCCTGAGAATCCTGGCGCACATCATGGGTGTAAGGGTAAGCGATACAAATGCAGAAATAACAATTGTAACCCCTAAGGTGACGGCAAACTCTCTGAATAGCCGCCCAACGACATCCCCCATAAAAAGCAGGGGAATCAACACCGCTACCAACGAAACGGTAAGAGACAAGATGGTAAAGGCGATCTGCTCAGACCCCTTCAGGGCCGCCGCAAGGGGAGCTTCCCCCTCTTCGACATACCTTGATATGTTTTCAATCATCACAATGGCGTCGTCAACGATAAAACCCGTCGAAATTGTCAGGGCCATAAGCGGCGGGTTGTTCAGGCTAAACCCCAGAAGATACATAACCCCAAACGTACCGGCAATTGACAGCGGCACGGCAACGCCTGGAATCACGGTGGCAGGCAGGTTGCAGAGAAAAAGGAATATAACCAGCACCACCAGCACCACGGCCAGTACAAGCTCAAACTGGACATCCTTAATTGATTGGCGAATCGTAACCGTGCGGTCTGTCAGTATCGACAGGTTAATGGACGGAGGCAGTGAGTTTTTCAGTTGCGGCATAAGTTTCTTGATGCGATTGACGACCTCAATGACATTGGCCCCGGGCTGCCTTTGAATGTTGACGATAACGGCCGCGGAGTTGTTCATCCAGGCGGCCTGATTCAGGTTCTCTGCGTCATCGACGGCGTCGGCCACGTCCGAGAGATACACCGGGGCATTGTTCTTATAGCTCACAATAAGCTGCCTGTAGTCTTTCGCCGCAAAGAGCTGGTCATTGGCCCCTATGGCGAAAGCCTGCCGTGGGCCGTCAAAACTTCCCTTTGCCTGGTTGACGTTGGCTGTCGCTATGGAGTTTCTTATGTCCTCAAGGGTAAGGCCATAGGCGGCAAGGGCCGTGGGATTGGCGTGGATTCTGATGGCGGGTTTCTGGCCGCCGCTTATGCTTACAAGCCCTACTCCAGACAGCTGTGAGATCTTCTGTACGAAGCGCGTTTCTGCAAGGTCTTCCACCTGCGGAAGCGTTAACGTATCCGAGGTAAGGGTGAGCGTCAGAACGGGGGTGTCTGCCGGGTTAACCTTACTGTAGACGGGTGGGTTTGGCAGGTCCCCGGGCAGGAAATTAAAGGACGCGTTTATAGCCGCCTGAACCTGTTGTTCTGCAATGTCAAGATTTAAGTCAAGGGTAAATTGAAGGGTGATAATGGAGCTGCCACCGGAGCTGCTTGAGGCCATATGAGTAAGGCCTGGCATCTGGCCAAATTGCCGCTCCAGCGGGGAGGTAATAGATGAGGCCATCACCTCGGGGCTTGCGCCCGGGTAAAACGTTCGCACCTGGATTGTAGGATAATCTACCTGAGGCAGTGCCGACACAGGCAGTTGTTTATATGCAATGGCCCCAGCCAACAGCACAGCTATCATAATAAGCATGGTTGCCACGGGTCTCATGATGAAAAGACGAGAGAGGTTCATTACTCAGACTTTCGTGTAGAGTTGTCCTGAGAGGATTTTTGTACTTGTACCTTCATGCCTTCGGTGAGCCTCTCGGCCCCGCCTGTAACAACTACTTCACCTGGCGCAAGGCCATCGTCTATGGATGTTGTGTCCTTCTGAGTCTCGCCGACTTTGACAAAGCGCATGGCAGCCGTGTTGTCTGGCTTAAGTACGTAGACGAATGTCTTCTTTTGGGTCTGCTGTATGGCCGATGATGGGATGAGGACGGTATTGCGCCTGACATCCAGGAGCAGCTTGACGTTTACGAATTGGTTAGGGAAGAGTTCGCCGTTGTCGTTTTGGAATTTGGCCTTAAGGCGGACAGTGCCCGTGTTGAGGTCTATTTGGTTGTCTATTGTAAGGAGCTGCCCTGTAGCAAGTTTGCGGGTCTGATTTCTGTCATAGGCGTCGACCTGAGGCGGCATGCCTTTTTTCATCCTGTCAAGGACGCTGGGCAGGTGGTCTTCGGCTATGGGAAATATTACGGAGATCGGTTTAAGCTGAGTGATGACGACTATTGGATTAACATCGTTTGTGTGGATGATGTTTCCCGTGTCTATCTGCCGGAGGCCTGTTCTGCCGCTTATCGGTGCGGTAATTCTTGAGTAATCTATCTGGAGCCTTGCGTTATCCACCTGTCCTTTGTCGGCCTTGATGGCGGCCTCATACTGTTTTACGAGAGATTCCTGCGTATCAAGCTGCTGCTTTGAGACGGAGTCCTGTTGAAAGAGCGTCCGGTATCTCTCTACGTCAAGGCGGGCGTTGTTAAGCAGTGCGGTGTCCTTTGCAAGCTGCCCTTCGGCCTGAGCCAGTTGAATTTCAAACGGCCTGGGGTCTATGAGCGCTAAGAGGTCTCCTTTATTAACGTTTTGCCCCTCCTCAAATAGCACCTTTAACAGTTGGCCATCGACGCGGCTTCTTACGCTAACGGTACCAAACGGCACAACCGTGCCAAGCCCGTTAATGTATGACCCCATATCCCCGGTATTGGCCTCTGCTGCTTCCACTGATGGAGTCTGGGTTTTAGATGTCTTGTTGTCCGATGATGTAGTGTAAGCGGACTTCCCTGATTTGCCGCCAAACATGTATAGCGCTAAAGCCGCCAAAAGAACAATCGACAATGCAGCCACAATCGGGAGCTTCGATTTCAGATGTGCAGATGCCGCTTTTATATCAGTATCTTCTATTTTAGAATACACCAAAAGATTTGTATAGCGTCCCCGGAACTGTACTCTGTTACTTTACCAGGCCAAAGAGTTTGGCAATCAGGTCAAGGGCCTTCGGGTTGGTTAAGAGCATGACGAAAAGAAGGATTAGAAAATATATCTTTATTTTCCAGTCCATAGCAGTTAATTTCTCGCTTAACCGGCCTTCAACGGCAGTAATTCTCTCGTTAAGCTGGCCTGCAACGGCAGTAATTCTCTCGTTAAGCCTGCCCTCCAGCTTTGCTAAATCTTCCTTAGCGGCCAGTTCTTTAGTTAACTCTTCTTTAATCTCTGCTTTCTTTTGAATAGCAACGGCTTCTGCCTTTCCCTCAATGGCGTCAAAAGAGGCCGTCAGAAGTTTCCCAACCTCACGTGCTTCCTCTTTGCCAACCTTTTGTTCAAGCAGGTCGTATACTTCTATCGGTAATGTCGTAGGCATTACTTCATTATAACTCAACTGAAGAGAGGAAATCAATTAACGAAAATTTGACGTTATCGTGTTTAAATTTTAATTGACTTAATATGAAGATATATGATATAACTCAGTTATGGGAATTATGAAGGATGCGTATCTGGTAGTAATCGCAGTTGCGGCAATGTTGTTATTTATGCCTGGCGGCGCTGGCGCTATGGATGGATGTGACTCGAACTGTGCGGCGTGCCACAAACTCGACAAACAAGAGGCCGCGGAAATCCTCAAAGAGCTTATTCCAGGCCACACCGTGGAGAGTGTACAGGTGTCCCCTTCGAAGGGACTGTGGGAGATTGCCGTCAAGCCCAAGGCCGAACCAAAAGGTGAAAAGGGCCTCTTATATCTGGATTTCTCCAAGGGCAACATCTTCGTCGGAAAGCTAATCAAGCTGAAGACGAAGGAAAACCTTACCGATAAGCGGCACATGGAGTTAAACAAAGTAGATTATTCGGCCATACCCGTCAAAGATACACTCTTGTTGGGCGATAAAAGTGCCAAACACAAGATAATCGTCTTTACAGACCCGGACTGTCCCCATTGCAAAAAACTCCACGATGAATTGAAAAAGGTGATTGCAAAGAGAAAAGACGTCGCCTTTTACATACTCTTATATCCCATCACGAAGCTGCATCCCGATGCCCTGAAAAAATCAAAGTCAGTTATGTGCGCTAAGTCCCTTCAGCTTCTGGAAGATGCCTTCGATAAAAAGCCGCTCCCTGAGCCTGCCTGCAACTCTAAGGCCGTCGATGACAACATTAAAATGGCCGAAGCGCTCGGGCTTACCGGAACTCCGGCACTGGTTTTCCCCGATGGGGTTTTAATCAGAGGCGCAATGTCGGCAGAAGAGCTCCTTCGCTTAATAGACAAGTAGGCAAGCAGGCGTTGCCGAAGGTTTGAAAGATGACATACACACACGGCTGATCTGCAAGGGCTTTTGTGAGTTTTACTCTGAGGGCAAAGAATCCATGCTTTGTAAGACTTATGAGTTCATAAGGGACACTGTACCTGTCGAAAAACTGCTGGAAATTCTGGAAAACACAAAAATGCAGCCGAGTTTCACGTTCGACGAGTTCATCAAGGAACACATCTGCGCGCGATGCGATTTCCTCGTCGATGGATGCGACTACGCCGATGGCAAGAACAGCCCTCCGTGCGGGGGATACACGGTGGTGGAGATTTTAAAAGAACGGGGAATAGTCTAGATATTTATATCATCCCTTGTTGTTCATAACGCCTGTGATTCGTTTTTCTATCCATTTTTTGTCCCACCAGTGAACCGGAGATACGTATGTGCCGTGGAGCAATATGCCAAAGTGCAGGTGGTCGCCTGCCGCAAAGCCGGTCATTCCGCTTTTTCCTATTACAGATGTCTTCTCTACCGCCGCGCCTTCTTTTACGTCAATCGAGGATAGGTGGCCGTAGAGGCTCATTAATCCGAGGCCGTGGTCAATTAAGACGGTATTTCCATATATGCCGAGGTCACCGGTAAAGACAACCCGCCCAGCGTTGGCCGCGTACACGGGGCTTGTGGCCAATGAGGCAAGGTCAAAGCCCATGTGCCGGCTATGGCTTACTATTTTATTTGCATAACTGTAACTGCGCTGGTCTCCAAACCTGGCGAACACCTTACTGTTTTTCATCTGCACGAATGGCCCGTCCCAAAGGATTTTATCGTCGCTCTTTTGGGATATCTCTGCGATTTTGGCCTCCGCATCCTTTCTCCACTTCTCGTTCAGTTCTATGAAGGCATCGAGAAGCGGGATATCCCCTTCGTTTTTATGTAAAAGCGGCAGGATGTGTTTCCTTATAAAGTCATCTTTTATGGTAATGGTATCTTTCTTGTAAGCAGTGGGTTTATAAATCGTACTCACAGGGGCAGAGGCGGTGTTGCCTGCGGCATCCTCGGCAACGGCTGTGATTGCAGGTGTGCCTTGCGTCTCTATGTCTATGGGGATAATTACAAAGTAGCGGTTTTTGTCCGCGTAAATGGAGTTGGCTGCCTTAAACTCCCTGTCTCCCACCTTTACATATACCTTGTCAGCCCCCTTTGCGTTGATAAGGGCGGCCAGGCTTGAGCCCTGGTCAGTGATGTATGAATTGTCGACGACGGATATGCCTGGCGGTACGGTGCGAACTGCCGCGGGGAAAGTCTTAACCGTTTTCGTGAAGAACCCAGTCTTTGCCCTTACTGTTATCTCGGCTTGTCCATCTGTGAGACCTAGTGCCCTTGGCTCGACGATGATTTTAAACTCCGCGGCGGGTTTGCCGGGTTTTTCACTTAGAAGCGTTACTGTTTTTCCATTTTGGACAGCTGTTACTTCAATGGACTTAATGTCTCTGTTACTCTGGGCCTTGAGGGTGATTTCCTTTTTAACAGGCAGTTTTGCGAGCCCCTCTATACCGGTTAGCACGGGAGGGGCTGCGGTAAATATTTTAAACGCAAAAAACCCGGCCAGAAGGATAAACCCTACTGCCGCTGCCAGAGAGACTGTCTTGCCAAAACCTGAGCCTGAGTTCATATATGCCTCGCTTTATGTATTATTTTATGGGATCTCAATGCCATAGCCCTTTATTTTTCTGTGCAGGTTACTTCTTTCTATTTGAAGGGTCTCGGCTGTTTTAGATACGTTCCACTTGTGTTTTTCAAGTTGTTTGAGGATGTAGTCGCGCTCGAAACTGTCGCGGGCGTCTTTCAGTGTCTCATAGGCAAAATAATCCACCGTTGGGGTGTTAAAGGCGGCCACGTCTGAGGACTTAATAACCCGGGACTGAGTCATGATGAAAAGCCGCTCCAGGGTGTTTTTCAACTCCCGCACGTTGCCGGGCCAGTCATGGTTTTGCAGTATCCGCATTGCGTCCGGTTCGATATGCCGTGGGGATTTACCGTATTCGGTTGCGTACATATTCATGAAATATTCGATAAGGGTTGGCAGGTCTTCTCTTCTTTCCCTCAGAGGCGGGACTATTATCGGGATAACGTTGAGGCGAAAAAACAGGTCTTCTCTGAACTTCCCTTCTTTGACCTCTTTCGGCAGGTCCTTGTTCGTTGCCGCGATTATCCTGACGTCGACCTTTATGTTTTTACTGCCGCCGACCCTTTGAAACTCCTGTGTCTCTATTACTCTGAGGACCTTTGCCTGTGTAGTCATGGACATATCGCCGATCTCATCAAGAAACAGCGTGCCTTCGTCTGCGAGTTCGAACTTGCCTTTTTTCTTCTCGAAAGCGCCCGTAAAAGAGCCTTTCTCATGTCCGAACAGCTCACTCTCGATCAGCTCCTGCGGGATGGCCACACAGTTGACCTCTATAAATGCCTTATTCACCCGGTCACTTTGCATGTGGAGATTCCTTGCGACGAGTTCCTTTCCGGCCCCGCTCTCACCCATTATCAGTACACGGGCATTACTTTTTCCGGCAATCTCGATTTGCTTTCTCAGGTTTACTGCCGCGGGGGATTCGCCTATAATGACGAATTTCTGCACGGTGTCTTTTTTGAGCATCTCGTTTTGCATGATTAGTTCTTTGTGTTCGATTGCCCTTTTCGCGGTGAGAATAACCCGTTCCAGTGAGAGCGGTTTCTCCAGAAAATCATATGCCCCCATCTTGGTTGCCTTAACGGCCTGTTCGATTTTACCATGCACCGATATAATCACCACCGGGATTGTCGCATAGAGGCGGCGGATTTCATCAAGGGCGTCTATGCCGTCCATGCCGGGCAGCCAGATGTCGAGAAATATTACGTCAGGCGTGTTTTTGGTTAATAACTCCAACCCATCCTCGGCTGTCGACGCTGTAGTGACACTAAAACCCTCGTCCTCGAAGATCAAACTAAGCGTCTCTCTGATGCTGTCCTCGTCGTCTATGATTAGTACCGAGTTTTCGTTCATTGTCCAGTCTCCATGTGCACTTATTTCTTTGTAACAGGGATAGTGATTCTGAATGTCGAGCCTCTGTCAACATTATTGCTTACAGATATTGTGCCCTTGTGTTCCGTGGCTATCCTGTGGGCTATGGCAAGCCCCAGGCCGGTTCCGTGTTTGCGCCTTGAGAAGTATGGTTGAAACAATTTCTCTCTGTCCTTTTCGTCTATACCGATGCCGTCGTCTGATATGTCGATTATTACATTGGAGGCACTTTTGTCGTCCTCCGCCACGGTTACATCTATCTTACCATTTTTATCTATTGCCTGTATCGCGTTATCGAGAATATTTATCAGCATACGTTTAAAATGCTCGCCGTCGATGGTAATGGCCTTTATATGGGTTTTGTACTCGAAGGAGATGGCGACGTGTTCGTACTCGCTGTAGAGATCGACAACTTCGTTGATGAGGGCCTGAAGATCCGTGGAGACCGGATCTATGTCAGGCATCTTGCCAAGTTTTGAGAATTCGTTTACGAGCCTTTGAAGCCCGTCTACCTCTCTTATTATCGTAGTGGTGGATTTTTCAAGTACCTCGCCGAACTTTTCGTCGGCGTATTTCCATCTCTTGAGGAGCCTCTCGGCGGAGAGTTTAATCGGCGTCAATGGGTTTTTTATTTCGTGAGTAAGGCGCTTGGCCACGTCCTGCCAGGCGATGGCTTTTTCCGCAAGGATTAACTCTGTCAGGTCGTCAAACACAATAAGCACCCCAACAGGCGTCTTTGCGTCGTCTTTGAGCTGGATGACGAAGATTCTCAATACCATGTTCTTACCGTTTATCGAGACCTTTAACTGTTCTTTTTTGCTGTAAAAATTATACAGATTGATTCCCCTTATGAACATCTCAAACTCTGTGGATACGACGTTTCTGATGACCTCGGTATATGGCTTGTTCAGTACGTCCTCGGACTCGACCTCAAGCACCCTGCACGCGGCGTCGTTTATTGTTATCACCTTGTTTTCGGCGTCGAGATAGATGACTCCGGAGTTGATATTATAGATAATGTTCTCCATGAAAAGCCTTCGCCTGTCCGACTCGATATAGGCGCTTTGCAGGGACAGCTCGGTCTGCTTTATTTTACTTATCATAACGTTGAAGGACTTAACGAGCATACCGATTTCGTCGTCCGCGTTTGGCTTTACGTAGATGTTGAAGTTGCCCATGGAGACGTCTGCCGTTGCCTTGAGGAGGTTTTGAATCGGCTCTGTGATTCCTCTGGAGATCCTCAACGCTATCCAAAGGGCAAGGAATACGACCAGGAGCGTGAAAAACCCAAGTATCAGGAGGTAGTTGCCCTTTAACGGGGTCTTAAACTCATTGAGCGTAACGTAGCTCTGATGGGCCTTTTGGATCTCCCCAACCTTTTTTGTTATCGCAATGGGCACTACGGTTGATACCAGCAGTACCTCGTCGATGCGCCCGTTTTCCTTCAGAGGTATGACGGCTGTCATTATATCGGCCTCGTTATAGACAAACACCTCAACGCCGGGTTTACCTTTAAAGGCGTTTCTTATTGTCTCAGATACCTCTTCATTTTTTCTGTCGAACCTTGCGGTCTGGTATCTTGGGGCTGGCTTTGCCCCTTTGCTTATGGCTATGGCGTCCTCAAGCGTGTTACTGCGCATCATGTCGAATGTATATGTGGCCATGTCCCTGGCGTCGTCTATTGGTTGGCTTATCATCGGGGTAAACCATTTGTCGATGTAATTCGTAATGAGGCCGCTTGAGATAATAAACAGCATTGCCGAGGGCAGCAGGGTAATGCCCACAAAGATCGTGACGAGTTTTGTCTTGAACTTGTAGCCGGTTGTTTTATTCCTTTTCTCGAAATAGAGCCTCAGAATATTCCTGCCTACGAAAAAGGCAAGGGTCAGAAGGGCTAAGAGTGTGATATTAAAGAGCGCCGCGATAATCAGCTTATGGGTGATATCTCCATGCGGATTGAGAAACGTCTCGCGTATCACAAACCAACCGGCCAACAACGCTGCCACGGCCATCACCGGCAGGAGTACTTTTTTAAACACTACTTACCGCCATTCACTATTTGCCGCCCTTTGTGAAGATCTCAGAGTCTTTTTTTATCTTAAAATCCTTGTCATCGACGAAGAACAACACATATCCAATGATCTGTGGAGGTTTTTGCTTTATTGACTCAATTGTAACCCTGATAAAATACGGGCCGTCCTCCGCAAGGCCGCTTATGTCGAGCTTAATGTCCTTCACGCTCAACGCCCACTTAAGCATGGAGTTAAAGGACATGAATCTCCTCTCGATGATTGTGTTTTCGTATGAAGAGGTGGCCTTGTATTCACCTTTTACGGAGTTGGCCTGTATGGTCCTTGATACCCTCCTGCCCTTGACGAACTCGTCGGGCCAGACGCTCCACCGCCTGAAGACATCAATATAGAATATGAATTCCTTTGCCAGCCCCTCGCGAATGAGCGTGATTTGGTTTTCATCAATGGAAAGTGTTACACTTACGGTTATGTTGCCGCCTGAGACTGCGTACTCAAACCCGGTAATTTCCTGCGCGTTTAGCAGCGACGGGAAAAACAGTATAAATAACAGTACCGCTGTTTTTAGGTTATTCATCTTTAACATAAGGATATACCGAAACAACCATTATACCATATGGCAGTAATTAATTCTCTGCAATTGCCGCGCTGAGATATGTGTGGCAGAGGGAGGCATGAGATAACTTGAACAATGTAATTGCTAACGTAAAGATGAGACATTTAGCGCCGATAGTGGGATTGCTGGCGATACTGCCCGTGTTCTTTGTCTACGCGGACAAGTGGATGGTCGATTCGCTAAAAATTTTCTTAATGGGGCATGCAACTATAAGCGCTGTCTTAAAGCTAGTCGACCCCGTATGTAATTTCCTGTTTCACGGCACCACTCAAATTACCGCCGCGACTATTTTATTTTTGATCGGCAGATACCTATACAGGCCGCTATACCTTCCCGGCAGGCAATTTCTCTTTATCCTGGCCACCTCCGGTCTGACAGTTCAGATAATAAAACACCTGGTAGGGCGCGCGAGGCCGCGTATTACGGATACGTTCTTTGCGGTTGGGCCGTCGCTTATGAGAGGCTACGATTCCTTTCCCTCAGGGCATACTACCCTTGCTTTTTCACTTGCCTATATACTGTCCTCATATTATGGGCGTCTTAGCGTGGTATTTTACTTTATTGCCATGTTGGCTGGGTTTGATAGAGTTAAAGACGGGTCGCACTTTCCTTCGGACGTTATAGCGGGGGCGTTTCTCGGCATAGCCGTTGCGAAGCTCCTGATGTCCAGGCTTAACCGGGAAGGCGCCAGTGACAGGGCCAAATGATTAGTCTGCCGGTTTAGAGCTTTCGCAGGATGATGTCCATCCTTTTTGAGTCCTTAAGTTTTTTCATCGTTGACATGGCGTCTTCCTTGTTTTTGTACGTTCCTGCCAGGACCTTGTGAAGGGTCACGCCTTCGGCATCCTGGGCGGTTATGATGCTGGCGTCGTAGCCCTCCTTGCGCAGTGTTTCTGTTAGTTTTTTCGCGTTTGCAAGGTCTTTGAATGAACCCATCTGAATGGCATATTGCCCCGCGGCAGGTGTTTTCCCTTTGCGTATGGCAGATTTGGATTTTCCCTTTTGGGCAGCGGGCGGTTCAGCCTTTGGGGGTTCTGGCTCTATAGCAGGGGGTTTATTATCCAGGGCTGCGGCGGCTGGCCTGTCGGCCTTTGACTGTGGTTTTGTGGCGGCCGGTGTTGTCTCCGGTTTCGGAGCCGGTGTCTTTTGAATTGCCACGGGAGCAGGTGTTGGGGCAACCGGTGTCTGCGCAGCCGGAGGTGTTTTTGCCGGTGTCGGCGTTGGCGCCGGTGATACTGTTGGTTCCGGTGTTTTCGGCGGCGGTTGTGGTGTAGATGGTGTGCTGGGGGGCGTTTCTTTTTTTACGTCCCCTTTGGCCGCTGCCATTGTGGTTGGGGTGGTTGGGCCTGGCTTGGTGTCGTGTATGAAAAACATGTATACCACTGCCAATATGACTACAAATACACCTGCCGCGGCGGCTGTAAATAATTTTTTTCTCTTATCGCGGCTTTCTTTCAGTGACCTGAGGATTTCCTCCTCGTCCGGCTCTATTGTAGTTATGTCCTCTCCCTCTACGACATAATCCACATCCCTATGGGGCGTCTGGTCTTTTGAGTCTGTGTCGTGGCTGTCTGTTTCTATGTAATCCGCGGACGTATATTTGTCGGGTTCTGTGGAGTGTTCATCGGTAATGGCGCGGATTTCCTCGGTGTCGATTTTTAAGGTGCTTTCGTATGAAGGGTAGTCATGCCCTGACTTATCGTCCAGGGTGATGCTGTCAGCGTGGCGCAGATTGTCTGAGACCGGCTGTTCGTCGAGGTCAAACTTAAGCTCCGCGTGTTTATCATCATCCAGTTCGTAAGTGTCGTCGGGTTGAGGAGTGGGTTCGACGTGGATATCCTCCTCTGCCCCTGGAGCAGGCGGCGACAGATGAACCTTTACCTTTAACAGCAGATCGCTTTTTTCTACCGGTATTTTTATCGTATCCACTATCTTATATATAGTCCTGTATCTGTCGTCATATTTTTTCTCAATATCGGAGAGCATAATAAAGGGTGTGTTCTTTAAGGATTCTTCGTTTCGCAGGTCTCTGATAACCTCGTAGCCGCTTGAGTCAATCAACATGGACTTGACGAGCGCCAGCGCCGGGTGTACCTTAAGGGCAGTCTCGAGGGCTTCAATTTTTGTTGAAGCGCTATATACCGTATATCCCTCTTTTCGGAGGATTTCGCTTATCTGCTGCGTATTGTTATTATCGTCGTCGATAACAAGTATATTTTTCCCTTCCATTATAACCTCTCCCCATGTTCAAATATGTTCATGGTAGTAGTATTGACTTTTTAAGCCGAATAATGCAAGTCCTTACACAAAAAAAATCAAGCCACTTCCCGATGAACGGCTCTGGAGACGAAAGATAAGCGCCCACCCGCTGGACGAGACGGGTATCAATCATATGTTACCTTAGAGTAGCAATGTGATTTTCTACCTAAATTTCATGTTCAATGACCCTAAAACCGATATAGAGAAGCGAAACAAGTTGAAAACCCTCCTGATTTAAGTGTTTCGGATGACATGCCATAGCACCTGTAAGGTGAAATATGAGAATCATCCTTCGACAAGCTCAGGATGAATCTGGAAAGGGGTTCTTCAAATAGACAACAGACCTATACCGAACCTTTATGTCCTGGCCGTAGGAATAAACAAATATAAAGATAGCAGTTTGAACGAATTAAAATATGCTGCAAAAGACGCCATTGATTTTGCTGATGCTATGAAAGAACAAAAGGGAAAACTATATGCGGATGTAAAAGTTAATCTCATTATAGGTAATAACGCAACCATAACAAATATCCTCAAAGGACTTGAGTGGTTGCATAAGCAAACTACGCCAAACGACATTGCGATACTTTCAGGGCATGGGCGAAATGGCCCCACGGGTACATATTATTATTTGCCGGTCGATGCAGATACCAAAAGCTTAATAGACACGGCTGTACCTTCTACTACTATAACGAACATGATTACCACGTTAAATGGCAGGAAGATTCTCTTTATAGACACATGCCGCGCGGGAAACAGTCTTCATGGAACAACGGCAGTAGCAGCCGACATAAAGCCAATAATAAACGAACTGCTGGCCGCGGGAAGCCGCGCGGTAGTTTTTGCGTCTTCTGACGAGAAACAAGAGTCGAAAGAGCATTATGATTGGAAAAACGGCGCGTTCACCAAGGCTGTAGTTGAGGGTATAAGGGGCAAGGCCGACACGACCAATACTCGTAAGTTTACCATTAATATGCTTGATACTCATATATCTGAGACAGTGAGAGATCTCACCAAAGGTAATCAAACCCCGATAACGTATAAACACGGCGTCCCCGATTATTCAATCGCGATTTTTGATGTGATTCGATAAAAGCCGGTATGCGCGGCCTCAATGCCGGTGGGCTGCCAGGGCAAACGCATTAGAAAAATTAGTCAGAAATTGCCTGTGTATTTAGCCCTTGCAGATGCCTTCCTGGATTCCCGCTTTCCAGACTGTGTCATAATAGAACACCAGCCAGCCCCCCCCTTTTTTTTGAGGGGGCTATTAGCCTGCCGCAGAGGTGTGGGGTATCAAGAATAATTAAAATTCATGAGGCTAAGATTTGCCAGATAATCTACGGGAGAGCCAATATTACTGGAGCTTTCAAGAGCCATAGGGTTCAATACTTATAGTGCTGTATTACTTTGTTTCGCTTTCTAAACTCTGCCAATATATCTTTTATTCCTATTATTGTCATTATTCTCGAAATATTAAAACATGTACTCAATACTGCCATTTCAGCGTTCACCCCTTTTAGCCCTCTTAGTAAAAACGCCCAACCGTTTAGGTTTCTTTTTATATGGCCAAATGGCAATTCCACTTTTTCTTTCCGTTTCTTATAGGTCTTTTGACCCTCTGGCGTCATGTATCGTCTTTCCACTTCCTCTCTGACATTCTCATTCTTTAGCCTTATTATCGCCCGACCCCTTTTACTATCTGTACACTCGCCGAAATACCGGCAATTTGTACAATTTGACGGACCTTGTATCCGGTATAGATAATGCCCCTTTGTCTCGCTGTAATGTGAATATTTCAATATCTTATTCTCAGGACATATGTACTGGTTGTTTGCCTCGTCATACTTAAACTTATCCTTACTAAAAGGCATATCCTTTGCCTCATGCAGCGCTTGCCTCTGACTTGGTACTACCACTCCGATACCTTCTTCCAATACTTCCTTCAATGTCTCAGTATTACTATACCCTGAATCTGCACATACTGTCTCACAGTTGGTGCCAAGCACCTCATTTGCCTGCTTTACCTGATCGCTTAACTGCTTTATGTCGTTGTTTTCATTCACAACGTCACTATTTACTATCAATCCATTTTTCTCGTCTACCGCTATTTGCGCATTGTAGCCAGCGTGAGACCCTTGCCTGCCTTTTACCTTTACACTGTCTCCATCTACCGCGTTTATCTGCTTTTTCTCCTCTGTCCTTAACTTCTCCAACACACCCTCTATTCTCTTTTTCAGCTTCTCTTGCCCTACTAACTCCTCCGGTAACTTCACTAACGTCCCCTCTTCATTCTTGTCCGCCGTCTCGCACTCCTTGATTAACTCCTCTATACGGCTGTCCAACTTCTTTAAAAACTCTTCACATCTCGCCTCTGTCCATATCTCTTTTATCGATGCGCTGGCCCTTATTTTACTGCCATCTATAAACAGCGTATTCCCCTCTATTAGCTTTAAATCCATACATATCTTTACACATTGCCTTAACACTTTCTTTAAGGCATCCTTATTGTCGTTCCTAAACTTAGATATGGTCTTGTGGTCAGGCTTCAATCCCCCCGTCAACCACATGAATGACACATTATGATATAACGCCCTCTCTATTTTCCTCGAACTCCTCCACCCATACGAATACGCATATACTATTAGCTTCAACATCGTCTTCGGGTCATATTGCGGATTCCCTACCTTATCCCTTATCACCTCTATCCCTAATTCCCTCATATCTAATATATTTACAAACTCATCATATACACGTACAGGGTCTTCTTCAGTTACGTAATCTTCTATTGACGCAGGTAATAAACTTAACTGATACCTGTTACCTTCTCTTATCGCCATCTTATATCACTCCTCTTTTTATTATTTACACTTATTATAACATAAATATAATGCTTTATTTAATTGTATTATATTGATTGTTCAATTATTTAAACAATATCCCCGATGACCGGCGCTACGATTACAGCCCTCTCAAAAAAAAGGGGGGGCTGGCTGGTGTTCTATTATGACACAGTCTGTTCGCGGGAATGACAGACAAGGCAGGACAAAAACAAACACCTGAATTTTTCATTCACGTCAGATTTTTTATCAATCCAGTCTCTTTTTTTGTCATTCCCGCGAAAGCGGGAATCCAGGAAGGCCTCTGCAAGGGCTAAATACACAGGCAATTCCTGACTAATTTTTCTAATGCGTTTGCCCCAGGCTTAAACCGCTTCCGGCTAACTTACAGTGCCGGAGCGATATTTAAACCTTTTCTTTGCTAACCTGTTCGCTGTCTATTATGGTTCCTCAGTGGACTTTTTTGCCTTTATCCAGTTTGCCCATCAGCTTAAGGGTGTATGAAACCAGATGCCATCTGTCATCTTCCTTAAGGGTATCTTCATATGAGGGCATCCCTGTGCCGTCGAGGCCGCTTGTAAAGGTCATGTAGATATTCTCCGGCGACGAGCCTTTTTTCAGCTCACCGGTCTGGAAGTTAAACGGCAGGATCTGAAATCCCCAGTCATCCTTGATTTCGTTGGACTTAGAGCCGTCGCCTTTGCCAGTATCGCCGTGGCACTCCCAGCACTTCATGTCCTTATAGATTACCTTGCCCTTGTTAACAGAGGCCTCGGAGCCTACCCAGTTGGGCTTCTTTATCGCTATGGGATTACAGGGCGGGTCATCCTTAAATCTGCTGGAGAAGGTCTTGATATACTCCATCACGGCAACCTTATCATCGAAATGCATTTCTTTCAAAGGAGGCATAAACGACCTCGGAATCCCGTTGTATATCGTAGTGGTCAGGTCTTCGTCCGTAGGAAGGCATCCCGTGGCAGTCGTGCGAAATCTGTAAAGTCCTAGTGTAAAGTCCCTTGGACGGATTTCGAGGACACGGCCGCCGGCCTCCTCCTTCTTCAATACACCTGCTGGCCCCTCGCCGTCTCCCTTCTTGCCGTGGCATACCATGCAGCGGGTATTGTAGATCTGTTCGCCCTTATTTACTTGTCCCTTGTTCTCTGCCCTAAGCTCGGAGTGTATCCCCGCGCTCAGCAAAAAAACACTTACCACTGCCGTTACCATATATTTAAGCTTCTTCATAAATTCCTACCTCGCATTTAACATCTATTATCCGGGCAATCCCCCGTTTTTCCATCGTCCTAAGTCCTACTTGCCGCCGCCGCTTTGAAAGTCCTTTATATAGGCAACGACATCGGCAATGTCCTGCTTGCTCATACCGAATGGATCTGAACCAAAGGCCGGCATCGGCGTATCAGCCCTTCCATCGCGAACCGTTATGGCTAGCACCTCAGGGTCTATCATCTTTTGAACCACCTTAGAGCGCAGACTGACTCCAAGCATATCTTCGCCACCCTTGCCGTTTGTGCCGTGACACACAGCACAGCGCAAGTCGTAGACCTCTTTGCCGTGGCTCAGGTCGCCTTTAAATTCGGCAAGTCTGAACGGCTCAGGCCTATCAGCCGGTCTGTTGGCCGCCATATACGTTACGATTTCCTTGATCTGTTCATCGGTAAGCCCGGCTGCAGTCTTTTTCCACGCAGTCATCTGAGTGCCCGTTCTGCCTTCCTTTAATATCTTGTCGAGGTTGGTGTCGTCCATTACCTTCAATAACGAAGGATTCATTATAGCCGGTACTGTGCGCTTAAATACCTCGTCGTATAAACTTTTCTTGCCATCGCCGTGGCACGCGGAGCAGTAAGATTTATAGAGCGTCTCGCCATTTTGCACAGGAGGCTCGTTAAAGTTTATGCGCCTGTAACTCTTTGGCTTCTCGTCCGGCCTTAGTGTCAGCATATAGGTTGTCAACAGGTCGGCCTCACCCTCTCCCAGTTTTACCTTCATGGCACTATCCGGGGCTATCGCGCGTGGGTCGTCAAAGTGCTGCTTTAACCAGTTAAACACCGTATGTTCTCCAACGATGTGCTTCATCGTGAAGTAGGCTATCGGCTGGCGTCCTACTTTATCCAGCGGTTTGCCCAGGTCTCCACCTACACCTTTTAGCTTATGGCAGCCCTTACAGCCTTTTTCCATGAAGAGCGCCTCGCCTTTTGCCACCTTATCACCGCCGCTTTTGCTCAACATGTTTGTGTCGTGGCACTGGGCGCAGGAGCTTTGTACATAGGCCAGCGGCAATATTGGGGTGTCCCAGTGTGTGTCATGCCCTTTGCCATGTGCCTCTTTGGTGTTTGTGGCGCTGCCTTGCCCTTCGTGGCAAACGGTACACCCAAACTTATCCACAGGATGGTTCACTAAGTAGTTGCCGCTGTGTTTCTTGTACGGCAACCTGGTATTTTCCATAAGCGGGTTTTCCACACCCATATGGCAGTTCGTACAGCGGTCAACCTTATTCATTTCGCCAAGGTAGACCTGAGTGAACTCCAGGGGCAACGCCCTAGCCAATTTCTTTGCCGCATCGTCCTTAGCGTTTTTTGTAAGGTAATCCCTGTACTCAAACTGATAAGACATCCACTCGGGCATAAAACTGTCATATGCCGTAAATCCTAAGTATGCCAGGACAAGCAACCCGGATATCAATAATACGGATAAATAAAATCTACTGTACATTTTCTACCTCGTCTCGTATTTTGTTCGATTTCATGTCTTTTCCGGTTCTATCCACCATCAGTGGATCGGCCACTGGCTCTTTGACCAGTAAAAATCCCAGTTTGGACCTCTCATATCCGTGGCAAAGTATGTGAGAATCAGGTAACTTACCAAAAACATCACAAACAGCGCCATTGCGCCCATTCTGGTCGAGCCGGTTCTCCGTATGGTACATAACGACCACAGCATCATAAAGCCAACCCATATGGTCCCGGGATTAACAAACGTAATCACCAACTGAGGTATTTCGGGGAACCAATTCCTCAGCCAGCCGAAATTCACCGCAAAGGCCAACATCGCTATTATAACTATAATGCTGATTACCATCGACTCTAACGCAATCCGCTTTCCCATCTTGCTGGTAAACCACACCCCCACATTATCCTGTTCTCTGTCGAGATAAGGAATCAGCGCCAGCCCTAACAGCGCCAGTCCGGGAAGGCCAGTGCCTCCCATAAAGGCCGAGTAGGACAACAGCTCCTGAAGCCCAAGAAAATACCACGGGGCCTTTGCGGGATTTTCCGGTATCAGCGGATTTGCAAACTCCTTCAGCGGCGCATCCATATAATAGGAATATATCAGCGTACCGGCTAACGTAAACATTAACACTGCCAGCTCTGCTATCAACAGATTCGGCCAGCTCATGACCGTATTCTCGACATCCTTGTCAACCGCGGGGGTCTTACCGCGCGCCAGTTCCATCAGGCCGTAGGTCTTGTGAGTCGGGAATATCCCTCCACTTTTTTTCGGCTGTACCATGATGCCCATATCGCTGGCTTTGGTGTTGAATAAGTCTGGCTTCGTCATTCCGCCGTCTTTTCTTATCCGCCAGAAATGAAGCCCAACGACCACGTATATCACCATCGGAAGCACCATGACATGAAACAGGTAAACCCTGTTAAGGGATTCTTTGGTCGGTATTGACCCGCCAAGAAATAAGTTGCCGGTATATGTGCCTACGTCAAAGTACTTGGTCAACCCCAAAGAGTCGGTCAGCTCTTTCGGTGACTGCATGATGTTTGCTACGATAACCAAGGCCCAGTACGATAGTTGATCCCACGGCAGGAGATACCCTGAGAGGTTCAGCGCAAATGTCAGTACCAGCAGCACTATCCCTACTACCCAGTTAAACTCCCTTCCGGCCTTATATGAACCGGTAAAAAACACCCTCGCCATGTGCAGAAACAAAAAGACAATCATTCCCTCGCCGGCCCACTTGTGGACATTTCTTGATACCTTGCCGGCAAACACTACCTGGTTTATATTTTTCACTGACTGGTACGCGTTCTCTACCGAAGGATTATAGTACACCATGAGGAAAACGCCTGACGCCACTACTATTACTAACAGGAAAAACGTAATAAGCCCCAACCCCAGGGTGTATGAAGGCCGCAACGTGTTTATGTGTGTCTTGACCCCCTGGATGTGGAGAAAAAAGTTATTGAATACTGCCGAGGCCCTCGTCTTGTCCGACGTGGGCTTTCCGTTTCTGAAAACGGAGCCGATGAAGGTATTGGCAAGACCCTTAACGTTGCCTGCGAATTTTGAAAGTCCCGTTTGATCGGTTTCGTTCATTATATCATCCCTCTCTTATCAACTATATCTATTTTTTGTTCCGGCAGGTACTTCACGCGCCGTATCTACGACAAGACTGCCGTCTATGTCTTGTGTTATCTCAAACCACGGCAAACCTCTTGGCGCCGGCCCACCAACCACCTTGCCAGCCATGTTGAACTTCGAGCCGTGGCATGGACACTGAAATCCTGTCTCTGTTTCATACACCAGACACCCCAGGTGAGTGCATACACACGATATGGCAAATATCCCGTTGTCGTCCGAAAATACGAAGATCTTCTTATCGGCAAGTTTAGTGGCCGTGCCCACGGGGAAGTTCTCGGGCTTGCCTATCTTGAAACTGCGCGATTCCTCGTATTTGGCATCAGATTTAAAAAACCTGAAAACACCGGCCATTATGCCAAGACCTGCCAGTATAGCCGTTGCGAAGGCCGAAAGAGCCAGAAAATCCCGTCTTGAGACTCCTCCTTCCTTGTCCTGTGTTTCATTCTTCACTTTCATACACCTCCTTGAATATAAATCTTTCCATGGTTATGGCGTCAACCGGGCATCTTTGCGCACAGAATCCGCACCGGATGCACCTGTCCTCATCTTTTATTATCGCAGAGTCAGACCCCTCCGGGATGTGGCCGTAGCGGTTTATATACAGCTCAGTTAGTTCCTCATCTCCTTTGATTTTATCCAAGCTCACCAACCTCAGGCAGTACTCAGGGCAAACGTCCGCGCATCCTCCGCAGAGAATGCAACGGTCTCCGTTGAAGATCGTGTTTACCGCACAGTTAAGGCATCTGCTGCCCTGCTCCTCGGCTGAGTCCTTGTCGAAACTGTTCTCAACGAGGGTGTTTATGGATTTGAGCCTATCCTCTGGCGGCGCCGCCGGTACGTGGCACCTCTCTATTTTCTCGAAATCATACGGATGGTCCACCTTGTTATCCAATACCTCGCCGCTGAAGTATTCGGCGTGCAACTCGGTTATCTTTAATTCCAGGGATTGGCCGCTTATGTACTCGTGAATCGCAACGGCGGCCTTCTTGCCGCTTGCCACGGCGTCTATGACGAGTTTTGGGCCGTATGCCAGGTCTCCGGCCACGAAAAGCCCTTTAAGCGGCGTTGTCACCTTGTCCGGCCCGACGCTTATCATGCCCCTGTCCGTTAATTTTATGTCCAGTCCGGTATCCGTGAGGAAGGACAAGTCATAGGCCTGGCCTATTGCAAACATTACCGTATTGGCCGGCAGTGTCAGCATGTCCGATTCGTCATATCTGGGGTTGAATCTGCCCTCCCCGTCAAATAATGATATACAGCGCTTGAATGTTATTGAGACGACACGGTTATTGCCGTCCAGGTTGATTTTATGAGGCCCGTAGCTGTTTATTCTTTCTACACCCTCTTCCTCTGCCTCTTCTATCTCTATCTTGTCGGCGAGCATCTGCTCGAACTCCTCAATACACACCAGGGAGACTGACTGAACGCCCGGTTGCCTTACGGAGGTCCTTGCAACGTCATAGGCGACATTACCCCCGCCAATCACCACTACAGTCGGGCCTATTTTGACTTCATTGCCACCGGAAAATACGTCCCTGAGAAAATCCACGCCCCCAATTACTCCGCTGCCGTTAGCACCGTCCATGGGAAGCATTCTCGATTTTTTCGCACCCACAGAGATAAGTACTGCCAGGGAGTTGTCATAGAGGTCCTTCAGGGCGACATCTTTTCCCACCTGCACGCCAAGTTTTATCTCTACCCCTAAGGCCATAATCGCGTCTATCTCCGCCTGGAGTATCTCTCTGGAGAGCCTGTAGGGCGGGATGCCGACGACACACATTCCACCTGCCACTTTCTCCATTTCGTATATGACCGGCTTATATCCCATCAGGGCAAGGTCGTGGGCACAGGCAAGCCCGGCCGGGCCAGCCCCTATTATTGATATGGGCTTGGATGTGTCTCCGGCTATACCCATTATTCCCATGCCTTTTACGCTGAGGTGTTCTCTGACTTTTTCTGCGAAATCCTCTTTGGTAGTATTATTATATATCTCTGCGCCGTATTTCTCAGTAACGAATCTCTTTAGCGCCCTTATCGACACGGAGGCGTCGATACCCTTTCTCCTGCAAGCCAGCTCACATGGGGCCGCGCATATCCTGCCACATATGGAGGCAAGAGGATTAGGTGTCCTTGCTATCCAATATGCCTTTTCGTAGTCTCCGTCGGCGATTGCCTTAACGTATCCTCTGGAGTCCGTGCCCACGGGGCAGCCCGTCTGGCACTTCACGTTTTGCTTCCAGTATTTATAGTCGGGAATGACTACCTCGAATATTCGTTTTATCATCTGTTTACTCCTCACAAACCATAGTATTATTATTGCCGTTTATGTGTCTGCCTCTATGCTCTGTTAGTGTGTCTGCCGCTTTGTGTCTGTATAACAGCAAGTATCAGGTCCCAATTTGGCTATTATACAGGGTTGAAATCATTTATTCAAGTATTTTTTTACATAAATCCTAACCGCTTTCCCATGCGCCTGTCCAGTCTTCTTTGGGAGGGTTTTCCATCAGCCGTTCAATCTCCGCTATGTATGTCTTGCTTGGCCCGTCATTGGGCACACTTGCCAGGCATTGCCTGAAGGTGTCGAGGGCACCGTCCCATTGGCGTTTTCTGAACAGTTGCAGTCCCTTGTCAAATGTCCCGAACATGTCGATGCGACCCTTGCTTACCGTACACATATCGGCAATCAGGCGGTGGTACTGCCGCGGGTCTTTCCTGAGCCACTCCGCGAACTTGTTTAACCTCACGCTTATTACCCTTTCTATTGACAAACATTGGTGTGTGAGTTTGTCCACGTTTTGGGTGCCTTTCAGGTCTTCTATCAACAACAGGGCCTTGAGGTTTTCAGAAAGGGCCTCGGCAGTTGTATCACCCGCTGCCGTGTAGTTTATCCTTTTATTTATACTCTCAATGCCTTTTTCGAGTTTGTCTGACATGTCATAGAAGTGTTCGTAGGCCGCCTTATCGACTTTTCCGGCCAGCGTGGTAATCTGTGCATATAGTTGTTTCAGGTCTATTTGCCAGCCAAGGAGTGCTGCCTTGTAGGGGATGGTTTCATTTGATATTGCGCTGCGAAGCCCTTGCAGCTCGTTACGAATTTTTTCCGGAGTTTCTTCTTTTTCATAGATGGCTTCGTATGGTTTTAGTGCCCTTATCAGCTCGTCGATATTATGCTCTGTCAGGATGAGGTTTATAGTATCCTGTATCTGCATATACTGGATTGACAACTCTGCCAGTTCGGAAAATATCCCGCGCATCTTAGTGAGAATGGGCAGGTCTGGCAGGGGTTTATTTTTGAGATAATAGTTATAACCCAGGATTTTCTCTGGCCTCAGTCTCTTAAGTGATTTAATTATCAACTCGGGTATGGGCCTGTGTTCCCAGTAGGAGAGGTACTGTTCGCTGTTCCAGCCGGCAAGTTCATAGACGGACTCCGTGCCGTGGTGTGTCCTGAGCTGCCCAAGGTGTCTTGCGTAGATATAGTCTTTAGCCTTTTCATATGTATCGTGTCCGATCATAATCCATGTGTCGAAGAGTTTGTTGGCCGGCTCAAGTTCCTCGGCAACTGCGGCCGCAGGTCCCATGGCCGTGTATTGGATGTGCCGGTCTGAGCCCATATTGCCTGCCAGTACCACCCCGGTATTTATCCCCATTCGGGCGGTTATCTTTACCCCATACCGCAGGAGTATCATGCGCTGGACGGCCAGTAGTTCCTCCTGCTGGTAGAGTGCCGCCCAACAAGCCTTCCACGCGTGCCCCGGGTCACTTAACGGCACGCCGAAGTCCGCCTTTATCGCGTCCCCCTCGTACTTGTCGACATAGCCGTCGTAGCACATTATAATGTTGCTCATGGGCGTAAGATAGACGTTTAGTATGTCTGCCAGTTCCCTTGAGGTAACGCCCTCCGATATGGCCGTAAAGCCCGAGACATCCGACGAAAACATTGTGGCCTCCCTTCGTTCTCCTCCGAGGTTCAGCGTGCCGGAGGTTTTCTCCAGGAGCTTTAATACGTCTGGCGATACCATCGTGGAAAACATGCGCCTTACCCTGCCGCGCTCCTTGCGCTCCTGAAAATACCTGTAGAGGCCGCTGCCAAGATATGCACCGCCTATGGCAAACAGCGGCTGTGAAACAGGCATTATAATCCCCCGCGACCTGAACAGATACCACGAAAGCGCGAAGTAGGCAGCCACAGCCAAAACAGCTGCCGCACCACTCCTTACGGGGGCCGCCATGAGCACAATTAATACGATAAAATACGCAAGGGCAAACGTAATCAGGTAGCCTGTGGCGGGGGAAAGTTCATGGAGGAATTTTCCCGCCAATATGGAGTTCAGCACGTTTATGGGCAGGTCCAGCATCGGGTGCCTCTTCATAAACGGGGTAGGGTTTTGTGAGGTCAGCCCGGTTGACGTTAGTCCGTAGAAGACTATCTTGTCCTTTAGATCCAGCGGAGATATACGCCTGGCCCTGCCATCCTGGGTTATCTCCCATTTGCCAAAATAGAGTGGCCTTACCAATGGTATTGTTTCTGTCTCAAGGTGAAATATAACCAGAGCATAGGAGTCTTTGAGCGCTGCATCTTCGGCCTCATCCGGCGAATATCCCAGAGCCGTTACGGCGTCTTCATAGAGGGGCATCTTTCCGTCTTCGTCATATTTTAAAAGCAGATAGTTGTTGAACCTGATTTGATTGCCAATCTGTATCCATAGTCTGGTGCCGTCTGTTATGCCAATGGCTTTTAGCGCCTCTTTGACGGACAACTTGCCGGAGTTTAGTTGAGCCTCCAGAAGTGTGGCAATATATATTGAGTCTGCGGTATGTGTGATTTGGTCGTTGGAGGCGTAACGGTGTTTTTTGAGGTCATTTATCAGTTGCCTTTGCGCAATGACTGTGTCGGGCATTTTTCTGAGGCCATATTTTCTCAGTTCGTTTTTGGCCTCCTGAAATAAGATCATTGAGGCGGCAATGCCGTAGGGAATCCGGGGAAACGTGTCTTTGTAGCTGCCCGCCCAGTTTACCGGCGTCTGGCCGTCTTTGTCAATTGGTATACTGATTCGGCCCACGGAGTGCTCAATTTCGACGCTCTTGCCAGGTGTAACAGTAACGTTATCTGCGTTTAACAGTTTTATGGCCGCATCCAGGGCTAACGACAGATAGAGCGTATTATTGTAGCGTGTAATCAGTGGATATCTTAATACGATTCCCTCTTTATCCATGACAATGGTGTTAAAGCCGCCCCCTTTGATTGCTTCGACAATATCCTTCGATGGAAGGGAAATCTCGGCTGCCGAGGGGATTTTATGTGAGTGGCCGGGGATGGCTATTTTCTCTTTCAACGACTGAAGCAGCAGCCGTTGTTCCTCTGTAAGGGATGCGAAGTGGCTTTCGGCCAGTTTGGGATTGGAGATTATGTGGCCGTTGAGGTTTGGCACTGTGATTTTTATCGTGTAAAAGGCCCATCCGTAGTCTTTGAGTGTCTTGTAGAAGCTGCCGTCGCCGTTGTCCAGGTATGGCATGGTTTTAGCGGCGCCGCCGCTGAGGTATGAGTCTTTAATAATTTCTTTCAGATCCCAGGCGGCCTTTTCTTCCATTGAGTTGTGCGCGGCCTTGGGCATGTCGATGTCCGTGAATATAATTGCGCGGCTTTGGTAGAGTTTCAACAATCTGATAAGTGATTCATGCCTCTCATGCGGCCATGGCCAGCGCCCCAGAGTTTTCAGTGCCTCGTCGTCAATGTCAATGCTTGTAATGGCAGGGTCCAGTTGCAGAGGGGGCCTTTTTAAGAACGACACAACAAGGGCTGTGTCCTCAAGCCTGTCAAACGTCTCAAGCATCCCAAGCAAGGCCGCCGCAAGCGATACGGCAGTCCCTATGGCAAGGACGGCTGCGAGTGTTTTAAATGCCTTTCCTTTTATT
Organism: Nitrospirae bacterium MYbin6; assembly: GCA_002753305.1. Taxonomy (GTDB): domain Bacteria; phylum Nitrospirota; class Thermodesulfovibrionia; order Thermodesulfovibrionales; family Magnetobacteriaceae; genus Magnetominusculus. The sequence goes on from PEAC01000015.1 coordinate 31,495, forward strand.
AATTCAGCAATATATTGAGCTGTCATTTTTTAGTCTGTACGAATTCGCCCTGCCATGAGTCTGCGGGCGGCGATTCCTTATAGGATTTTATCCGGCCAATGAAAGACTGTGCCGGTGAGTCGTGCGGTATTATCTGGAGCACCTTTTTAAATTCCTCAGTGGCGCTGTCCCAGCGGCGTTCCCAGTAGAGTTTCAGGGCCTCCCCGAAGTGTACACTGGCTGTGAGGTCGTCCTTCGTGGGTGCCCCTGCCAGGGCCATCATCTCATGCCACGGGCCGTGTTTAGCTGAGACTTGTTTATAGAAATCCGCGGCCCGCGCTTTATAGCGGCTTTGCCCATCGGCAATAAGGGCGTTTAACTGCTCTTCTTGTGCGGCCTCATTCTCAGGGATAATGCCTGCTAAGGCATCGGTACACCTGATGATGTGCTCATTGCCGGTGTGCTCCTTCCGCAGGCGGGACAGGAATATCTCACACTTATTCAGGAGTGCCGCGGCCTCAGAGGCCAGCTCCTCTACTGCCGCCCCACCTATCGCCTTTTTCACCACGGTGTCCTCCAGCATACGCGCTACCCTTTTAGTTTCATCAACTCTTAGGCTTAATAAATCAGGGAGGTTGGCAGAGGAATCTGGCTCTCCGGCATTATTGGCTGAGAAATCATACCCAAGCGTTGCCTTTAGTTTATTCTTTAACGCTCCGATGGATGTGTAGATGGTGATGGCCTCCTTTTTCCATTCATTTATGAGAAGCGGCTCGACAATCGGGATGGATTCGGCAAAGAAAGTTTGAATCATTTGAGCCAGCGGGTGGGAGGTCTTTTTGTAAATCTTTTCCCATAGTTGCAGGTAGCCGAATATTTTACCTGTGGGGGATTTTATCCAGAGGTCTTTGAGATGTTGAGGCACGGGTTTCTCTGCGTGGAGCCTCAGGTATGCCTCAGGCCTCCAGCCGATGCACTCGTAAATGGTTGTCGGGTTGGCCTTTCCCTTTAAGAGGAGTTTATCGAGCAGGCGCAGGTGTACGCTGTCTGAGATAACCGGTGCGGTATCCTCTCCTGTGAGTGCATAATCGGAGTTATAGATAAAATTAGCGGCCATAAATCTGGCGGCCACATTTACGGGGTCGCCCATGACGGTATACTGAAACTTCTCCTCGGAGCCCATATTCCCGGCTGAGACATAACCATAGTTAAACCCCATGGCCACGCTTACGCTAAGCCCGTACGCAGTCTCCGCGTAGAACCTGAAGGCCTCAATGTCGAGCCTTTGCTCGATTGCGGAGAATGCGCACCTGGTTGCGCACAATTCGTCCTCTATCGGGACGCCGAAGTCTGCCATGATGACGTGCCCCTCGTATTTATCTATATAGCCGCCATAGTTCATGATAATCTCACTACTGGGGGAGAGGTAAATGCTGAGGAGGCCTGGCAGCTCATTTGGGGATACCTTCCCGATGGCCTCGTTCATGCCATTGAGGGCGGAGAAAAACACTGCCGCGCCCTTGCGCTCTCCGGTCAGGGAGAAGCTGCCGGGTTTTTCCTCCATTACCTTTAGCAGTGCGGGCGACACCATTTTAGCAAATATTGACCTTACCTTTCGACGTTCTAAAAACACCCTTACGAACTGGATAACAAGGACTGATATGTAGGCCAGCGCTATGCCCATAAGCGGAAGCACCAGGTCTATCCGGTAACCCTTAAGGCTCCAGAGCTTGTATGTTGAAAACGTGTAAGCGGCTGCAACCGTTGCCGCCAGCGCAAAGGATACAATAACGCCGGACATGATTCCCACTGCGGCAACCATCACGGACAGTACCAGAGTAATGGCGCGGTTGAAGGAGGCCGGCGCTGTATCCAGGAACTGCCCTGTTAGTATGGAGTTGATGGCGTTGAGGTGGAAAGAGACCATAGGGGCGGATGGCTCATAGGGGGTAGGGTTTAAGTCCATCGTGTTTGTCCCGGTCAGGCCAATCATAAAAATCATGTTTTCCATATCTACGGGGGAAAAGGCCTTGCGCCGGCCCTGTTTGGCCACTGTTGCGGCACCAGGAAAATAATATGGGTAGGCGTCCCTGATGCGGCCTTTAGCGTAAAACCACTTCATGTTTTTCAAGGCCTCGTCAATCTGCGGGGCAAAGGCGTTGTTGTGAAATTTAGCGCTAAAGGAGGCGTCGTTTATGGTATGGCCTTTCTCCAGCAGCAGTGCGATTTGGAAAGCGGCTGCAACCACGCTATAGACTTGCTCAATAGTATCACCACTGGCATATGGCTGTAATCTGCTGTAGATTTCCGTTTTATCCACACCCTTATCGAGATATTTCGAGACGAAGAGCGCGGTGGCAATATCTGAGGCGATACCTTTAGCGTTGGCCTCTGAGACGAGGTTGTCTTCCATTAAATCCAAGTAAATATCGTTATATAACACTGTGTAGCTGTTACCGTTGTATGTGGAGGCGATTTGTTTAGCCCGTATGACTGCATAGTAGTGAGAGATGAGGTCATAAGGGATGTGTGTGTAGGTGTTATGAAACGGGCCGGCCCAGTTCAGGAGCATCTGGCAGTGGGCGTCTATGGGGATTTTAATGTCCTGGCGGTTAGTTGAACCGTATGGCAGGGCATTTTTAAGAGTGAGATACTCACCTGGGGCGACTTCCATCTCAGAGGGTTTAAAGTCCAGGGTGTCAGAGAGCATCCTGATGATAATAGAGTATGTCATATTGTCGTTGTAGCGGCGCAGGAGGGTATAGTTTCTCACAATGGAGTCGCTGTCGAGGACGGGTTGTGCAAAGCCGACGCCCTTTGCCGAGGAGATGAACTCCTCAAGTGGGGGGTCAATGCGGATGTCGGCGAATAGGCCAGCGGGGTCAATAGTGGCTGGGATGGGCAGAAATGTCTTTTCAAGGAGGGTAAGGGCCTCGGACTGTATTGTTTCTGTGGTTTGTGTTGTGACGGCAGAGGAGGCGTCCTGGCCTTCATCTTTTTTTGCCCTTATGGTGAAGTAGCTAAGGTAGATATTACCATATTTGCTCATGGCCTCGGCGAATTCCTCGTCATAGTTTCTGAAGGAATCATCAAGGATGCGGAGGAATGCGTCGGTGTTGTTGGCCGATGGGCTGGGGGTTGAGAAAAATTTTGTAATAACAGATGGATAAAAGGCCGTGTTTTCTCTTTCTATAAAGAAGACATCGTAGCCTGCCTGCCTGGCATTATAAAAATTAAGGGTCTTAACGAGAACAACATGCCTGAGGCGCGTCCATGGCCACTGCCCGAAGAGCTGAAGCGAAGAATCGCCGAAGTCGATATAACCTAATTCGGGGAGTGTCTTAATTGGCGGGCGGTTTTTGTATCGCAAATCGACGGTGTATAGCTCAAGGTCAACCGCGAACTGAAACATCCCGAGAATCAGGGCCAACACCCCGGCACAGAGGCCAATTATTGCCCCACGCAACGCTTTAGGGAATCTCTCCACATATTTTCTAATCAACCCGGGCACAAGCATTTCAGCCTCTATTATATCATAATTGCTCAGGTGTAATACTCCCCAAAAACTGGATGCCTTGCCTATTTCAAACGGAACATTTAATGGCATTGAAATAAGCAGTGGATATAACCTTTAACGAGAGATTAAATTTTCTGTTTTCTTCTGTCCTCCTTTTTTAGCTGCATATAGTTTTTCCTGCCTTAGTTTTCTGACATTGTCAGGGTTACCCTTAAATAATCCACTGGTCTCATAAAATCAATAATGGATGACATATTATGATTGGGCAGCGGGAAAGCCGAAGCGTGGAGGGGACGTTACGGGGAAGTTAATGAATGATTTAGCGGGGCTGCTCACATATACGACCGACTCCGGAGAATCGGCATATTATGACACCATAAAGATGACGAGAGACTACCTTGAGAAAATGGGTGAAGAGAAACCGGCAGTGCTGCCTACGTCAAGAGGGACGGCTCTGTACTATTACAAGCAGTCTCTGAAATACGTGGACATAGAGGCGGCCAGGAAATACCTTGATGAGTATAAAAAAATTGGCGGGAAGATGAGCGATGTCAAAGTGAGCATAAAGCGTGTCGACTCACTGGCCAGAGGTCAGTTCGGCTTTTTCACAATGCAGTCCCTTTATTTGTTTACGGTATACGAGTATGGCTATATCAACTAGTTTCTTTTCAATCATAAAGAACCACTATGATAGGCGTGTATGATTCTAAAATCGTGTAGAATTGCGTCATTGCTAGTTTGAGAATATATCATGGTATGCCCCCCTTTTGCTGCTGTGACATGGTACTCATTCTTATGGTACATCGTTATAGCCGACAAATTCTGTCATTCAAATGACAAAATTGAACATCTTTAACCATTTTACCATTATCCTGTATTATAAACAGTATACGCATGGAGATGTTACAGATGTTTTACATATTGAGACTACCAACATGAAAATCATAAAATTTCCACAGCCCTTCAGATTTCATCCACCCATTCAGGGTTCATTCCCATTAAAGCGAACCATACTGCTATATGGAAACAACCTCAACCCCTATTTTTCCTTCACAGTATGTTCACCACCGAGAATGTCATCAATCATTTCGAGTGTTTTCACATGAAAGTATCTCTCCTGAGTTTAAAATCGAAATTCAGGTCTGTCCGTAAACTTTCGGGTTAACGAACTAAATATTTAAATAACAACTCCGCGGCAAACTCATTCCCCGCTAAATTCAGATGGGTGTCTTTAGGCTTGTACAAATTGATGCTCACAGCCTTATTAATAAATTCATTTGTTAAATCATAATATTCGATTGACGAATTATCAAGATATTTTGATAATATTCTTGTAGGCAACGTGAAATCGAATCTATCCGCTTTTATATTATATATGTTTGCGACAGTATTCTGAAGCTCTTTGTTAACTTGAATTTCGCCTGGAATTAATATTACTAACAGCCTTATTTTACGAGCATCGCACAGTTGTTTCATTTTTCCTAAATAGTAGTATGTCGTGTGAATATAATTCGGCGGTAATTTATTATCTTTTAAGAATATCACACTCCTGTATCTTTCGATTTCATAATATTTTTGATCGTCAAATGTAGGCAGGCTATCGGAATAGAGGCATTGCAGAAAATCTTTTTTGCCTCTGTAGTGCATTAATAATTTATAAACAAACTTAAAATACAACCTCACATATGAATTGCTTACGGCAGGTGCGTCTTCTTTTATTGCGTCCAGTAAATCATTCCCTAAAAATATATTCACAATAGCAATATCTGGATTATACCCTAACCCCTCGGAGGACAGCAATGTCAGGTATTCCTTAGGCCCCGCACTGGAGATTCCCATGTTTACGATTTCGTATTTTTTACCATTTCGATTAAGCTTACTTTCCAGCAGTGTATAATAGTTATATTTATACGGTACGACGCCGAACACAAAAGAATCCCCTATGGTTATTATCCTGGCAACTCCTGCTGGTTTCTTAATATCATGTTCCACGTCGTTAAAACCTTTCGAATTCAGATTATAGTCATAATGCTGAGCATACGGTTGGCCGCGAAAGCTGAAAAGGTTATTGCTCGGAAAAATGAAAGTAGGTTTATATTTTGCGTATATACGCAGCGATACCTCTAAGATACAAATCGTTATTAAGACTATTAACAAGATGCTTACTACCGATTTAACCATATAAAAGGTTTTTGGTATTTTATATTTGAAATTAACGATTCCTGTATAACCTTTGTTTATCGATGAAGCTAAATATCCGATAGGAACTGCAAGGTATCTTAAAATGGCCTTAATAGTAAAGGTAGCAATCAGCATAGCTAAAATAATTATTGCATTAACGAATATTAATTTTTTAGTGAGCGAAAAGTTCTTGTTTATGAGCTTCGGGTCGACGCCGGTTGACTGACCTTTTAAGCACCCATCGGCGATAGTAACACTCTCAAGCTGGTTTTCGGCAGTCCAATTGAAAAAGTTATTCTTAGGACTCCAGTGTTTTAGCCTGATTATTTTGTACATAGATATTTCGCAAACCTTGATAGTAACAGGGTTTAAAGAAGGGTCTATCCTTAATTTAACAGTGCCATTGGGTACTTGTACGGTATATTTATGCCTGCCGCTTTTTATTGCGAAATTAGTCGATCTGTTTTCATCGAATTCACCGCCAACGCTCCAATACACCTGTCCGGTGTCATCGATTTCCGAATCGAACACTATTTCAACCGAAAGACTTGACAAATTAAAGGCAATTAACACACTCAACAGCAAAATAAATGTTATGAGCGGGGCAAAGCCAATATAAGTACTCTTATTAATGTTTATCACTGCGTTAGCACCTCTCTATCTTAACCTCTGGCTATGCTTAAACCCGGGCCATAATGTCAGAGGGTGTCCCAAATTCCGTTGAAGTAGGGATGCCTCTACTATCTATATACTAAGCAACAGCCTCCTTATTGTCAAGTGTTTTTCGTATAGTTTTTACTTGAGGCAACGTTACTCATTCGTATAGATTTTTCGTAAGATAACCTAAATCCACCATCATAAATATGGGAAAAGCTTGTAACGTATCATTATACAGCGGTATTTAGACATAACAGCTTTACATTAATTGATGCAGTTTTCTCAAGATGGAGTTATGGTTGGATACGATTGAAAATGGATTTCCCATGAATGCCCTTGATGTTGATGGTGAATCAAAGGTGATGATAGGTTGACAACGGATATTACTGTATGTTATGATAGCAGCCATGAATCTTAGAGAGAATACGACAAGTAGCCTGTTAATGCGTGATATGGGAATTTTAGCCAGGTCTGATAACTATTTATCAATGCAATTCAGAAAAATTGACAAGTATATTGGAAAAAGAGTATTGGAAATTGGTTCAGGAATCGGAAATCATACAAAGAACATCATCGGCAAAAAACCAGAAATACTTATCGCTCTTGAAAAAGAGGTTTCATTCTGTCAGTTTTTGAAAAACAACTTCGGGGATGACATAGAATTGCTCAATTGTGATCTCGATACTATTTCTCAATATGCTGACAGTCTGACAAAGAAAAGAATTGATACAGTTATCGCATTAAATGTAATTGAACATATTAATCAAGATCTTGCCTGTCTAAAAATCCTATCAGAGATTATTGTTCATAATGGCCGGATTATACTAATTGTACCTGCTTCAAAAGTACTCTTCTCACGCTTAGATAAAGCGTATGGGCATTACAGAAGATATACACAAGAAACATTTATAGAATACGCAAAGGTGCTTAACCTTGAACTAATAGAAAACACATACTTTAATATGATTGGTTGGTTTGGATGGCTTATCTTTGCAAAGATTGGAAAGGCTATCCGTATAAGTTACAAAGGAATGAGTATGTTTGACCGTTTCCTCCCAATATTAAGTTTTTTAGAGGATAAAATTCATAAACCTCCATTTGGGCTGTCGCTTCTCGCAGTATTTGGAAAAAGAGGTATGTAATGGTAAATTATTTTGAATGTAAAAACTGCGGCTCTCCTCACGTAAAAGTAAAATATGCTTTTCATTCTGTCGATAAGCGAATCCTTCAATGCACGAAATGTGAATTGATGGTGATTCATCCCATGCCGACGCAGGAAAATTTATTATCTGTATATAACGAGAACTATTATAATAATGAAAAACTAACTTCCTCTGATATAACAGCTATTTATGGCTATTCTGATTATATGGCTGAGCGAATCAACAAGCAGCAGGGATACCAAAAAATATGCCAGACTATAAACAGATACAATCCCGTTGCACATAATCAACGGCTTTTGGATTTTGGCTGCGGGCTGGGTCATTTTATGGATTCAGCCTATGACACGGGATATTCAGTATCCGGTGTCGAATTCAATGCGTACGCTATTGAATATATTAGAAAAAGATATACTTATAAGGTTATTTCTTTTGATGAATTCAATAAAACTAATGAAAAAGTTAATATTATTACCATGTTTGACGTAATTGAGCACATGCCGAATCCTTTCGAGACTCTTGACAGAATCGGCATGCTGCTTGAAAAGGATGGACTTTTGGTTATTTCCACAATGGATTCAAGAAGCTGGCTGTCCAAGCTTATGGGGAAGAGATTGGAGGACTTCAGAAGGATAACTGAGCATATATATTTCTTTTCAAGAAAGAACTTGTCGGAAATATTGATCAAAAAAGGTTTTGATATATTGGAAGTAAAAAGTATCGGGCATTCTTTTGAATTGAAATATTTAAACAGCCGTATAATGCACACCATCCCTTTGATTGGCGTTATGATGCGCATATTTTTAAAAGTGTTCCCTTTTCTTGGAGATCTGAATATATATATCAATCCCTTTACAAAGATGATAATCTATGCTCGTAATAGAAATAAGATATAATGAGACAATATGGGAAAAGTGGCCACCATAATTGAGAATATTCTCAGGATAAGCAGAGATGTCTAAAAATAGATGAAAAATAAATATTTTTTTTGTACATTATTAATAATTGCCGCAGTTAAGCTATTTTTAGTATCCAATATACCTATGGTTGTCTCAGGATTTGCTGCTCACGATGATTTTCTTTATATCAACCTCGCCTCAAGTATTTTAACGGGAGATTGGCTCGGCCATTACAATGAGCTTACCCTTATCAGAGGAGTGGTTTATCCATTGTTTATTGCGTTTAACTATTTACTTGGATTGCCTCTCTTTGTTACTCAACACTTTTTATTCATTTTTGCAGGATTAGTATTTCTATATACAATATCTAATTTTATAAAAAATTATATCATACTCGTAGCTATATTTATATTTTACGTTTTTGTTCCGATTCAGATACAGTTTCTGTCTGTTATAAGGGAAGGAATCTATATCCCAGAGACAGTAATTTTGTTTTCAACTCTGTTCGGATTGATTATTTATAGAGATTATAAATGGGCTTTATTTGCAGGGATTGCGCTTGTTATGGTCTGGTTTACACGTGAGGAGGGAATTTGGGTATTGCCATCCGTTGCTGTTACCTATGTAATTATCATTTTTGAATCTAAAATAAATAATAGAGATATTTTAGTAAAAATCCTTCCGATATTATGTCTGCCA
>PEAC01000168.1 GCA_002753305.1 Nitrospirae bacterium MYbin6
CACCAGTAACACGGTCAATAATCATTTCTTGCCTCTCAATAGGTCAAAAATACCTTTAGCAGTGCCGCCACCACCTTCACCGAGCAAAGACTCAAAAAAAATAGCAGCGGGCCCCATTTCCTCGAACATCTTGGAAATAACTCTACGGCGCTCATTCTCCAACTGAATACTTTGCTCAGTCGCTTCATTCACTTTCGCTTGAGCAAAATCGCGCTTAGCAGCAGCGTTAATACCCTGTTGCTGATTTAACAAAGTATCAATCTGCTCGTTCAAATACTCTTTTTCAAGAGCGGTCATACTTGCCTTACGAGCAGTTTCAGCACCAGTAGCATGAGCACCAGCAGTATCCATACCACCAACATCGGCTTGAGCGATAGACCCAGCGGAACTACCGAGCGCCAATATACGATTCAAACCGGCCGCCTCCATATCTTTCGCGGCAGTTTGATAACGTGAAGCTTCCCAAGCTTCCTGATGCTGGCGCTCCTTACGCTCAGCACGCCGATTAAACAACGTAGAACCAATAGAGGAAGCGGTCGAGCCTAAGCCCGACCCCAAAAATGAACCAATGCTTTCTAGAATTGGCATGATGACCCCTTAGAAGTGGTCAATAAGACCCGGAACAGCATAAACAGGCATCGGGCGTTCGCATTGCAAACTAAACCAAAAATCCGCCAGAAAATGCGGTTCCGACGGAACTGCAATAATCCGGTCAATAGGCGGATTTTCATTCATGAACAATTCATTCAACAACGGCAAAGACGTGAAGTCTTGTGCAAGATGCCAAACGTCCAACGAAGTAGAAACTTCTGAGTTAAAGAGGCCGGTAATACGAGACGGCTTGTAACGATATTCAGCATATCGTTCTTGATAGCCGAAGACTTGATCGTCAGCAGCGGTGCCCTGAACGTAGATTTCCTTGTTCAAAACCGCTTGTTCGCCCAAATGGGCGAGAGCCGGCCAATAGTGATCATACCGGGTCTTGCGCGACCAGAAACGCTCGATACCTTGCTGGTAAGTCAAATCAGCACGAGCAGAAGCAATGCCAATAATAATACCGTGCTCAGTAAAGCTTTTGGAAAAGCCAGCACGAGCAATGCCAGTACCAACACCGGCAAGGTTAGCCTGAGGGACAGTGCCAACGGTAGCAGTAGCAGCAATAGGATTGATATTAATCCGAGAAGTACCACCACCGAGATACTCAGGACGCTGTAACCGCGCATCATCTGAACGAACTCCGAAATGGGAAAGAATCAATTCGATGTAACGAGTACCGCCGCGCGCATCGCGTTCCAGAAGTTTCTGGATTTGAAACGCAGAGCGGAGATCGTTAATCGTAACAGTAGTGGCGGCCTGCAAATCTGCAAAAATTTCCGGTATACCGGAAGCAGCAGTACCACGAATACGCATGCCCGGAGCACCGGCAGCGTCAGAACGAGAGAACGGATAAACAGTAGTGGTGCCGTCAGACTCATTGACGGTTACGTTAGTATCCGGGAACCCGGCACCAATATCCGAACCAATACCAAGAACGGGCGCGTAGTCGCCCAGAGGAATAACCACCGGATCGCCCTTCTGCGGCCAAGGCAGACAGGAAGTGAAATAGTCGTGACGCTTTGCGCGTACCTTGCATTTCACACCGGCCCAAGTATCCGGGCCGTCACCGGTGGAGAGTGACATAGAATTGGTCAAATTCTGGTCACGATACCACTCGTTATAGATAAGCGCATAAGCGCGGAAAGGAAGGGCAGAAACAGAGATCGTGGCATCAATGCCACGAGTAGGAATGCCCATGTAAGCCGCAATATCATCAGTGCTGATCAACTCCAAATCAATTGTCGTCTGCGGCATAGTCAAATCGTTTGGGTCATCGTCGGGATTGCGGCGCTCGCCGCAGAAAGCTTGCCAGCTATCCCAGACCAAACGGTAAGGAACAAAAAAGAAGTGCATATCGAGATAAATGTTATCCATGATCGGCTTGAGCGGGGTCGCAAGCCGGGTGAATGTCGTTGCATTCAAATGGAAACTATCACCGGGAAGCACTTCGTCAACAAAAACCGGCACAAGATTGCCGGCATCGAATGTAGTTTTGTGCGCATGACTGCGATCAAAACGTGAGCGCTCAATCTGAGCGCTAGGGACTTGAGAAAAATGTTGCTGAGCTGACATCACGGAAGGTTGCTGAAAATAACGTTCACTCATTTTCACTACTCCTACGGTTATCACCAGCTTCGTCTGGTGGAAATCCCCCATACCAATCCCTGTAGTCAGTATTAACAACAGGTTGTTCAAGGGGGGGGTCACGCCGGAACGCTCGCTGAAACGAGCTACCGAGCATCATCGCCTCCTGAGAAAAAACCAGATCACCCTCAGGAGGAACATTAGCCAAGACCAAGACGTAAAAGTCATCAAGCTCAGACTGATTCGGGTAGACAGAAGATATCTCATTAACCAAGTCCTCTCGTGATAAAACAAAAGGCATAGTCCGAGTACCATCGGACTTCTTAACTAACTGAAATACATATTTCATACAACCCCCGCACCCCCTTCAAAGGGGGAAATAAAGATGAAGTTTCGTAGAATACAAATCCAAATTGCCAGCTTCGCCGGCAGTTGGGGGAGAACCCCCTTGCCCCCCCATCAATAGCTAACAGAGGAGCGTTCTAATAGTATCTGAAAAAATCAAAATTACAAGAATCATCATTAAAGAAATAACAACTTGCTAAAACTTAGACTTACGATTAGATAACTTAGAAGCCATGTTAGCTTGTCTGTGAGGTAGCGCCTCTCGGCGCTTAATAACTTCATCAATAGATAGATGGTCAAACATCGCTTTACGTTGCTCTTTGAGCAACTGGAAATCCTGTTCGCGCCATTGCATGTAACGCTTAGGAACAGGTAACTCTTTGCCATCAATAGAGACGACGCCGGAGTCGGCTAAGTCGTCATAGTAACGGTCAAGCCAAGCATGACCAATGCCGGGTCTACGTGACATGATCGCAAAAGTGTCTTCGTCACCGATCTTCTTAAACACGTATCCGGCAACATAACAGGCGGAAGACATAGACATTCCGCCAATAGAAACATGACCATGCGGCCAAAGTTTCTCAATTACGGGGTGAGAATAAAGCTGATCGTTTATCTGATACGACCCCTCCAAAAAGTCCTGTCCAAATATAATCGCATGGTAGTGCGGACGCCGAGTTGCCTCGCCATATTCACCAACCGCAAAATACCGCAAGCGATAAATCCTACGGGCTTTAACAAAGAAGGAAGACAGAGCACTTTTATCCAATGTTGGCACGCCATCAGCGTTGACAGGAATCGACTCAGGCCGATACGTAAAAGTAACAAAACAATTCTTTTCATGCAGTGAAGCCTCATGAAAAATTCGGATTGCCCACTCGCGCGAGCGATCCGCTCGGCAGCCGTCACACTTTCCACAAGGCACCTGTAGGTGAGTGTCATCATAGCCATCGAGGCGGCGGAACACTATCGAGCGCTTGCCCGATTCGTTGACCGTCCGGCTCTTCCAGGCGTCGATGGGGAAAAAACAGGACATAAAAACTCCCAAGAAAAAACCCCCTTTCGGGGGTTACAAACGGATGCCGCCCCTCATCGGGACGTAGTGATTGGTCGGGTTCGTCCGCTTTGCGGTCCGACGGAAACTGCCATTACCTGCGCGACCACGCTTCGCCATAAAGCCTCCTGTACATATCTTGGGGAGTAAAACCAGAAAGATCAAGTGCCTTCTGGTATCGGCTAGGGTAGCCGGAAAAAAGGGGGCCGTCAAGCCCCCTCAGAACCCCCGTCTAGGGGAAGTCCCGGCTGATCCTCAGTCCGGGCCACTCGCCGCTTTCGCGGCTTCTCCGCCTTTGGGCTGCGCGGCTTTCGGGGCCTTTTCGGCCCCCGAAGCAGCCTTGCCAACGCTTCCAGCATCATCGCTGCCTTGATCCGCAGCGGATGCTTTCGCTTTCTTCGCATGCCAGTCACGCTCAAACTCCTTCGCTTTGCCAATAACAGAACGACTCTCGTCGATACGTTGCGCGAAGTCACCTTGAAGACCGGTTACATCTGCATAAACAGGTTTCTCACGCGCAGGCGGAAGTATACCAGTTCTTTCGTAACGTTGAATGATCTTATTTACATCAGCGGCTTCACAATGATTCTGTTGAGTCATAGATTCGCCGGAAGGATCGAACGTTACACGATAGCGCGCGCAGCGCGCATCACGAACATCAGGAAGTGAAACAATTTCACCAGTAACACGGTCAATAATCATTTCTTGCCTCTCAATAGGTCAAAAATACCTTTAGCAGTGCCGCCACCACCTTCACCGAGCAAAGACTCAAAAAAAATAGCAGCGGGCCCCATTTCC
>PEAC01000169.1 GCA_002753305.1 Nitrospirae bacterium MYbin6
TTTAGCTCGGCAACCGCTGCCTTTAAATCCCCTGCCCTGTTTAACACCACCGCCTTATTAAAGTGAAATGCGGGATTGTTTGGGTTGAGCCCTATGGCCTTGCCAAAACTCATGGCGGCCTCTTTGAACAGGCCCCTTCCCTGTAACGCCATTCCAAGGTGGTTGAATGTCTCTGCGTCTTTATTATTAATCAGCAGGGATTTTAGGAGAAACCCCACGGCGTATTCGTAATTTCTCTGCTCAATATAGCCGATGCCGGCATTTTTATAGAGGGTAGCAGTATCCCCCCTAAACCATAGGGCAGAGGCGTTGAGCAGGTACTTGTCATCCGGGGTACCTTTTGCCTTGAGGGCCAGCCACATGTTGTAGTTTAGGTCAACGTTTTCGGGCATAATATCGAGGCCTTTTTTGAATTGCCCTATGGCCTCGTCAAACATGCCATGCTTCATAAGCACCTGGCCATAGTTATTGTGCGCCAGGTAGTTGGCCGTTGTCACCTCAATGGCATGTTTATAGAGGGATGAGGAGTCCTTCCAGCAGCCAGACTGCCTAAACGTCATTACGGCCAGCAATAAGACAGCCGTAATGCCGAGGGCTGCCGCGGCAGTTTTTTTAGATGGCATTCTGGCCGCCAGCACATCGCCGCAGCCCCACGAAATCATAATAAACAGCCCGATTGCGGGAATGTACATGTAGCGGTCTGCCATCTGGGCTGCCCCAACCTGTACGATTTGAATCACCGGCACAAGCGTCCCCAGATACCAAAGCCATCCTATTAACAGATATGGAGCCGTCTTTCTCTTTAAAACAACGAATACGGACGTCCCCGCGAGTATCAGGGCGTTTAACGTGATAACCACCGGGGATTTTATCTCTATATATGGATAAAACACGGCCAAATGTATAGGAACGAATAGTTTTTCGATATAACCGGCATATGACATTGCCGCGTTTACGATACGCGTGGCTAACGGCAGTGTCTCAAAGGAGACAATCGCACCCTCGTGCATTTGCGCGTATACGGTTATAACAGCGGATACAACCGAAAGGAGAAAAAAGGGGATTTTTTCAGCAATTAACCCTGCCGCCGGAGATTTAGCAACGGCGGATTTTCCCGCTTTGTTGAAACGCCCAAGCGGCCAGTAATCAATGAGCAGGAGCGTAAAGGGAAGGGTTACGGCCATAGGTTTTGACATCAGCGCCATAGAAAACAATAATAAAACCATTAAGTATCTCCTAAGCGTCTGGCGTCTGACATAGTAGATGTATGCTAAGAACGAGAGAAGCCAAAAGAGCGTACAGAGGACATTTTTCCTTTCCGCCACCCAGGCCACTGACTCGACATTCAGGGGATGGACGGCAAAAAGCGCCGCGGCAAAGGCACATTCCCAGAGCCTTGTGCCAGCGCCGGCAAGTAAATAAAGCACATAAAACAATAACCCTGTGTTTAACGCGTGAATAAGCAGGCTGCTCAGGTGATGCCCCATCGGGTTAAGTCCGTAGAGTGAGATATCGGCAAGGTGGGAAATCCACGTAAGCGGGTGCCAGTTAGAGAAATAATCGGCCGTTATGGCCCATTTAACGGACTCAACGCTAAGGCCGCCCTTCACGTATGAATTGTCAACCGTATACTTATAATCGTCGTAACTGACGAAATCGTTATTTAAAACGGGGCTATAGGCAATTACGGCAATCGCGGCCAGGAGCAATGCGATTATCTTATGGGACAAATTCCTCGGCTTACCATGGCTTGCCATTGTTATTGAATAAACCTATGTTTATTGAATAAGCCTATGTTTGTAATCAGGCAACTATGAGGATTCTTCAGGGAAAACACTCTCTAAGAAATTATGAAACTCCTCGAAATAGTTGTACCACTTGGCTATGAACAGCTTTATACGCTTAGTGTCGGATTCTTTTGACGTAAGGTGGTAATTTGCCTTTACAAGGATTACCGGCTGGTGCGGCTGGAGTTCATCCCCACAACAGTCGGCGTATTGCCCTTGGCCGCCTTCAGGGACTATTGTCCGCGGGGTGGTCTCGGCCGGTTCGACCGTTATGCTGCAGAGGACATCGTTTAAGTTATACGCAAATTTTATGCCGACCTCCGGCCTCTCCCCTTTAAACGCGCCCCACGGCCCGTCCTTAATAAACGTATTCGATATAAAATATGTCGCAAGCTCCTTTGTTGGAAACACATAGTGCCCGACAAAATTTATCCCCGACGCCGTGTATTTCACATTTTTCTCCGTGTCGACATACCTTATGGCAATATACGGGATTGGTGAGTCATAGGGGATTCTCACTCTGTCTTCGTCTATGAACTGAAGCCTCTCGAACTCGGCTATTACCGACAGGGACTCTCTGTAAAACACATGCGACACGGGCGGAGTGCATAGCACGTCATACGGCGTGAGGTTCTGCTCCACGATTCCGTTGAGTTTCAGGAAATCCGGATTTAATATGCTCGGATTATGTGTCTTTGCAAGTACAACTATTGAAAAACTGCTCAAATCTATTTTCATTGCAATTGTCGGCCAGGGCCTTATTCCCTTAGCGTAGCGCCTGTTTCGTCTATTACATATTTTACTATACCGGTGTAGAGTGTCTCGATTTCACTGTCCAGAAGTGTTCGCTCTTTCGACCTGTAAACTATATGATAGGCAAGGCTCTTCTTTCCATCGGGGATGTTTTTACCCTTGTACTGGTCGAATATCTCTACAGATTCGATAAGCCGCTCAGGGTCTAAGTGCTCACTTTTTATAAGATTGATTATATCGCCCGATTGACAAGCTTCGTCCACTACAATTGCCATATCACGCTCAATCGACGGGTATTTAATCATCAAATTTGTAGAATATAGGAGTTCTATCTTTTTATGCCCAATCCCCGCGTCTTTTTCATCTTTCACTTCCGAAATTATTTTATCTATATATATCTCAAAGACGGCTATGTCAGGCTTGTCGTCTATTATTTCAAATCCCATTGCAGTCTCAGCCGAGAGCTGCCCTAAAAAGCCAACCTTCTCATTTGCAATAAATATATCCACCGCTTGGCCATTCTCTAAGAAAAGCTCAACCGATGGTTTAGACTCATAATTTACACACCTGAATCTCGTCAAAATGGACTCAAGCAGACCCTTAATGCTAAAAAAATGCGCAGCCGGTTCAGGATAGAGTTTTTTACCGCCACTTGAGTATGACAACACGGCAAGCTTGTGCCTCTCTCTGGGAAACCCACTTCCCATATCAAAAAATACCGTGCCTGTCTCGTAAATGTTGACCTCCTTTGCGCCGAAGCCAATATTATACTTCATGTTTCTCAGCAGTGCCGGCAAGAGAAACGTCCGCAATATGCCATAATCTCTTTGCAGGGGATTTATTACCGTAACAGCCTTTCTTCTTTCATCCTCCGTGGGGATGTCGAACAGCTCAAAGTCCTCTTTCGCTGCAAAACTATAATTTATGGTCTCAGTAAACCCCGCGTAACATAGAAAGTCTCTTAGTTGCCCAAGGTTCTTGTGTTTATCGCTTACTTTATTTATGGCAAGGGACACCTCAGGCATCACCGAAGGTATATTATTATAGCCGTAGACGCGCGCTATCTCCTCAATCAGGTCTGCCTCCAGCTCTATGTCTCTTCTGAAAGACGGTGGGGTGGCAAGATAATCATTTTCTTGTCTTTCTATGTTAAAACCGAGGCGCTTGAGTATACCCTCAATTTCGACGTCTTCTATCTGCGCACCTAAGAAGTCGCGAACCTTTTTCGCGCTCATAGCAATCCCTGGCGCCTTGTATGGCCTCGGATAATTGTCGATTACCTCTGAAACACGCCCTCCGCATAGATCTGATATCAACGACGCAGCCCTCAATGCAGCCACTCTAACTCCTTCTATGTCCGTTGTCCTTTCGAACCTGAACGATGACTCTGACCTCAGGGCTGCCAGCTTCGATGTCGTGCGAATCGAGCCGGGGTCAAACCATGCGCTCTCAAGAAATATATCCGTAGTGTCCACGGTAACACCGGAGCCTTCCCCGCCCATTACACCTGCCAGGGCCACCGGCCCACCGGCGTCACATATCAGCAGAGTACCGGCAGGGACGGTCCTTTGAATTCCGTCAAGCGTTGT
>PEAC01000016.1 GCA_002753305.1 Nitrospirae bacterium MYbin6
CTTATCTCCAATACCCCATTTAGATACAATAATATCCGGCATATACTAATTTATCATAGATAGGGCAGTGAAATAAAGCAGGTCCCAGGGCTTTAAGGGTTGCAGATGGTATAAAATATCACAAAAAAGCAGGAGGGATAGGCAATGATAGCACAAACATTATTGTACCAACGCGGCTGCTGATATTTCAACAAATGAATTCGCTCCTGCACTCCCCTTATGTTATAATACATGGCCTTAGACGACATCATATTCGTATGGCAACGATTAACTATGGCTACAAGGATAGATTGCTTTAAATGCCGCCATTTTTATGTCACATGGGACAGGAGTTTTCCCTATGGCTGCAAGTCCATGGGCTTTAAGAGCAAGGTAATGCCCTCTCAGGAGGTCTTTAGCGCCTCGGGAAGCCACTGCCAGAGTTTCCACCAGAAGAAAGCCGGACAAAATAACTAATACACATATGGCATAATCTGCTGTTTCCAGTTCAAATACCCCTGCGGCGTCAGATGTATGCCGTCGTACGTATACAGGGGGTTCAGCTTCATTGTGCCTGGGCCGGTGAACGACTCGTGTATGTCCAGAAACTTTATCTTATCCTGCTTATTATACGTATCGACGGCTTGCTTTATTTTGACGTTTGCAAGGATTACTATATTGTTGTAGGGCTTATCCCCCTCAAAATTCAGTGGCAATATGCTCATAACGTATATTTCCGCTTTGGGGAGTTTTTTTATCAGGATCTTTAATATTTTATTATAGGTCAGGATAAATTGCTCAAGGGATTTTCCTCTGAGGATATCGTTAGTGCCGGCCATGATGAAGACCTTTTTCGGGGCGTCATTTATAACATCCCCAAGACGGTTGTATATGTCCTGTGCGGTGCTGCCTCCGATGCCGCGGTTTTTTATATTGCCATTTGAGAATAACTCGGCCCAATCGGCATGGGACATCAGGCTGTCGCCAAGAAACACGATTTTATTGTCATCAGTGGACTTCGCAGCCGCGTTAACACTTATCAGAACGATTAATATAACTGTTACCATAGACGGTTTAAACATAATGTTACCCTTTATCTTTTATTAAATCCTAAGACCGGACTTTTGCATCCTGCCCGCATAGCGCTCCATCTCGGAGTATATGCAGCCACAGTATTTTTGCCTGTATAGTGAGAGCTTCTTTGACATCGCAATGCCCTCATGCCAACCCTTTCTGAAATCCTCCGCGTAGAAGTCTATAGAATATTGAGCTGCCAGCTCCGTTGCCGTTGCAACGACTATGTCGTATTTCTGATAAATACTGTAGAGCAATGTCGTAGAGAATGCGCCGTACCCCATCTCTTTGGCCCTCCTGGCAGTCTGGCCGAGCCTCATCCGGTAACAGGCCGCGCACCTGTCTTTGCCCTTGCCTCCGGCGATTTCTATAAACTCCTCCAGGCCGTAGTAATTGTCGTAATCTATCTCAAAGCGATTTTCTCCGTCAGCGGCAAGCTGCTTGACGGCATCAAGGCGCAGGGCATATTCGGTAAGCGGGTGGATATTCGGATTGTACCAGAAACCGGTTACGTCGATGCCCCTTTTTTTGAATATGTCTAAGGGGAATACGGCACAGTTTGCGCAGCATATGTGAAGCAGTGTCTTCATTTTATTAAAACAATCTCCGCGGGACGGTTTTGCCAAGATGTTCATAAGCAAAGGGGGTGGCGAGCCTCCCCCTGGGGGTACGCTCAAGCAGGCCCTCCTGCATCAGGTATGGTTCGTAGACATCCTCTATTGTGTCCTTGTCTTCGCTTACCGAGGCCGAGAGGGTTTCAACCCCTACTGGGCCGCCGTTAAATTTATCTATTATTGTGAGGAGGAGTTTTTTGTCCATATCGTCAAGCCCCAGGTTGTCGATGTTTAGAGATGTGAGGGCAATCTGGGCGATGTTCAGGTCGACAACGCCGTTGTTTTTCACCTGGGCAAAGTCGCGGACGCGCTTTAGGAGCCTGTTCGCTATTCGTGGCGTGCCGCGTGAGCGCCTTGCGATTTCCATTGAGGCATCGTCCATAATCTCCACATTTATAATTGAGGCAGAACGGTTGATTATCGTTACGAGGTCATGGTGGGCATAGTATTCAAGCCTGTTGATGACGCCGAACCTGTCCCTCAGCGGTGAGGTCAGCAGGCCTGTTCTGGTGGTCGCACCAATCAGTGTAAATCTGGGCAGGTTCAGCTTGAGCGTCCTTGCGCTTGGCCCCTGCCCGATGAGGATATCGAGTTTAAAATCCTCCATTGCGGGGTACATTATCTCTTCGACTATGCGAGGCAGACGGTGGATTTCGTCTATGAAGAGGATGTCGTTGTCCGAGAGATTGGTTAAAATTGCCGCAAGGTCTCCGGCCCTCTCAAGTACCGGCCCTGAGGTGGTCTTGATATTTACGTTTAGCTCGTTTGCAATGATGTTTGCAATGGTGGTCTTGCCAAGCCCGGGCGGGCCGCAAAATAGTATATGGTCAAGGGGTTCCTTGCGCTGCCTTGCCGCTTCGATAAATATGGCCAGGTTTTCCTTTATTCTACCCTGCCCGATGAATTCCTGAAAGCTCCCCGGCCTTAGAGTGTAGTCGTTTTGTATGTCTTCTGAGACTAGTTGCGATTGAATCGTCCGTTCTTCTTTCACTTGCCGGTCTTGGATAAGTATTTCAGAGATTCTTTCAGCAGGGAGTCGATGTCACGAACCCCCTTTTTGTTAAGAGTATCCAGAACATGCAGGACATCGGACCTTTTGTAGCCAAGGTTGAGGAGGGCAGACATCGCGTCCTCGAAGTCCCTGTTGACGAATGTTGCAGTGGCTGGGAGTTTATCCTTGAGTTCTAAGACGATGCGGGAGGCGGTCTTCTTACCGATTCCGGGGATTGACGTAAGCGTATCAACGTCGTCGGAGTTCACGGCAGCGGCGAATTTCCCGGCTGAAAGGCCTGAGAGTGCGGCAAGGGCAATCTTTGGCCCAACACCACTGACAGACAGTACCTTTGTAAAGATCAGCTTTTCCTCCTCCTTGAAAAACCCATACAGCTGTAGTATATCCTCACGCACATGCGTATAGATAAATAAAAACACGTCCCGGCCCTCGTCCGGCATGGAGGTAAGCACACTAATAGGGACATGCACCTCATAGCCGACGCCGTTTGCCTCGACTAAGACCATGTCAGGTTTTTTACGCAAAATCTTTCCTCTGAGTGATCCAATCATCGGAGTTATATGATACAGCAAACTGCATATTAAATGCCATAATATCTTTCAAAAACATGGAATTTAAGTTTTACCGCTATTTTACCGAAGGTAATACTAATCAGGGCAGGTAAATCTATTAAGGGGGTAATCGTATGATTGTAGAGCAATCTAACATAAACATGTCATCCAACTACAAACAGACACAGGCGTATGAAAAAACAGAGACACTCACTGTGCGTATAGGCAAAGGGAGGAGAAGGCCTGACCCCGGCGCTGCCCCGGCTAATGCCAGGGCGAGTATGAATTCACGGAACTCCAGGGATTCTGTCGTATTAAGCGCCCCAGCAAAGAAGGCCGCAGCCCAGGCGCCCGATAAATCTAAACCTGCCTCTTCTGATGACGAGGACATCGCCCTGGCTGGCGACTTAAAGACACTGATAGTAAAAATGTTATTAGAAAAGTTAACCGGCAGAAAAATAGATATTAAATCCATCAAAGACATAACAGCCGCTCAAAACATAGAGTTTGACAACACTACTACAGTTGCCGCGCCTCAAAGGCATAACGCTGACACTACGCAAAACGAAGACGCCACCGAGACAGCAGTTGAGGTTGCTTACAGTTCCACAGAGACCTACACCGAACAAGAGAGCATGGCCTATAAGGCCGGTGGGGTGGTCAAGACAGCCGATGGCAAGGAGATAAATTTTTCTGTTGGCCTGACGTTAAGCCGTGAGTTTATGCAACAAAACAACATAAACCTGAGGGCAGACAACGGTGTAACCCAGGACCCGCTTATAGTGAATTTCGCCGGCAACGCCGCGGAGCTGTCTAAGTCAAAAGTTGCCTTTGACCTCAACTCAGACGGGCAAAACGAAAACATCCACTTCGCCGGAGCAGGGAGCGGGTTCCTTGCCCTCGATTCAAACGGGGACGGGAAGATAAACGATGGCAGTGAACTATTTGGCCCGGCAACAGGAAACGGATTTTCCGAGCTGGCAAAGTATGACTCTGACTCTAACGGCTGGGTCGACGAGAAAGACCCCGTATATAGCGCCCTGTCCGTGTGGACGAAGGACTCCGCCGGCAGCGATAACCTCAGTTCGCTTAAGGACTTAGGCATAGGGGCAATAAACCTCGGAGCACTCTCGACGAACTTCGCATACAAAGACGAGATAAATAAACTAAAAGGACAACTTAAGGAGACGGGAGTTTTTTTGAAGGAAAACGGAACCCCGGGCACAATACAACAAATTGACCTTGTAACGTGATAAATTAATAATAATTATTGTATAATATACTTACAAGGGTGTTTGAACACCGTGATAGTGAATTTGTATTTGGAGGAACTATGAAAATCAACACCACGAGGTTTGATGTTGTGGAAGTGGAAGACGAAAGAATTATGCATTTTCCAAGGGGCGTGATAGGCTTTAAGAATCTGACTCGTTTTTGCCTGCTGCCATATAAAGATCCGATACAGTGGCTGCAGTCCGTGGATGACCCCGATGTGGCCTTTATCGTATCAGACCCGTTTATGTTATTTAATAATTATTCTTTTAAAGTAGAGGACTTTGTCGAAGAATATCTGGATTGCAAGGAAATAGAGGATCTGATGGTACTGGTAATCCTTGTGGTGGATAATAATCAGCTATATGCAAACTTGAGGTCGCCAATCCTGGTAAATGCTGAAAACATGAGGGCGGCCCATTTATTTATAGAGGACGAGAGCGTCTCAATGAAGGAACTCGTACCGTGTCCGCCAACCGAGTCGGGAGCGTCAACGTGTGGATGTTCATGTTCACACTAAACTTCACACGCGTTAAGCGGCCATAGAGGCGGCAGCGTATCGGCGAGCTTGCCGTTTACGCGTAAGAGGAAGTGAGGTGTAGAGATGGGAATTAATCCGGCCGGGTATCCGGCCGACACATACTATAGCAGTATGGTATCGGGCGGCGGCGCGCCAAATATGTCCAATGCGCCAAATACGGCTAATACCGGCAGGGGGGGCGCAGGAGGGAATTCAAAAGACGCGGCAGGCGCTGCATCTGATCCGTTACTTGCGAAGAATCCTGCCGCCGATAAGAATGCCGATAAAGTAACCATCTCAAGCGACAAGGGCAAGGACGCTAAGGATAAGGAAAACGACCAAAAGATACAAAGTGAAGTCCAGAAACTCAAAGCAAACGAACAGCGTGTTAGAAGCCATGAACTAGCCCACCAGTCCGTAGGCGGACGATATGCCGGCGCCCCATCGTACCAATACACAAAAGGCCCCGATGGTAAATCATACATAAGCGGTGGAGAGGTATCCATAGATGTCTCGTCGGCAAAAGACCCCGAAGAAACACTAACAAAGATGAGGCAGGTAAGGGCGGCCGCCATGGCCCCTTCCGACCCGTCTCCTCAAGACCAAAGCGTCGCCCAAAAGGCATCCCAAATCGAGACACAGGCCCAACAGGAAATCGCGCAAAAGAGGTTCACCGAATCAGACGGCAAATCCTCTGAGTCAGCCACAACGGGGACTAAACCCATCGAATCAACTCTCCCAGGGACTAACCCCACCGACGAAAAGTCCGAAAATAATTCAGTAGGAGCCAAAACATCTGAAGATAAACCCAAGCAGCAACTGCTATCAATTTACGCCACACACAAGGAACCCTCCGCAAAAAGCCACATCTCGATTTACGCGTAAATACCGCCACGGCAAAAAAATATATTTATACCTTTCTATTCAAAATAGAACTGTTATATAATAGTGCGGTTCAATAATAAACACGGCAAACGGCCTGTTTGAAAACTCGGAGGACATACATGGCAAAAGAAGCATTGAAAGGTAAGTCCATTAATCTTAATATAGTGAAGTTCGGAGCAATTCTGATTTTGGCTCTGGCAATTGTGGTCTATTCAATATTGCTATTTACAGGGAGCCTTGGGAAGGCATCCCCTGCTGCAACCAAACGAATTGCTACTGTACAGGAGATAGAAACGGCGAAGAAGAAACTTGACGGCCTTCTATCGGCTGCCTTTGTAAAAGGGTATTCTGAGGAGGGCAGCATGACATTGACAATAAAGATAGACACCAGCCAATGGAAGAAGCTAAGCCTGAAGGAAAGAAAGACCTATGTCACCGATATAGGCAGCCAAATGGCCGTAACAGAGGTCTCGCCGACCATAAAAATCATCGACATTAAAAGCGGCATGGAATATGCCTCATACGAAAGCAACCGGGTAACGCTGGCAGAGCTGGGGTTTTGAGGAATCAACGGGAGGTCCTGATAATATAACGACTTACCGGAGTGTTAAGTTAGCGGTTTACCGGAGTGTTATGTTAGCGGTGTAGGTTGGCCTGAGCAGGCCTATTTTTTTTTTAACATTGGGAGAAACGTATCTTTTATCGAATCTACGATGGAGGTTGCTTTTGCCATGCTGGTTTTTGTTTTTGCCAAGACCTGTGTGGTATTTTCTATTACCATTATGGTGGCGGTGTCAACATGGTCGCTGACACTTTCTTCCAATACATCAATTGTGCCCTTTAACTTGCCCTGAAGCCCCTGGACCACCGACTTTGGCGATGTAACCAGCGTTATCGCAGCGCCCATGAAGCTGCCAAGGAACACCGACGCAAACACTATTGCGCCTGATAGCTTTTGTTTAGGATTTATCATGTTTCTTCATTTTCTGCTTTACCTTAGCCTTTTATAGTGTTATGCCGCTTGTGTATTGTGCCACCTGCTGCCTGGCACACAAACTGTAACCCTGACCTGATATGATGATACATAATGGAATCTTGTTTTGTCAATCTATATTTTATGTTGACAATACTGTATTTTATGTTGACAATACTGTATCCGATTATTATACTAACGCTGTGGCCATTTTTAATGGCCGGGCAACCGAAAACGCGATGGAGAATCCCGATAACGAGATGACAAACCGATGACAAGCAATGTTGTTCTTAACACTGATTTTTCAGACCTGCATCTTGTTAAAAGAGGTAAGGTCAGGGATATCTACGACCTTAATGAACACCTTCTGTTGGTTGCTACGGACAGGCTCTCGGCCTTTGACGTTGTGCTTCCCGACGGAATCCCTTTTAAGGGCGAAGTGCTTACCGCTATCTCGGCCTTTTGGTTTTCCCACGTTGAGGGCCTGATTAAAAACCACTTGATTACTACTGACATAAACGCCTTCCCCGATGTCTGTAAAAAACACAGGCAGATTCTTGAGAGAAGGACGATGCTCGTTAAGAAGGCAAGGCCCCTTGAGGTGGAATGTATCGTAAGGGGTTATATCTCAGGGTCGGCATGGAAGGAATATAAAAAAGACGGCACTGTGTGCTCAATTAAACTGCCCCCCGGATTAAAAGAATCCGACAAGCTCCCTGAGCCCATTTTCACGCCAAGCACAAAGGCTGAAAAAGGCCATGATATTAATATCTCATTTGAAGAGGCAATTAAGATAGTCGGGGCAGAGACTGCCGGGATAATCAAAGACATAAGCCTTACAATATATAACAAGGCGGCTGCGTACGCCCTTAGTAAGGGCATTATAATTGCAGATACAAAGTTTGAGTTCGGTATTTTCAACGGAGAACCAATCCTGATAGACGAGGTGCTGACCCCCGATTCGTCGCGCTTTTGGCCACTGAAGGATTATGCCCCGGGCAGGGCGCAAGAGAGCTTTGACAAGCAAATCGTCAGGGATTACTTGTTGACTTTGGACTGGAACATGGACTATCCCGGCCCAAATCTCCCCGGTGAAATCATATCCAGGACTTCTCTGAGATATAAAGAGATACTTGAGATATTAACATGATAAGCAGTGATAAACAATTGATTTTAACCTGTGGCTGGTGTAAAAAAATAAAAAGCGACACCGCTTGGCAGACCATTGAGGAGTTTTTCATTTCTATGGGCTGCACTGATATTACACACGGGATGTGCCCCGAGTGCTCAGAGAAGATATTCCAGAAAAGGGTTTACCTTGAGAGTTACCAGAACATCTGCAAGGCGATAAGCTCAAGTATCGCTTTAAATGAAGTCCTGAGCCTTATCGTAACAAATATAGTGCGGGTGATGAACGTCAAGGCATGCCTGCTCAGATTAATAAACAAGAAATCAAGGACTTTAGACGTTGCCGCCTCCTTCGGGTTATCTGACGACTATGTCAACAAGGGCGCGGTAACCTTTGACCAGAGCCTGGAGGATGCCCTGTCGGGCAAACCAGTCTCTATATATGACGTCGCAGACGATAAGAACTCAATATACTTCCATGCCGCAAAGAAAGAAGGTATCAGAAGCATTATGAGTGTACCCCTGAGGTTCAAAGACGATATAATCGGAATCATGAGGATGTACACGGCAGAGCCAAGGAACTACTCGGACGAGGACATGAAATTCGTCTCGGCCATAGCCGAACAGGCCGCAATGGCAATAATGAATGCCAAGGAGTTTGAGAGTATAGTATCGAAGGAAAAGGAATACCTGAGGGTGTTTCAGGAGATCTCAAAGGCACTAAGCTCTTCTCTTAACCTGGAAGAAATTCTGAACATGATCGTCAGAAAAATCCCCGAGGCCATCCATGTAAAAGGCGCTACGATAAAACTAATAGACGAAAAGACGAAAAAAATAAGACTCGCGGCCGCATATGGACTTAACAAAGACTTTCTGACAAAAGATCCCACAGGAAGAGAGCTCAACATAATGGAGGCCTTAAACCACCTGTACTCACAGGCATCGTCGCTGCCTTTTCTAAAAGACAAGGATATGAATATCCTCGAGGGGCTGAACTATAACCCGGTCTTTATCTATGACGCAACGACAGACCCTAGAGTAATAAACAAGAAGGACATCATAGAGGAGGGTATTAAGAGCATTCTCTCAGTACCCATTCTGGCAAGGGGCAAGTTAATAGGCGTGATTAAATTGTTCACCGGCTGGCTCAGAAATTTCACACAGGAAGAGGTGGATTTTGCTACGTCGTTAGCTGAGCAGTGCGGCCTTGCGATCGTTAATGCAACCATGTACGAAAAAAAGTATAAAGAAGTGACTTACTTAAAAACCCTTCAGGAGATAACAAAACTCAGGACCAAGACGACGGATTTCAGCAAGGTGTTAAACCACATTGTCACACGCCTGCCAGAGATAATGAACACAAAGGCAGCAACCATACGGCTGTTAAACCCGAAGAATCAGAAGCTTGAGCTTGCCGCGGCCTCCGGCCTGAGCGATGAATACCTGAGCAGAGGTTCCGTAGAGTATGAAGAAAACATAAGGCTTGCCCTGAAGGGAGAGCCTGTGGCGATTTACGACGCCGCAAATGACGCGCGTATAATTTTCAACAAAGAGGCCCAAAGAGAAGGCATTAAGAGCATCCTCGTCATTCCTCTGATACTATATAACAATACTATCGGGGTACTGAGGCTCCTGACCAGCGAACTGCGGGTGTTTACGACGGACGAGATAGACTTCGCCATGGCGCTTGCCGAAGAGGCGGCAATAGTTATCGAAAATGCCAGGCTCCAAAATAAGATCTGACACACACAAACAGATGCTCACTCCCGGCACCCGAGTACTATCATACCTGAGGATGATAAAATTCTCTCATTCCCTGTTTGCGTTGCCATTTGCGTTTTCATCGGCTGTATTAGCAGCAGGAGGCCTCCCCGCCACAAAGAAAATCCTCTGGATAACGATGGCAATGGTCGCGGCACGCTCTGCCGCAATGGGCATGAACAGGGTAATCGACAAGGAGATAGACGCCCAAAATCCCAGAACTAAAAATCGAGAAATACCCACAGGGGTTATACCGGTTGCCGAGGCCGTGGCCTTTATTGTGTTGTCTTCTATAATATTTTGTTTCTCGGCACATATGTTAAACCCTCTCTGTCTTAAGCTCTCACCACTGGCCTTGTGTATTGTATTTCTCTATTCATACACGAAGAGATTCACCTGGGGGGCCCACCTTGTCCTTGGTGTGGCGATAGCGCTTGCCCCACTTGGGGCGTGGATTGCAATAAGGGGGGGGATTTCGTGGGAAGCGCTGCCCCTTTGTGTTGCTGTCATATTCTGGCTTGCGGGGTTTGACATCCTCTACGCACTGCAAGACATTGAGTTTGACAAGGCACATAAGCTCTACTCGATACCCCAGCGGTTTGGTGTCAGAAACTCGTTATATATTGCGCGCGTGTTTCATATAATTACGTGGATATTTCTCTGTATCACTGGCAGGGTGTTTCACATGGGAATAGTTTATTACATAGGGATGGCAGTCGTTGCCGGACTCTTAATCTATGAGCACAGACTTGTAAGGCCGGGGGATTTGACAAAGCTTGATATGGCATTTTTCAACATGAACGGATATATCAGTATTGCGGTGTTGGTATTCATAGCCCTCGATAAAATGGCCAAATAGTAATGGCTGAGGAAGAGGCGTATAAAATAAAATTAGACGTATTTGAGGGACCGCTTGACTTGCTCCTCACGCTTATCCATAAAAACAAGATTGACATCTACGACATCCCAATAGCCTTCATAACCGGACAGTACCTTCAGTATATTGCTTTGATGAAGGACCTGAACATTGACATAGCCGGGGAGTTTATCGTAATGGCGGCAACCCTGATACACATAAAATCAAAAATGCTGCTGCCGGTGGAGGAAAGGGTAGGGCAGGAGGAAGAGGAAGACCCTCGCCTGGAGCTTGTTCAGAGATTAATCGAGTATCAATCATATAAAGAGGCGGCCTTTACCCTAAAGGAAAAGGAGGCGGTTTGGGAAAACATCTTCTCGAAAGACCAGGAATGGGAGTTTCAGGAAGAGTCAAAGGCTTCACACGAACCATATCTGATTAATCTTAACCTCTATGACCTTCTAAAGGCACTTCAATGTGTGATAGAAAAAAAACCCTTCGAGATAGGGTCGATAACAAAAGAACACTTGACGATTAAAGATAAAATTGCTATTATTACAGAGAGACTTGAACTTGAGAGAGACGAAAAGATCTTATTCCTTAGTTTGTTTACGGATACGGCAACGAAGATGGATGTAATAATAACGTTTTTAGCCCTCCTTGAGATGCTGAAATCCGGGCTTGTCTATGCCTTTCAGGACGGTGAGTTTTCACATATATGGATAGGGAAACGTTAAAACCCAAAATAAAGGATGGTGGATTAATGAAAAGTAATTCTTTAAGATATTGTGTTAACATACTGTTTGCATTAACTATTCTATGTATTGTAGTGTCATGTTCAACTACCAGTACTACACATAGTACGCAGCCGGAAAAGGAAACTAAAGCAGGCAATAAAGGAAAAGGACTCTATGCCCTTGGGGTTTCAAAGATGAGGGAGAACGACTACCAGGGGGCCTTTGTAGAGTTTAAAAAGGCACTTGAAATAAACCCTAACGACAAGGAATCCCTAAACGCCCTAGGCATGGTTTACAGCCGGTTTGGGGACAATAAAAACGCAAAGGAATCCTTTCAAAAGGCAATCAGCGTAGATAAGAATTTCTCTGACGCCTATAATAACCTCGGCATAACCTGCGCATCCATGGGCCAATGGGCCGAATCCATAGAGGCCTTCAGAAACGCGCTGAAAAATCCTCTATACGCAACTCCAGACAAGTCATATCAAAATCTCGGATTTTCCTTGTATCGAACAGGCAAATACGATGAGGCCATCACTGCTTTTAAGGACTCACTCGCAAGGAATCAAACCAACACAGGGTCATACTATGGCATAGCCCTCTGCCACAATGCCGTCGGACGATACGGCGAGGCCAACGACGCCCTGATGGAAGGTATACGTATCGACCCGGAGTTTAAAGGCAACGTTCAAAAGGCACAAAAGGCGTTTGAAAAACAGAGACGCTCAAGCACCGGGTTAGTCGAACAGGACTATGCCAATTATTTGGAAATATTAAACTACTAACGAAGGATTTAATAAAGCAGAGGGTTAATAAATATGGACAAGGTCGCGTACCTGCAAACATGGGGCTGCCAAATGAATGTCCACGACACGGAGAAAATAGCCGGAGTCCTAAGGCACGAGGGCTACGCCTTTACCGATAATCCGGAGGACGCCGCCCTGATAATCCTCAACACATGCAGTATCAGAGAGAAGGCTGAGCATAAGTTCCTCTCAAGACTTGGATATTTTAAACGCCTCAAGAGAAAGAGGCCCACCCTGCAAGTAGCAGTATCCGGGTGCATCGCCCAACAAGAGGGCGAGAAGTTCTTAATAGATAACCAATTCGTCGACTTTACGTTCGGGCCGCAAAATATCGTAAAACTACCCGAACTTATCTCGAAAGGCAAACGAAAGGCCTCCGTGGAGGAAAACCCCGCATTGCCAGATACTGAGCTGCCGGCCATCAGAGACGGCGGCGCCAGGGCTTGGGTGAATATCATGTACGGCTGTAATAATTTCTGTAGCTACTGCGTTGTGCCATACACGAGGGGAAGGGAGCGCTCAAGGCCGATGGACAGTATCATTGGCGAGATCAGGGCACTTGCCGATGAAGGCTATAAGGAGGTAACGCTCCTGGGACAAAACGTAAACTCCTACAAAGACCCCAAAGAAGGGCCGAACTCGTCTTTTCCACAATTGCTCAACCGCGTAAACGCAATCCAGGGCATCAAACGCATACGTTTCATAACGTCCCATCCCAAGGACCTCTCCCCGGAGTTAATCTCGGCAATCGGGGCGCTTGATAAGTTATGTAAACACATACACCTGCCGCTTCAGTCAGGCTCTACAGTGATTCTTTCCGCCATGAACAGGAAATACTCCTACAAAGGGTATATGGAGAAGATAACCGCCCTACGGCAACACATACCCGGTGTTGCAATCACGTCGGACATAATAGCCGGGTTCCCAGGTGAGACCGGACAAGACCATGAGCAGACGCTGGCCGCGCTTGGAGAGATAGAGTTTGACGGCGTATTTGCCTTTAAATACTCCAAACGCAGGAACACACGAGCCTCGGAGATGGAGGGGCAGATTGACGAAGATACAAAGGCTGAGAGGCTTAGAAATATCCTTGAATTACAAGATATTATAACTGAAAAGATAAACCATCGGCTTAATGGCCGAAATGTAGAGATCCTCGTCGAAGGGCAAAGCTCCTCAGACCCTAACACCTGGACCGGAAGGACAGGGACAAATAAAATAGTTAATTTCATACCCGAAGGACAGATAACAAAGGGGATGCTTATAACCGTAAACGTCACAAACGCATTCAGACATTCCCTGGAAGGCCGGATTGCAGGGTAATGAAATTCTGCGTCCTTACCCTTGGGTGCAAGTCCAACCAGTCTGAAAGCACCCGAATAGAAAACACTTTTCTGGAAGGTTCCCACGAAAAAACACACCTTGAGGCAAGCCCCGATATCTGCGTAATAAACACATGCAGCGTTACGGCAAAGAGCGACTACCAGTCAAGGCAGTTGATCAGGCGCGCCCTTAAGGCCGGGGCGTCGGTCATCGTTACCGGGTGTTACTCACAGCTCAACGAGGCACAGATAAGGCAGATAAGCACGGAGATAGAGATAGTTAATAACGAAGATAAAGGCTCGTATTTCAAAGATAATTTTGGGCATAGCCCAAACCTCGCGGCAACAGATAACGGCCACAGCCGCGCCTTGCTAAAGATCCAGGACGGCTGCAACTCCAGCTGCTCATACTGCATAATCCCACAGGCCAGAGGTGCCTCAAGATCCAGGACGGCAGATGAAATAATCCGCGAGGCCAAAGGCCTTGAGGCGGCAGGCTTTATGGAGATAACCATCACGGGGATTCATATCGGCTACTATGGAGCTGACCTAAGCCCAAAGATGGAGCTCTCAGAACTCATCGAAGAGCTCCTGATACATACGAATAAGCCGAGAATCAGGCTGACCTCAATCGAGGCAACCGAAATAAGCGACAGACTGATTCGGCTATTTGGAGGTGGCCGTGTATGCAGCCACTGCCACATACCACTGCAAAGCGGACACGACGGCATATTAAAGAAGATGAACAGGCCGTACACTACCACAGAGTTCAGGGAAACCGTCCTGAGGTTGTCCGAATCTGCCGATAACATATCAATAGGCTCAGACGTTATAGTTGGATTTCCCGGTGAGACTCAGGATAACTTTGAGGATACCTATAATTTTATCGCATCGTTGCCACTGACATATCTGCACGTATTTCCATACTCGAAAAGGAAAAACACAAAGGCCTCAGAGATGCCAGGGCACGTGGAGGAGGGAGTAAAGAAGCAGCGCTCAGCAGCGCTGAGAGGACTATCGAACGAAAAGAAGTCTGTGTACATGGCCGCGCAGACGGGAAAAGTCCTCAGTGCGGTAGTAGAGAGAGTTGAGGAAGGCTCATTTGGCGGCACAACGGGGAATTACCTGAAAATAGAGTCCAAGACAGTGCCGGGATTAGACATACGGGAAAAACAGCTTGTAAATCTGATAGTTACTGGCAGAGAAAAAGACCGTCTGGCAGGAAAGCCGATTAATATCAGTCAACCTGCCATTTTATAAAGAATAATCGACTGCCTAAAAGTTGAACAATAGCGGTAAAAGGGCACAGGCAAAGGTTCTACAGAAGGAAATCATGCAATTGCCGACAAGTTATCCACAAAACATGTTGATATAATATGTCCGATAAGATATATTATGTAAAATTATATTATGGGATATATATCCGCCGGCCACAGCCTGCCTCTAAGTTGCCGGCCTGCCTGGCCTGCCTTTGAATGTATCTGAGGAGTTGCAGACAGAAAACCATATCATCCTTCGACAAGCTCACAGGATGCCTGACAGACCCTAAGTTGCCGTGCGCGTATCCTCCTTTGATAATCGATGATCATTCTAAGCTCCACAGCTTTGCACTGCACATGAAACGAAAACCATTATGCGGAAGAAAAGACAAATGCGGCTGTAATTATTAAAAACTGCCTGTCCCTAAAAACTCTTTCAATTTATCCAATGAATCGGCTTTCTTGATAAGATCCTTGAGTCCTTCCAGCTTGTCTACAGAATCAATAACCCTAACCATATCCATCAACGCGACTCCGGCTGAACCAAACTTAAGCTCAAGCATACCTTCTATTCCCTCAAGTAATCCTTCAAGTTTTCCTTCAATTAAACCTTTTTCGAGGCCTCTCTCAATACCTTTTTCGATTCCCCTTTCCATTCCCTGCCTGAACCTTACATCTCTCTCTAAGTCATATACCAATGCCATTGTCTCTGCCTCCTTACATACTTCGTCCTGCAAATCTCTCAACTGTGCCAGGACTTCCACCTGCCGAATGTACTTGCCCCGGAGCGTTTCCTCCTTAACCAGTTCCTTTAAACGATCAAGTATCTCTCTTATGAATATTTTAACACCTTTCTTCTGATAATTGCATAAAATGGAGATTATTACCTCTTCAGGTTTATCCGAATGTAAAAACATATCACAATCGACATCCCTCATTCTGAAGTTTAGTCTCAATAGCCGTGGATTTAACAATCTTTAACCCGATTACCTTTATTATCAGGGTATCTACAACATCCTTCAGGAGTTCTTTGATAATCTTGTCATAACGTTTAGACATATGGAGTTATGATAACATAAGAAACAGGGAAGGGAGTACATCCGGCATCATAGCCCCCCTTCCCTTCTGTACTACGATAGATTTTCTTTTATCACAAGTACCGAACAATGGGAAAGTGCTACCACACGTTCGGCAACGCTGCCCATGAGGAGCCTGTTTATTCCGGTCCTCCCGTGCGTACCCATGAGGACAATGTTTATGCCCAGTTCCTTTGCCTTATTAACGATGACCTCGTAAGGATTGCCTACACCGGTTATGGTAACTGGCGTAACACTCTCGGCCACGGCGGCGTTTTTCACTCGCGCGACGATGTCTTGAGCCTCTGAGAGCCTGGCATCGCTTTGAGCGACTGATAACACGGTGAGAGAATTTACATGTGGGCATCTCTTTGCCATATTTATCGCCTCTTTCTCTGCGAGGGCGCTACAGGACGAGCCGTCAGTTGCCAGCATCACCCGTTGTCCTTTAATGTCAGCATCTTTGGGGACTACCAGCACCTTGCACGGGGCATAGGCTATTATCTTTGCCGTAACGCTGCCCATCAGCATCCTCTTCAGGCCGGCCATTCCTCTTCTTCCCATTATTATTACGTCGCTTCTTCTTTCATATGCCTCTTCTATTATCCCCTCATACGCGTCATTTGTCCTTCTGATGACGATGTCGAGTTCGACATTTTCCTCGGCGGCATGTTCCCTTAAGTCATCGAAATATGTCGTGAGCTTGTTATCTATCTGCTCGACAAAGGTAAGCCCGCCGCTTTCGTAACCGTCGCTCAGGCCGTGGACATAAAGGAGTGTGAGCCTTATGCCGCAGGATTTGGCAAACAAGAGGGCCTCTTTAATTGCGCCTTTACTGAACTCCGAGCCGTCTGCCGCCAGTAGCAGGGACTTTAATTCGCCCATAAGCTGTGTCCTGTACATTATATCCATCTTTGAGACTTCAGGTCTTAAGACTTCAGTCGCTACCATGATTATTGTCCTCCGGTGACAGTCTGTTGTTGTTTTACGGCCAACTGGATTGTAAGCCGGCGCTCGGCGATTAAGCCCTTAAAGATCGCCTTTAGTATGATAAATGCACCAATAAGGAGGGCTAATATCATTATTGCAAAACTTGTACTCTTTAATGCGTTAATAAGGCCATCGCCAAGCTTGCTAATCAACCCAAGCTGAGACAGATAAACCGGTACCATAAGCGCGCGGCTAAACAGCACTATCATCATTATGGTGGCCATCACCACTTTAATCATATATGGCTTAACATAGGTTGTGCCGATTGCCCCAAGTTGAATGCCAAATAGTGAGCCGCCAAGAATCAGCATGGCAAGCCTGATGTCAACAAGCCCGTGCAGTGCGTATTTCAATGACCCTCCGACGCCCATAACGAAGGCTATTACTAGTTCCGTAGCGCTTGCCATCAGACCTGGCGCTCCAAGGACATACATCATCGACGGTACGCCGACAAATCCGCCTACGGCAATCGTTGCGGCAAGTATTCCCGTAGCAAATCCCAGCGGTATGGTAAACAACACGGAGATGCGCGCATTTAAAGATTTAAAGTATACCATTGTGCCAGGGATGTGAATCGACTGTACCCAACGGGCCAATGCCGTTACTTTCTCTTCATCGTTGGTGGTGTGATTTTTACGGCTGTTGAGGACGTCTTTAAGGATAATCGAGCCGACTACGCCAAGCACCACGACGAAGGCAACGCTTACGTAAAGATTTGAGCCGGCATCGCCAAAGGCCTGTTTGATTTTCTCCTGAATGCTGGCGCCGTAAAGTACGCCGGCCTCGCCTGAGATACCCATAACTATTCCTAATTTAATATCCACCTGTCCATACCTGTAACGCTTGATTGCCCCTATGAGGGCCTTAGGAAATTTGTGGCACATATTGCTTGCTACGGCAACAAGGCCCGGCACGCCAAGGCTCATCATCGCGGGCGTCAGGACAAATGCCCCACCCGAACCGATAAACCCGCTTACTAATCCCCCGACAAACCCCACTATAAACAGATACACTGCTGTTGTCGTCGTTAAGTCTATGAAATTTGAGGCTTGTGCTGCTATATCGTGCATGTTTTGATCACCTCTTCTCTTTTTTTGCTGAGATACCGATGATATCCCAAAAATTTCCGGTAAAATTACCGTGTACAAACGAGAACAAAAACGCTGTAGCTATTGGAAGGAGCGCGTAGTACCCACCCTTTGCAAATACTTCGTTTAATACGTGCTGTTCCGTAAACAGAATCGTGTAAAGTACCAGTGATACAATTCCTAAGACAATGGCCTTGCCGAAGTGCCTTTTCTTGAACTTGTCGATGTTTCCTGCCATGATTTCTCTCCTTATAAGTTAGATTAGTTATTTTTGTATAATGCCGGCCCTTACCAGAACGAGCGGGCAGTTAATGTTTTTCCATGTCTCTGACATGCCTTTTTCCTTTTTCTTTTGATCGGTGGCCGGCTCTTCAGGGGATTCTATTATCACGCACAAGACATCGCTGTTGCCCTTGCTATACTCCATCACCGATTGTTTTAGTGTGCCGCTGCCGCGGGTGAAGGTGTAACTTATGCCCTCGGCCTTCAATTCATTGAAAAATTGTTCGACAATCGGGTCTGTATTCGTTCCCTCTGAGACATAAAGGATATCGAGCGTAGCCCTGATTCTCTTGCATGTGTTGATTGCGTAAGTCAGGGTCTTTCTCTCAATCTCTGATTCCTTAATGGCCAGGAGAATGTTCCGCTTTTCGTTCATTAACTCCCTTGCGTAGCCATGGTCGTCTGCCTCGGCAAAGGTTATTGCCGAAAAAATATTGTTGAGTTTTCTGTTAAGTTTGCCCATCTTTGTATCCTCCTTGTTGTTTGTTTAGCGTTTTAACTATTATTGTATATATCAAGGATCGTGCCATCTCGATAACTGATTGATAATAAAGGATAATACCAAAATTGCAGGTATCTTTGAAGTGTTGCAAAATACAACACCCTGACCGCTATCCTATTATTTTACCTGTAAAATTTATGTTGCAATAAATGTATCAGATGTTGCATAATGCAACTGGCAGGCACGAATGGTTAGATTTCAAACTAGCATCAGAAAAAAAATCATACTTGGCTACTTTATCGTCCTCGTTATGATAACAGGGTTTTCGTTATTCGCCTTCATTGAGATGGAATACATGGAGCGCAAGATTCTCTTTAGCGAGGTAATTAATGAATTTTTCGAAATGACACTTGAGATGAGGAGGTTTGAAAAGAACTACTTTCTGTATGGCATGGAGGACGATGCCGGCGAAAACCTGCAATACCTGACAAGGGCGATTGAAGTATTCGACAACAATGCCGGCGCATTCGGCGATGCATCATACAGTAATGAGTCAGCGCAGATAAGCGAAAAACTTCGGAAATACAAGCTGATGATGACTGAGTATCGTCTGGCAAAGAGAGAATCGGCCCTTTCTTCTGATGCACAAATGGAGGGCCAACGAAATCAAATAAGGGCCATTGGCAAGGACATTACTATGAACGCGGAGAAGATCTCACAGAAAGAACGGGAGATCCTGCGAAAGGTGTTATCAAACTCCAGGAGAATTCTTATTATATCTATTTTGACGCTGACAATATTAGGGCTTGTGGTGGGACAGGTATTGTCTAAGATAGTGGTGAGACCGCTTAAGCAGCTTCAAGACAGTCTTAGGCTGATTTCAGAGGGTGGTTTTGAGCAGATTGTCATTAATTCCAAAGACATGGAGGTGGTGTCTCTGGCCAATGCCTTTAATCATATGTTAAGAGAGCGGGAGATGAGGAGAAGGCACTTGATACAGTCTGAGAAACTGGCCTCACTCGGCACACTTCTTTCTGGCGTGGCACACGAGCTTAACAACCCTCTGTCGAACATATCGTCGTCGTGCCAGATCTTAATTGAAGAAATTGAGGACATCAACATTGACTACAAAAAAGAGCTTCTGTCGAATATAGATGGCCAAACCAACAGGGCACGCAACATTGTGCGCTCTCTGCTGGAGTTCTCCAAAGACAGGATCTTCAGGAAGGACCTCGTAATGCTGAATGGCTTACTGGAGGAGGCAATTCGCTTTATAAGAGGGCAGCTTCCATCAAATGTCAGGATAAACCTTGATATCCCTGAGAATACTACAATCTATGCGGATAAGCAGAGGATACAGCAGGTCTTTTTGAATCTTATGAAAAATAGTGCCGACGCGATAGATGGCGAAGGGGACATCTATATCAGGGCCAGAACTATCATGCCTCAGGGTAAATGTATGGAGGGTGTCGAGAGTTGTTTTACACAAAATAGGAGGTGTTTTATGATGTCCTCTGCCGTTGACATTATAATCAGAGACACAGGTACTGGAATGGGCGCAGAGATATTGAAATCAATTTTTGACCCGTTTTTTACGACAAAAGAAGTGGGCAAGGGTTCGGGTTTAGGGCTGTTTGTGGTGCATGAGATAATCGAAGAACATGGTGGTTGTATAACGGTCGAAAGTGCCCCAGGCAAGGGTACATCGTTTATGGTTAGGTTGCCCATAGGACAGCGATGAATACTCAGACAAAGATATTAATAGTTGACGACGAAAAGATAGCCCTTCAGAATCTTGAGCACGTTATGAACAAGGAGGGCTACGAGGTCGTGAGCACTCAAAGTGGTACAAGCGCCATTAAGTACCTTGAGTCTCAGGCATTTGATGTGGTGCTGACGGATTTAAAAATGGAAAAAATCGACGGCATGCAAGTCCTGAAGAGGTGCAAAGAGCTTCATCCCGATACAGAGGTGATAATGATAACCGGATTTGCCACGCTTGACTCGGCAGTTAAGACGATGAAGCAAGGGGCGTTTTACTATATAGCAAAACCGTTCCGGCTTGAGGAAGTGAGGAAGGTGACGAAAGAGGCCGCGGAGAAAGTCGCCCTCAAAAGGGAAAACAGGGAACTAAGAAAACTTATTGAGGCATACCAGGGAAAGGTACAAATTATAACACAGAACAAGGACATGTTAAGTCTGTTAGAGACGGCCAGGCAGATTGCCCCAACCGATTGCAGCATAATCATACGTGGCGAAAGCGGCACTGGGAAGGAATTACTTGTGCGTTATATTCATTATAACAGCAGAAGGGCAGAGAAGCCCTTCTTTGCGATAAACTGTGGGGCATTTACTGATGAACTACTTACAAATGAATTGTTCGGGCATGAGAAAGGGGCCTTTACTGGCGCTATGGTGCAGAAAAAGGGTTTATTGGAGATGGCCTCTGGCGGCACTTTATTTTTGGACGAGGTGACAGAGATGTCCCCGGCGATGCAGGTCAAGCTCCTTAGGGTTATTCAGGAGCGAGAGATGTTGCGCGTCGGTGGGACTGAGCCGATAATGGTTGATGTCAGGATAGTTTCGGCTGCGAACAGGGGCATAAAAGAATCGATTAAAAATGGGAATTTCAGGAGTGATTTATATTTTCGGTTAAATGTCGTTACGTTGCGTATTCCGCCGCTTTCTCAAAGGAAGGATGACATACCGCTTTTGAGTTACCATTTTTTAAAGAAATATTCGATACTGATGAAAAAGGATGTAGGTGATATTTCAAAAGAGGTGCTGGATGTCCTGGAGTCTTATGACTTTCCTGGCAATGTCAGAGAACTTGAAAATATCATTGAGCGGGGCGTTGCCCTCTCAACCGGGAAATCAATAGAGGCCATCCACTTATCCGAGGACTTGAGGGATTTGAGCATAAAGACATTCAGGCGAAAAGACGGCAACATCCCCACATTAGAGGAGCAGGAACGCTCATACATTCAATGGGTACTGAACGAGGCAAAGGGGAACAAGTCATTAGCGGCAAAGACACTTGGCATAGACAGGGTATCTCTTTGGCGGAAGCTGTCTAAATATGGGTTGGACGTGGAAACAACTTAGAGACACTGAGGGCGCTGCCCTCAGGCTCCCGCAAGGAGGGTAACCCTCCTTGACCTCGTAAATTAAACATATTTTACTGCGTTTTTGATACGAGAATAGAACACATTGCCAGGGCTACTACTCTTTCGGCTACGCTTCCCATTAGCAGTCTGTCTAAGCCGGTTCTACCATGTGTGCCCATTATAATGATGTCTCTGGCCGTCTCCATTGACGCGTTTACTATTGCCTTATACGGGTCGCCTATCAGTGCCAGGGTATCAACCTTTACACCCTCTTGCTCGGCCTTTTCGCGTACTTTCTCGAGGTTCCTCTCGGCTTCGGCCACTTTATCCTTGCTGCGTGCCACAGATACGGCCAGGAAGTTTTTTACAAACGGACAGTTTTTAGCCATCATAATTGCCTCTGATAGTGCCCCATCACTGTATTTAGAACCATCTGTGGCAAGCATTATGTTCTCACCCTTTATCTCGGTATCCTTTGGCACGACCAATACCTTACACGGCGCATAGGCTATTGCCTTTGCCGTCTGGCTTCCTATCAGCAGTTTCTTCAGGCCGGTATGTCCCCTTCTTCCCATTATTATTATGTCGGCCCTATGTTTCTTCGCTTCTTCTATTATGGTTTCATATGCCTGGGTCGATCTTCTTACTACTATATTGCATTCGACATTTTGTTCCGCGGCTAGTGTCCTGATCTGGTCAAAATGCTCTGAGGCCTTCTTTTCTATCGCTTCGACATATTTAAGGCCTTCTGTCTCGAACTCGGAATTATATTCAAGGACACGCAATACTGTTAGTACCGTCTTACAGGCCCGCGCGAAGTTAATCGCCTCTTTTATCGCACCGCTGCTGTAGTCAGAGCCATCAGTCGCCAATAATATCGACTCTAACTCTCCCATCAGATTCATTCTGTATTTATCTTCGTTCATTTTAATGTCCTCCCGCTTTTAATAGTCCAGAGGCTGCTAATACCAAAACCGTAACCTCCAGCGCGGCAATCAAGGCATATACGTAGTCCTTTTTTCTTATCAGAATCGGTATGATAGCAAGAAAACACACTACCGTAACCGCGCCTAAAAACGCTATTCCAAGGAAGTTCAAGAAATCCCCATGATTGAGGAGTTTAAGCCACGACCATCCCACATTGATGTTTGCCGCATTCAGATAATCATGCACAGACATGTTCCATAATTTCGGTAAATTCTCAACAGGCACAAACGGTGGTAATATCCCTATCGCGTAAATGGCAAAGGATATAAGGAGCATTGCCATTCCTATTTTCATCCCATAACTCAACAGCCTTGCGTATCTTAACTGCTCTTCGGTTGCTACTGCTTTTTTCTCCGCATTCTCCATTTTATCTATGCCTCCTTGTTTTCGATTAAATTAGTTCCAGATGCCTAGTCCCTTTAATAACGATCTTGTTCCTGCAAAAAATAGTAATATTATAACTATATACCGTATTGCCGCGGGTTTGGTCTTTGCCAGGATCTTTACCCCTACCACTGAGCCAAGCATTATGCCAATGATTGACGGCACTACCATCATCGGCAGCACTGCGCCATTATTTATGTATATCCACGCTGCCGACGTATCCGTTATCGACAATAGAAACTTACTCGACGACACTGCAACCTTTAACGGCGCGCCCATCACGAGATTTAACACCGGGACGTTTGCCCAGCCGGCTCCAATGCCAAACATGCCGGCCATTACTCCTACCAATATAAATAATCCCAACCCCAGCGGTGTCTTGTGAATCTTCCAGTTTATATCTTCACCCGTTGAGACCTCGTGATACACACCGTTGATTCTTAACGCGGTCGACAACGCATCCGCCTTAGGTACTTCAGGATATTCGGACTTCTTTGTCTTTATTATAATGCCAACAATCCCAAGTATTGTGATACCCATGGCGCTTTGCACTATATTGGTTGGAAGCGCCAACCCTATCATTGCCCCCACTATTGCGCAAGTCGAAGCTATTAAACCCACAGGCAACGCTAGTCTCAAATTGGCCATTCCCTTTTTAAGCAATCCCGGCCCTGCCGCCAATGCCCCGGCAAGCGCTACCAATAACCCCGCACCTCTTACAAAATCCAAATGAAACGGGAAAAAACCGGCCACTATTGGCACAAACAATGTCCCACCACCAAGGCCGCCTAACACCGCCGCCACTCCTAACACAAACGTCAACACAAACAGGCTCAACGGCCATACCCACCACTGCACAGTACTGGCCTTTTCGACCACCTCTTTAACGGGTGCCTCCGCATATGCCAACGAACATAGCCCTGTTACTATAGTTGCCGCAATTGCCACAACTACAACCCTTCTGAGAACTGACATCCCCAATACCCTCCATTTTTCATCTGTCTTATTGATATTATGCTTCGTAAGCCTTCACCTCCATGCTTGTTGATACACATGATTACTTCTTTGATTGCATATTTATACTACCACTATGTTAAAGTTGTACTTTAACATAGTGGGCCGCCACATTTATGGAAACGGCGGTGGTGGTGGCGGAACAGGCCTTGGCGGTAGTGGCGGTGGTGCATTTCTCAGCCCTGCAATCTCTCCGATTAAAGCATCCAGCCTTTGATTCATCCTCATTGACTCAGGTGGTGGGATCATACCTCCGTGCCGGATTTCCGTGTTAAGGGAGCGTTC
The DNA here is from genome assembly GCA_002753305.1 of Nitrospirae bacterium MYbin6. GTDB lineage: Bacteria > Nitrospirota > Thermodesulfovibrionia > Thermodesulfovibrionales > Magnetobacteriaceae > Magnetominusculus. The sequence goes on from PEAC01000016.1 coordinate 24,405, forward strand.
CCTGTAGAGATTGATGCGGCTCTGGATTTCCGCTGTTGCCCTGCGTGAGAGCTTGCCCATGCGGACACAGTCGTCAAGCAGCATTTGGGCCTCGGCCAGTTTGCCGGAAATCACCGGGTCCCTCAGCGGTGGTTGAGCGGCAGCGATGTTAGATAGCAGCATTGCGGCAACTAATATCAGGATAGATAAAAATATTGATTTTTTCATTCTCGTCATCTCCTTATAGTGGGGATTGGCAACCCCAAATTATCCACAGTTTGATTATCCAAAATTACTTGATTATATGTCAAGTAATATCTTAAAATTTTCAAAGGCCCCGTGCCTTTCGGCACAAGGCCCGTGAACAGTGTTAATTGCCTCAGGTATCCTTAAGCATCTATGGAGCCGGTGGAGGTGGAACTGCCCCTGGCGGTGGAACAACCCTTGGGCGCGGTACTGGTGGTGGTGGTGGAACAACCCTTGGGCGCGGTACTGGTGGTGGTGGTATTACCGCTGGACGTGGTACTGGCACCGCTGGCGGTGGCACCGGCACAGGTGGCGGTACATGTGGGCGTGGACGGGGTATCCACTTCTTTTTCTTTATCGGTGGTGGTGGCACCGCTGGCGGCGGCAATCCCGCCAATAACCCAGGAATAGCGGCCTTATACGGGACGGGTGTATTATATATAATATCACCGGCAGAAAGCGCCACCTCCTGTGTTGATTCGACCACGGGGACAATCGTCGGCCCTGGCATGTTCATGGCGTCGGCGCTAACCGATAGGCCGGACAACAGTATCGCAACGGCCGTCAGGGTTAACAGAATTTTATAAATCACTTTTATCACCTCCTCAACCATTATAGTATGGATTATTATATAAATAATTCCTGTTAAAAGGCCAATGTAATGTTATATAATTACGCCGTATCATGTTGATAACATTTATACTTAAATGAAGACGTCAGAGTTTTTATTCGACCTCCCTGAAGAGCTGATAGCCCAGTATCCGCCTGCCGTGAGAGAGGACTCCAGGCTCATGGTGTTGCACAGAGACACATCCTCTATCGAACATCGCCAGTTTGAAAACATAAAGGATTACTTTAATGACGGGGATGTAATAGTTCTGAATAACACTAAAGTCCTCCCGGTAAGGCTAACCGGTAAGTCAGCAGCTGGTAAGGCTATCGACCTGTTAATAGCAGAAAAAAAAGAATCGGGCGCTTATCGAATCCTCTCAAGGGGGAGGTACACGGGGCGGGTGTTTTTTTCGGAGGATTTTTACGCGGATATTTCAGAGGGGAAAGAGGCGGTTTTCCACCACAGCGGTTCATTAGAGGACCAGCTCCACAAATTCGGCCTTATGCCCCTGCCCCCATATATTAAAAGGCCCCCATGCGCTATGGACAGAGAGAGATACCAGACCGTCTATGCCGAAAAGGAAGGCTCCATCGCCGCCCCTACTGCGGGGCTTCACTTTACATCGCGGATTTTGGATGCACTACGGCGCAAGGGCGTCATGGTCGAGGCCGTTACACTTTCTGTTGGCGAGGGGACTTTTAAACCGGTTAAAACAGAATATATCTCACAGCACACAATGGACAGCGAACGATTTGAAATCGGCACATCAGTGCTGAAAAAAATACAAAAGGCAAAAAACACCGGCAACAAAGCCGTTTTTGTAGGCACTACAACGACAAGGGCCATTGAGGCATTGTCCTCTGGCAGATATAAACTGATTGATGCTGCGGCATCGGAAGGCGGCGGACAAAGGATAACCGGCTCTACGGATATTTTTATTTATCCGGGCTATGAATTTAATGCGGCCTCGGCGATTATAACCAATTTCCACCTGCCACGCTCCACGCCGGTACTCCTGGCCTCGGCATTTGCTGGGACAGAACTCCTGCTGCGTGCTTATAGAGCGGCTATCGACGCCAAATATAGATTTTTCTCCTACGGCGATGTTATGCTAATACTATGAAGGGTAGTTTTTTCGATAAAATTGGTTATAACTTTATCGAGGGAAAGGGTTTGTTAATTGTGCTGGTGATATTGTTTTCGTCTGGCAGCTTTATTCTGGGTTTTTTTGCCGGGAAGAAAATGTCCGTATTCGACACGGCACACCAACAGGCAAAGAAGGCTGAACAGCCTGTTATTGAGGCCAAGGCGGCCAGGCTGGCCGTTCCCACACCCCAGACACCCGTCCCTCCTGCGGTTACGCCTCAGGAAGAACAACCGGCTGGCAAAGACATTAAGACATATGAACTTGTCAAACCAACCGACCAGCCTCAACAGGTTGAACCAGTAAGGCCGCAGACCCCTCAGGGCGAGCAGCCAATGCCGGAACAACCTAAGGCCGAGCAGCCAAAAACAGCAAAGGCAGTACCACCACCCCTACCCTCCCCTGAGCCAACCAAGGCGCCATCCGAGGCAAAACCTCCAGCTAAGGATGTCCTGACACCCGTGGCAATCCCCCAGACCCAGAACAACCCCGTACCTGTACCAAAGGAATCGAAGTCCCAGGCAAAACGCCAGCAAGGCGCTAAACCACTCCCTAAAGAACAATACACTACTATCGGCGGCGAGAGATACTATATTCAACTCGGGGCATTTAAGAGCCTCGGCGAGGCTATGAGGCTTCAGGACGAGCTTAAAATAAAAGGTTTTGAATCCAATATCATTAAAAACCCGGTCAACGACGGCGTAACTTTATTTAAAGTGCGTCTTGGCAGCAACTATACAAAATCCGAGGCTGCACAATTGATGGCCCGATTAAATAAAAAGGGGGTCAGGGGTTTTATGAAGGAGACACAACGATAACCTTAGAGATCCCTATCAACACCTATAAAGACCTGGATTTTCTGAATGCCGGCCTCTCTCAATCCCTAAAGGCGGTTGAGGATTCACTGGGTATCGTCATCAGCGTCAGGGGCAACAGGGTTATGATAGAAGGACAGGAGGATAAAATTAAAATTGCTGAAAAAATGATTCTGGATATATATGACTATAAAAAAGATGGTAATCCTCTGAGGGCCGATGACATAAAAAATGCGATACGCCGCTTCGGCGCCGCGGACAATGCCCCATTAAAGGACATCTTTGACAACTACATCCCCGTACCGTCAAAGACCAAATACATCGCCCCAAAGACCGAGACCCAGTGGCGGTACATTGAGGCCATAAAGACCCACAACATAGTTATCGGCATCGGCCCTGCCGGCACAGGCAAGACCTACCTGGCCATGGCTATGGCCGTTAACGCATATATGAAAAAACAAGTGAGCCGCATTATCCTTGCCCGCCCTGCCGTGGAGGCCGGAGAGAAACTCGGCTTCCTCCCCGGCGACATCTACGAAAAGGTAAATCCATACCTCAGGCCCATGTACGACGCTCTCTTTGACATGATGGACGCGGACAAGGCCACGATTCTTATCGATAAAGGCATCTTAGAGATTGCCCCACTTGCCTTTATGCGGGGCAGAACGCTCAAAGACGCCTTTGTCATTCTGGACGAGGCGCAAAACACTACCGCCGAGCAGATGAAGATGTACCTTACAAGGCTCGGTATAGACTCTAAAACAGTGATCACCGGAGACATCACACAAATAGACCTGCCGCCGGACAAGGCCTCTGGCCTTGTCGAAATAGAACGCATCCTCAAGGACATCGAAGGGATTAAGACGGTCTATTTCTCCGAAAAAGACGTCGTCAGGCATAAACTTGTACAGGAGATTATTAAGGCCTATGAAAAACACGAAAAGCGATAAATCATTAAAGATATTTAAATGCGACATTGACTCTAAGATCCTTTATTTTATCCTGACATTCTCCCTGCTCATCTCGGTGGCCATCGTAAGGTCTCTGGATGTGTCCAACTTCATCGGGATCTTTTCAATCTGTATAATGGCCATATCTATCCTGTTTATGGACATATTCAGATATAAACCGTCGTACCTGAAGCAGCAAAAGATGCTGATTCTCCTTGGGCTGATGTTCTTTGGCACATTGGTCTTTGGCCGCTTTATCGAGTATATCTTCATTAACTTCACCAGAGGGTTTGGGCTGCAGGAGCAAAAGACCATAATCTACGGACTGCCCGTCCAGGCGGGGGCTATGCTTGTTGTGCTCCTTTTTGACTCACATACGGCAATCATTTTTTCTTTCATCATAAGCATACTAAGCGGCATATGGCAAAACGACGCATACTATACGTTTTATGTGTTTGCCGGGAGCATTATAGCGGCCTTTTCAGTTATCAAATGCAAAAAGCGCTCGGACCTGCTCAAAGGAGGGCTTTATGTCAGCATAGCCAATGTAATCTCTGTCCTAGTGTTTTCGATGTTCAGCTCTAACCGCACCCTTGAGATCATAATTCCGTCGTTAATTTTCGCGCTGACAAGCGGCATAACCATATCCGCCTTTACCTCTATCGCCTTGCCTGTTCTGGAGTCGGTATTTAAGGTAACCACTAACATCACCTTGCTTGAGTATCTGGACCTGAACCAGCCCCTGATGAAAAGCCTTATGATTAACGCCCCAGGCACCTACCACCATAGTGTAATCGTAGGAAATCTGGTCGAGGCGGCGGCAGAGGACATCGGCGTCAACCCCCTGTTGGCAAGGGTATCGGCCTATTACCATGACATCGGAAAAATAAAGATGCCCGAATATTTCATAGAAAATCAATCCAGCTCCATCAGCAAACATGAAAAGTTGACCCCACACATGAGCAGTATGATCCTTATCTCCCATGTCAAAGAAGGCCTTGAGCTGGCCGACCAGCATAAACTGCCTGAATCCGTTAAAGACATTATAACACAACACCACGGCACACACATCATTACGTATTTCTATCAAAAGGCAAAAGAAGAGCAGTCTGACCCCCCTAACGAAGAGGACTACAGATACCCCGGCCCTAAACCCCAAAACAGAATCGCCGCCATAGTTATGATTGCCGACGCCATTGAGGCCGCTTCCAGGGTTCTCAAGGACTCTACCCCTGCACGTGTTTCCGGACTGGTCGAGAAAATAATCAATACCGTCCTGATAGACGGCCAGTTGACCGAGTGCGAACTGACCCTGAAAGACATAAACAAGATTAAGGAGCGCTTTACTTTCATTTTAACCGGTATCCTGCACAAGAGGGTTGAATATCCGGGCTTTGACTTTAACAAGGCCACTGGCACGGAGGGAGAGAAAAATAAAAACATCAATAGAGAACCTCAACAAAAAGAGAAAGATAGGCCTGCGACGACTAACACGCCAGGCGAACCTGGCACTAACGTTATTGAGTTTAAAAAGGGCGGGACATCCGGCCAGAAGGGCTGAACTGAGCATAGTCCTCGTTGACGACGGCAAGATGCAGTATCTCAACAAAGAACACCGCGGTGTGGATAAGACTACTGATGTCCTGTCATTCCCCATGTATAATTCTATGAGAGAATTCCCAAAAGAAGGCGGCTTTCTCCTTGGTGACGTGGTAATCAATACCGACTGGATTTATGCAGAGATTTCTCCTGAAGGCAGCCCCGATGCAATAGCGGCTGAGGCCAACAAACATGCCACACGCCTCCTCGTCCACGGACTCCTTCATCTTGCAGGCTATGACCACGAGATAGACGCCCGGCATGAGCGTTCGATGAGAAAAAAGGAGTCAGAGATCCTCAATGCCTTAAAACAGATTGATTAACTGCGCATCAGTGTCTTCGGTTTTCTATGTGTAAAATAATTATACATACTTCTCTTGACAAGTGATGTAAATTATGTTAAGCTCTAAACAGCTACGGGAAGGCCGGTTGCATGTTCCCCGGTTGCATGTTCCCCGGTTGCATGTTCCCCGTGGAATTGCCGCTTCGGCAACTAAAACAAGACGGCAGCAAATAAAAATGTAAGCTAAAAATCAAAAGGAGGATTCTATGTCAAAGCTCAAAAGATCAGGTGTAGTAATGGCGTCGTTGGCGCTGGCAGCAGTATTAGTATCAGGCGGGGTGTTCTTACTCTCCACACAGACCGAGGCCGGTACGGCTAGTTACACAATGCCTTTTCTCACTTCACATGGCAATGTACCTACTTACTGTGTAATCTCGAATTTAAACAAGGGCGATAACTCCACGGTAAGCGATAATTCCACTAGTGATACCACTGCGACCTTTGCAGTAATGGCAACGGAAAAAGGCGGCTCATCTCAAACCGCAAAGGCCATACCAACTAAATACACACCCAAGTCAGGATTTGTGCGTGTACTCACATTCAAGGGTAAGGGTATCTACGCCGGCAATGATTTTATAGTCGACCTGTCAGGCGAACTTGCCAAAAACTCTTTAAAAGATGACGACGTCAAAAACCCCATGATCTACACAGGCGTATTGGCAGTAACGTCATCGACTGCGACTTGCAAGACCATTACGATATCCTGCATGCAGGGAAATCCTGATGGTGGTGGAAAACGCCTTATCGGAGGCTTTTTCTGTGATGACGGCACGAATTTAGTAGCATATTAAGTCAAGCTTATAGTTGTTAGAGAGGCAGAGGCTTCGGCCAATGCCTCTCTTTTTTTTTGCTGCCCACAACCACTTTGCAATATTTCAATCAAATCTGCTATAATAAATGATGTTCAGATGTATGCTGAAGGCCAAGATTCATATGGCAAGGATAACGGAGGCCAACCTCTCCTACACCGGTTCGTTAACGGTGGATGAGAATCTGATGGACTTAGCCGGGCTATATCCCTTCGAGAAAATCATGGTGAGCAACATCAACAATGGAGAACGCTTTGAGACGTACGTCATTCCTGGAGAAAGAGGCTCAGGGCATATTTGTTTAAACGGCGCCGCAGCAAGAAAGGGTGTCGTTGGTGATAAGATAATTATATTCGCCTTTGCCTACATACAAGAAGAAGGAAACGAGTCGTTATTAAAGAACTATAAGCCTGAAATAGTTATTCTCTCAGAGGATAATAAACCGGTATAAGAACCGGGGCAGCCGATGTCGTTACTGCCTGTATTTTTTTCTTGACTTTGCCGCCCAAAAAGCATTATAAAAAAGATATGTCTCGTTGAGTTTTTATGGGAAGGCTCAATTGTATGGAAATGCACAGCACAGAAGGAGGGCTACACATGCCATTCAAGGGAAAGGTAAAGTGGTTTAATGAAACCAAAGGTTATGGATTTATCCAGAAAGAAGATGGGAAAGATGTATTTGTCCATTACTCAGCCATTGCTGGAGCAGGGTATAAATCTCTGAAAGAAGGCCAGAGTGTTACCTTTGACATAGTTGAAGAAGACAAAGGGCCAAAGGCGGCCAACGTACAGAAGGCCGATTAAGCGGCTGAAATTCTTATTGCTTATTCTATTGAATGTATTGTACAATATAAGTAGTAAATTGTTCTTTGACAACGCCGGGGCCTCCTTAATGTGAAATAAAGGAGGTAAAGTAGTGAAAGGTTTTGATTTAGAAAACAGAATTATCGAATTGCTGGGCAAGGACTGGGTGATAGAACGCTCTCAGGACCTGGACCAGTTAGGGATTGACGCGCTGGTTCATAGGTTTATCCCGATTACGTCGTTTAGCGGGGCGTTTCCTATAGCGCTTCAGATCACGTCTTATGTGGATGACAGCAATGAATCAAGGCGTCTTGACGAGATTCAGGGCTTCGTCCAAAAAATGAACAGAAATGGAATAAAAAAGAGTATCTATGCCGAGTTTAAGAAATTGACTCTCTCAAATATTAACAGTTATGGCTACGAATTTCTCAAGAATGCCTTGGTTGCCTTTGCCTTTCAAAAGGAGTATAAAGATGTCTCAATTGTAGGCCTGAGGATTGCTTCACCAGACGAATATGCCTTTTTTAGTGTTACAGAGTCATCAAGTGTGGCTGCCCACTCATTCCACAACGGCAAATCGTCTGACGCTGACACCTCGGCTTATGCCAACAGGTTGACGCAGGAAGCGGCATTCGAAAGCGGAAAAATATTCAAAGGAAGGGTGAAGATATTTCAGCATCGATGGGGGTTTCTTATAGCGGATGCTATTAAGGAAAATGTATATTTTCACATTTCCAACGTGGAAGATGAGATTCTGGTCGAAAAACTGGAACAGTTAATTGAGTACAAATACGACAGTTATTCAAAGGACGAGACTGATGCCGTTGATGTGGAATTCAGAGTTGGCAGGGCTAAGCCCAATGCCGCAAAGCCCTTTCAAGCCATTAACATCAAACTGTCTCAAGGCGGTTAATCAGGCGATTTAACACGTAGTAAGGAATACACTAATGAGACCCCGGCGTCCTGTTCAGAAGTCCCAGCTGTCCAATTCAACGGTTACTCTTCCAGCAATCCTATATCTTTTAGTTGCTTTATCAGGGCTTTCTTGTTTATTGGCTTTATCATATAGGCCGAACACTCACCGGTGTAGGATTTTAATATCTCCTTTGGCCTGTCCACTGCCGTAATCATTATCACCTTTACCCTGTCAGCCTTCTTTATCTTCATTTCCTTTTCCAACTCTCGAATCAGCAGCAGGGTCTCACAACCGTCCATAACAGGCATCATTATATCCAGGCATATCAGAGAATAAGGGCTTTTTTGTTCGTGTGCCATTGTGAAGGCATCTATCGCCTCACGCCCGTTTACGACGACATCGCTATCGCCATAGTCTTTGAGCATCCCTTGTAATATTTGCCGATTGATCAATTCGTCGTCGGCTATCAATATTCTCATTTCAGTTCCTTGCCCCCGAGTGTTTTATTGATTAACTTATCTAACTCCTCCACTAAAACCTTAAAATGAGTGTTGGCATTGCCTATATCTGACTTTCTCAAAGACAGCATAATACGAAATGCGGCGGTCTTGATCTCCGGCAGCGAGAGTTCCTCGGCATTGTCTTTGATAGTCTCCGCTCTTTTCTCGACAAGGGAATAGTTCTCAGAACTCAAGGCATCCCTCATCGACTGAATAAAGTTCACGGCCTTTTCGATAAACACCCGCATCTGTCCCTGAGGCAGCGATTCTATGAGTTGAGATTTGTCTAACTGTGTCAGGATGTTTTCAACCACCAGCTTATCCGCCTCTATGTTATTGTCAGGGGGTGGCGGGGCGTCATGTAAACGGCCATGGGTTTTCGTGTCCTTGTGCGGGGGGTTGCTAACCCCTTTACGCTGGGGGTTGCTAACCCCTTGGGCCGGGGTACCAGCCCCTTCTTTTTTGATATATTTATTAACGATGTCAATCAAGTCAGCAGACTTAATGGGTTTTGTTATATAGTCGTCCATTCCCGCCTCCAAGCAGCGGTCCCTGTCTCCTTTCAGTGCGTGGGCGGTCATTGCTATAACAGGAATTGCTTGTGTCGCCTGTGAGGCCTTTAATATCTTTGTTGCCTCAAAGCCGTCCATCACAGGCATCTGCACGTCCATGAGGATCAGGTCAAACGCAACCTCTCCGATGAGTTTAAGGGCCTTTTCGCCGTCTTCGGCCTCTGTAATACTATAGCCCTGTTTTTTCAGAATCTCTCTGGCCACTAAGCGATTTGTGGCATTGTCCTCAACGAGCAGAATGCGAACCGGCGCGTCATCATCGGTTAATGGCATTACTGGTTTTGGCCTCAGTTGCCGTTCATAAATTAACCCTGGAGTTTCATTCAGCAGATCAGTTACGGTATTTATGACATCCTTGTACTTTATGGGTTTTATTATATATGAGGCCACGCCGATCTCCCGGCATTTCTCTATGTCGCCGTTTCGGTGGTTGGTATTGAGCATCATGACTACAGAACAGGCAAGCGACGGGTCTGCCATTATCTGTTCCGCCATTTTAAACCCGCCAATCCCTGAAAGCCGGATATCCAAAAAGACTATATCATAGGGATGTCCGCTGTCTCTGGCAGCAGTCAGCTTGTCATATGTATCCTTAGGGCCTATGGCCTCACCGATTTCGGCAGATGAGCTGCTGAGAAAATCTCTGATTATATTGCTGTAGGATATGATATTACAGGAGATAAGGATTTTGGCGCTTTTAAAATTAAATGAAGCCGGACACTCCTGCGCCTCACTCAGCAGGAATTTGGCGGTAAAATGAAATGTGCTGCCCTTCCCTTCTACGGACTCCAGCCATAGAAGGCCACCCATGAGCGATACCAGTTGCCTTGATATTGCGAGCCCCAGTCCGGTGCCTCCGTATTTTCTCGTCATTGAGCCGTCGGCCTGTGAGAAGTGCTCGAATATCTTATTGAACTTCTCGGCAGGTATCCCTATGCCGGTATCGGAGACCGAAAATAGCAGTGTGATAGACGTATCGTCGCAATGCCCGGGTTCCATGTCCACGGTTACCACAATCTCACCCATGTCCGTAAATTTCAGCGCGTTGCCTATGATGTTTATCAGCACTTGTCCGAGGCGCGCCGGGTCGCCGATTAGTTTTAACGGCACGGTGGGTTTTATGTGGCTTGACAGCTCAAGATCCTTCTTATGGGCCTGTATCGAGAGCGGGTCACAGATGCCTTCAATCATCTCGCGAAGGTCAAAGTTTACCTCCTCAAGCTCCAGCCTGCCTGCCTCTATCTTTGAGAAGTCTAAGATACTGTTTAACAGAGTCAGGAGCGAGTTGGCAGAGCTCAACACCGTATCGAGATATTCCCTCTGCTGCTGAGTCTTTAACTCCGTATCGAGGACAAGCTCGGTCATCCCGATAATGGCGTTCATGGGGGTGCGAATCTCGTGGCTCATGTTGGCAAGGAACTCGCTCTTGGCGGAGTTTGCCACCTCTGAGGCCTCTTTGGCCCTTCTTAAGGCCTCCTCTACCTCCTTACGGTTTGATACGTCTTCGTTGACTGACAGGTAGTGTGTGATTGTCGCCTCGGCGTCCCTTATTGGTGATATCGTTATACTGTTCCAGTATAGAGTGCCGTCCTTGCGTTTATTTTGAATTTCCCCCTGCCAGACCCCTCCGGCCTTGATTGTCTCCCATAGATCTGCGTATATCTCGGGGTCAGTCTTGCCGGATTTCAGAAAACCTGGCGTCCTGCCAAGTGCCTCTTCGCGGTTATAGCCTGTCATCTCTACAAACTTGGGATTTATAAACTCTATCTTGCCATCAAGGTCGGTTATGGTTACGGCCACGGGGCTTTGTATTATGGCGCTTGAGAGTTTAATAAGCTGTGCCTCGGCGTGTTTGCACTCCGTTACGTCATTAATAAACCCTTCGTAGTAGAGCGGGTGACCTATTTCGTTTTTTACTACGCGGATGTTTTGTTCTATTATCAGCTCGCTGCCGTCTTTCTTTCTCAGATGGCTGACGAAGTCTTTTATCGATTGCTTGTTTTGCAGTGCCGTCATGAATTTGTCGTAGTCTCTGCGCCTGAAATAGAGGCAGTGCAGTTCGTTGCAAAACGCAAACAGTTCATCCTTATTCGCGTAGCCAAGCATGTTGGTAAAGGCCGGATTGACCGAGAGAAATCTGCCCTCCGGTGTGAATCTGTAAAACCCGCTGAACATGTTTTCAAAGAGTATCTTATAACTCTCTTCCGAGGCCTGGAGTTCTTTAGTGCGTTCTCTGACCTTATCCTCAAGTTCCTCGTTGAGGGTCTTCAACTCGAACTGGGTCTGAATCAGCTCCTGGTTTTTTTCGACGGCATTTTCATACGTCGAGAGCAGGAGATTCAGAATCTGCCTGGGAGTGGATTTAATCGTATACTCCTCTCCCATAAATGTTATCTTAAGCCCCGCGTTGGGGTCGTAGTCCTTTGCCGGGCTGCTCGCGTCTTTTAATAGTGACTCTATACACAAGAGGAGATAGTGTTCGTTATAGGGCTTGGTTATGTAGAAATCGGCCTTTGCCTGAAGGCCCCTGATTATCTCCTTCGCGTCCGACAGTGCCGTCAGCACTACCACGGGAATATTTTTCACTGTGTCGAGGTCTTTAATCTTTTGGCACATCTCAAAGCCGTCCATCCCAGGCATCGCTATATCGCTCACAATCAGGGCAGGCTTATGGCTCTGTGCCAATGACAGGCCCTCGATGCCGTCGCGTGCCAGGACTACCTCATAGCCTGCCTGCACGAGGGTACGCCTCAGAAGCTCTCTCTGGATGGCGCTGTCTTCTACTATAAGAATTTTCATTAATTATTGTCCCTCATTTTAATGCCTGTCATATGCCAGATTTTTTTCGTTACATTCAAATTTTGCCAATACCCTGCCTATTTTATTTATATCGAGAATATACTTCGCGGCGTCCAATTTAATTGCCTGCTCAGGCATTCCGAAAATGATACTGCTCTCTTCGTCCTGAGCTATCGTCACCCCTCCGGCCTGGCTAATGGCCAGCATACCATGCGCGCCGTCTCTTCCCATTCCGGTTAGGAGTACCCCTAATACCCCGCCGTGGTAGTATTCTGACAACGATGTCATCGCCAGCGTGATTGAGGGCTTATGCCCCTCAACCGGAGGGTCGTTATTCAGGACAAATGTGCCATTTTTGTCAATTTTCAGATGCCTGTTATCCGGGGCAAAATAGATATTGCCGGGGACGGGCCGTTCGTTATGTTTGATTATGGACACTGTTAGCTTACACCGCTTTTTTAACCAGTCTACAAGACCTGACATAAATCCCTCACTTATGTGCTGAACGCAGACAATGGGAATGGAGAAATCCGAGGGCAGCTCTGCAAGTATGGTCTCAAGTGCCTGAGGTCCACCGGTTGATGCCCCGATTACGATTATCCTTAAGCGTCTGGTTAGTGGCTCTATCTGTGGCAGCGCTCCGTTACTGTCGTCGGCACAGGGTTTTACACGGCGCGCGTCCTGGCTATGAAGAGGCGTAGTAATAATTTTTTTCCTTTGTTTGCGAAATGTGACGACCCCGGAGAGTACCTTTATTTTAGCGATTAACTCCGATGAAAACTTATCCGATTGTCCTATCAACATACCTTGCGGCTTGGGAAACACATCTATAGCCCCTGCCTCAAGCAGGTGAAATACATTTTCTTCGTTGTCTTTGCAAACAGATACGCTTATCACAAGTATAGGAAGCGGATGCCTTGCCATTACCTCCTTTACAAACTCAAAGCCGTTCATCTGCGGCATATGCAGATCCGTACAAATCACGTTTGGCCTCAGGCGCGGTATCATCTCAAGGGCCTCCTTGCCGTGCCGTGCCGTGCCTACCACCTCTATCTCTTCCGAGGCCGTAAGGATTCTCTTTAGCACCACTACTGCCACCGGAGAGTCGTCTACAATAAGTACCTTTATGCGTCCATTAGCCATCTCAGATCAACCTTTTCAGCGTATCCAGAAACACCTGCCTGTCAAACGCGGGTTTGGTTATGTAGGCATTTGCCCCCACATCGGCCCCCCTTTTTAAGTCCTCCTCCGAGGACAGCGTCGTCACAAGAATCACTGGCAGTTCCTTATATTTTTTATCCTTACGAATATTTTCTGTCAATGTCAGGCCGTCCATGTTGGGCATTTGAACGTCCGAGACCACCGCGTCAAAGTTAGACAGCGCGAGCTTTCTCAGGGCGTCCATACCATCTACACTAACCGTAACATCATACCCGGCGCCCTCAAGAATGCGCTTCATCTGGGTGCGGGTCGTTATCGAGTCTTCAGCCAGCAAGACAGAGTATGGCCTTTCCTGGGACTCTACAGTCCGAAGCGACGCCGATGTAAAGCCCTTGGTCTTTATCGTCTTTAAAATATCCGCGGGGCTTAGGACCATACACACCTCGCCCGTGCCCAAAATAGTCGAGCCGATGACGTTACGCACGCGCTTTAGTATCCCGCCGTATGACTTTACTACTATCTCCTGTTCGTCGACAATCGTATCCACTAAGATGCCAAAATTTTCGCCATCCAGCGTAAACACTATACAAGGCAACTTTTCGGACAAAGCCATCTTAGCCGAGCCGTTGCCTCCTTTAAGCTCAAGTATGTCGGCCACGTAAACGACAGACATTGGGGTGTTGTCGTGGGTAATGGTCTTTTGGCCCTCCACATTATAGATATCAGAG
>PEAC01000170.1 GCA_002753305.1 Nitrospirae bacterium MYbin6
TTATGAGGATATTCGTATATATGGAGACATAGGCTCAAGATTCCGGACAAGCCGGAATGACGGACAGTTGGGATATTCATTGGGTTGGCGGGAATTGTAAGCTCATATCTACAAAACACGCCCATAATATAAGGTTCTACAGCTTAACCCATTTTTATGACGCAGACCCCTCTCAATCGGCGGCATTGACAGCATAACCGTTGTTTTGTTATTTTTACCAGATGAAAAGATTTATAAGGGCCTTTCCGTATGTTTTTTTTATAATCTTTTCTTGTGCCGCGGCGGCATATGGGTTTGATGTAAAGGGACTCCAGCCGCTTCAGCCAAACGGTATATTTTCTACCTTTTCGACTTCCACCAATCCTGCCAGCAGATTTGCTACACAGTTCGAGCTGGAGCAGTCAATTAATCCCACATTTTATCAGGTCAACTCCTCCGTTTCCTTCGCCGTTACGGATTTGATAGAGGCAAGCGCTACTATTCCCTATCATATGAAGACCAGCGAGTCTGGGTTTGAGGACATCGCCATAGGGATTAAATACAGGTTTCTCGAAGAGGAGCAGTACGCTCCGTCAGTTGCGGCCCTGGTATCAGGCTCCGTACCGTCGGGCAGGGACGTTATCTCGACAAACGGGCGCATCGGAGGAGGCCTGATCTTCTCGAAAAAAATAGGCCCGTTTAAGACGCACGCCAACATGTTTGTATATTCGCCGTTTAAACAGGGCCTCAACGCTGAGGTAGATTTTCTCTTAGGCGCGGAGCTTCAGGCCGCCAATAATCTCAGCATCCTCACCGAGGTGCTGACGAAAAAAAGCCACAATATTAACAAATTCGACTACCTGGACTGGAAAATAGGCTACAGATTCAGGCCGCTGGATTTTCTCTATACCACTCTCTCGGCGGGATATGGCTTTAAGACCCGCAACCCGGATGTGCGAATATACATGTCATTCACTATAATATACCCACCGGCCGGTAAATCAATTAAACGCATATACGAAGAGGAGAAGGAATAATTCCATGTTTGACCTGGGAATACAGGAAATCGCCGTAGTGTTCATAATTGCCCTCATAGTGTACGGCCCTAAGAACCTGCCGGAGATGGGCAGGACCATAGGGAAATACATCTCCATGTTTAAGAGAATGGTCAGCGACGTTAAGCGCCAGGTGGACTTGGAACTCTATGAGCATAATGACCCGATAAAGGCCGAAATCGAAAAGATAAACAGGGAGGCAATGGAATCCATGCAAAGGCCCCAGCCGGAGGCCACACCGGACAACCCTGCCCCAAAGGCCGAAAAATCAGCCCCTGAAGCAGAAAAACATGCCAACATAACGCCGCAAGAGAACCCCAAAGAGGGAATCCCGATACATGGAAAATGATAAAATGACCCTGTTCGACCACCTGGGCGAACTCAGGCGGCGAATTGTAATCTCTTTGGTGGCAGTGCTTATAGTGTTCATCGTAACGTTCAACTATTCGGAGCTGATATTAAATACACTGGTCATGCCGCTTGAAAACAAGCTCGTATTCAGTGTGCATTATCCCTTTATTGGGTTTGAACCAAGTGGTATAAAGCAAAAGACGCTGGTGTTTCTTGAGCCGTCGGAGGCATTTTGGATGCACTTTAAGCTGTCAATGATAGCCGCCCTGATGGTGGCGCTGCCGATAGTGTTATCTCAGGTGTGGCTGTTTATAGAGCCTGGACTAGTTGAGAAGGAAAAGAGGCTTGTGCTGCCGTTTGTGATGGGCGGTACGCTTTTGTTTTTATTAGGGGCGGTGTTTTGTTTTATAATAATATTGCCCTTTGCGCTGGGGTTTTTGATGACCTATAAGACGCAGAATCTGACGCCGATGATCTCGGTGGGCAATTATGTGGATTTCACGTTGAAGTTCATACTGGCCTTCGGGGCCATATTTGAACTGCCGATAGCGATATTTGTGCTTGCAAAAATGGGGCTGGTAACGCCGCAAAAATTAGCAAAGGCAAGAAAACACGTATTCATAGCGGCCTTTATCGTAGCTGCCGTTATAACGCCGACCCCTGATGCGTTTAATCAAACCCTCATGGCCGTCCCTATAATAGTGCTATATGAAATCGGAATCCTGGCATCAAGATTAATCAGAAAAAAGCCGGAGGAAGGAGAAGAACAAACCCCTGAACCACCTGAATCGAAGGATTTAGTCAAACCTGAGTAGAACGGGAAGGGACTTTTGTGAAAGCGGCCCAGGTCTGTTATAGAAAGCTATTAATCACAGTAGATAGTAAACTCATTGAGCATATCTCTGCCGTCCTCTTTGACTGCGGCACTCTGGGCATTGAGGAACGAGAGGACGGCTTGATTTCATATTTTCCCGGCAGTACAACCATTGAACAAATAAATGCCGCCATGGACAACGCCAAAGGCATATTGAATGGACTGGGTCTCTCCTCCGAATTTACATTCACAATTGAAGACCTTCCCCACACCGACTGGACTACTGAGTGGAAAAAAGGGCTGAACCCAATTGAGGCCGGAGATAAACTGGTAATCCTTGCCCCGTGGCATGAATACTCTGGAGACAGATTAAGAATTGTCATAGAACCGGCAATGGCCTTCGGCACTGGACACCACGCCACAACGCTTATGTGCCTTGAGGAGATAGAGGCCGCCGCGCTTAACACTAAAGACTCCCTTCTGGACATCGGCACGGGTACGGGGATTCTGGCAATCGCCGCCGCAAGGCTTGGCTTCACACAGGTAATCGCCATTGACAACGACCCCGTGGCCGTGGAAACTGCCAGAGAAAACGTTGAGCTAAATAATGCCGCACGTGTGGAGGTGGTTCAAAACACATCGAACGATCTCAATATCGCACCGCGCGCCAGAGGCTTCGACACAATCGTCTGCAATCTGACGTCTGAGACCATAAAAAATCTGCTGGATAAAATACTTGAGGCCGCAGCGCCAAACGGGACTATCATCCTCTCAGGCATATTAAAAGAACAAGAGGCAGAAATTTTTCATTACCTATCCCTACGGAATATAAAATACGTAAGGGTCAAAAACATAGGCGATTGGGTGTGCTTATCATTCACACCGGGGAATTGTACGCCGCTGCGCGTTGCCGTTTCATAATAAAGAATCACTGTAGTAAAAGCCGCTATCTCCTTGCCATAAAATAAATATTGACAGACCAGGGGATAATATAATATCATCGTGATATTGGTATATTTAATCCTGTATAGGATTGAAATTATTTTAGGATAGTGAGGTTTTAATTATGGCAACAGGCAGGACAAGCGGTAAAGTGGTTGTAAAAGCAGGATTATTACTCTTGGGCTTAATATGTGTTTCGTTGATGCTGTCTCAACCGGTGTTTGCCGCGCAGGGAATCAGTACCGATGAGCTGGTAAAATCATCTGAGGTTGTCATAGCCGGCAAGGTCGAAAAGTCAAGCTGCCACTGGACTAAGGGAACAGTTATCACAAGGGCAACAATAAAAGTGAGCGAGGTTCTCGTAGGAAACGTCGACAAGAAGGATATTATCGTCGAATATGAAGGCGGCAAGGTAGGCGATTTGGAGTTAATGTTAAAAGACATGGTCACTCTTACCAAGGGCGAGGAGATAATCCTGTTCCTCAAGGCAGGGCAGAGCAGGCTTGCCGGTACGGCGTATTTTATAGAGGGCAAGGCACAAGGAAAATATATCATCAAAAACGGTATCGCCACAAAGAACGGTTTTACGCTTGAGACGAACCACGACGTAGTGGACAACAATATTTCCGTAAAGGACTTAACCGCCAAAATAAGGACAAATCAATAGAGGCAGATGGCCCAGCGGCTGAAGCCCTTTTGCGCGAGTTAAATGTCCCAGATAAAGAAATACATGTGCCGGGGATGTGGATATATCTACGAACCGGCATTAGGAGATAAGTCAAATGGCATTGCCGAGGGGGGTCTGCGTCATAAAAATGGGTTAAGCTGTAGAACCTTATATTATGGGCGTGTTTTGTAGATATGAGTTTACAATTCCCGCCAACCCAATGAATATCCCAACCGTCCGTCATTCCGG
>PEAC01000171.1 GCA_002753305.1 Nitrospirae bacterium MYbin6
GTCGATCGATTTGACTATGATTTTTCTGCCGATTCTTTGACTCATGCCTGTTCCTTGGCTGAGTCCTTCTACGAGACCTCCTTGTACATTTGGAATACCGGCTGCCGTAACCGCAGGTACGTGTGGCACCGTGAAGTCCAATGTATTGTCGAAGAACTTCAACTCGCCCGATGTTGCCCTACCATAAAATCCTGTTTTTACGTAGTATCCCCGTAATTTAGCGGGGAGGCGCGGTGGTTTTTTGTAGGCTGATTTTTTGCTGTTATACTTTTTAGGCATATTGAGTAAATATTTAAAAAATCTGAGGGGTAGGAAAATCGCAAACAAGAAGTATATTGTATTATATTATATGAAGCGGCGGAGGGATTTTGGGGGCGTTATATATAAAAGGAACGACGATGGAATACGATTAAATGAGTATGACGAAGAGTGGAAGTTGAAATGGGGAATTTTTAAGTTTTATTATATGTCCCCGTTTATGTATGTATGTCCTAATTTTTGTACGATGTAGAATCCGAATTAAGCTTGAGGCCGCAGGCCGGCCCAAAGCGAGGCCGCAGGCCGAGCGGGCCGGCCCGCGCCGATCCACAGGCCAGCAATAAAGAACTTAATGTGGAGGACTGCCGGAGGCATGTCCTCCCCCCGTTAACGCCGGAGGCTGCTTTATTATGCATCTGTGTAACGGAGTCTGATGCTTGCTGCTATTTTCCAAACTTTGGAAGTGCTTAGGCCAGATGCTTGCATCATGAAGCAGAGGTTATTGGATTTGACGGATGTCATTCCTGATGTGTTATCGTAGAGAATGGGTATGTTGCATGGGATGTAGTATGTAACCGGTTGGGTGCTGTTGCCAAATACGGTAGA
This sequence comes from Nitrospirae bacterium MYbin6, assembly GCA_002753305.1. Taxonomy (GTDB): domain Bacteria; phylum Nitrospirota; class Thermodesulfovibrionia; order Thermodesulfovibrionales; family Magnetobacteriaceae; genus Magnetominusculus. The sequence continues at coordinate 865 of PEAC01000171.1, forward strand.
CCATGCGTTGGCATTGATGTAATCTTCGCGGAGGATGTCGAAGCGTGATAGGTTCTCCGCTTTGCGTGTTTGGGGTATAGGCCCGTACGATACTCCTGCGTTGAGGTTGTATATGTCCCCTTCGGTGCAGAGCACTCCGTTGCATTGACGGTCCAGCACGAGGCGTACACATAGGTTTTCTACGCATGCTGTCTCTGCGCCGTCATATGCTGCAAATATGATATATTTCACCTGAATGCTGCGGACCATTATTTTACGCCCAATGCGTTGGTTCATTTGAGTCCCTTGAGCTATGAGATGATTGAGACAGGTAATGGTTGCCAGAGTCGTTGCTTTCGGAACCGTTACGTTGAGGATGTACGTATCGTAGTATTTCATCTCTGGACGACATATTCCTCCTGAGGGGCCTATTCCGTATAAGGATCGAATGCCTGGTTTGGGGCCTCCGAATTCTCCTTGTGTTCCTGTTATTGAGTCGTATGTTGCCTTTTGCTCTGCGCTCGCCCCTTCGCGTGGACGTTTTTTCCCTCCGTGTGTTATCTTGTCCCATGCTTGGGCCGCTTTGGCTTCCACGTAGTCTGTTATGCCAAGTTCGTCGGAGATGTATTTTCCGACTATTAGCGGCTGGATGTAAGGGAGAGCAGCACGAACTGTTGCACCGCCAAGTGTGGGTGCAACTCGTATTGCTCCCCTCTCCACAGCAGTGACCGCGGAAGAAGTCATATAATATAGTTAAGCACGAAATTTTTAGAGAAAAAGGCCAAGGAATCGCAGAAAGAACGAAATCGCGAGTTTCTTGGTAGAAGAATTTTCCCGCCTTTTTTTTGATTTCGCCGAAACGCATGCTGCATGCGGCGCCGAAAAGTGGTTTCGCCGAAAGCGCCGATAAAGAATGCAAAAAAATCAAATAAAAATTGGAAGTTGAAGTGGGAGAAAGGTGGAGTCTGTAGATGGAGTGTGAAGGGTGGAACAAAGTCACTGGTCCGAAGCAGCAGCATGCTTGTCTGGGGACCCCCTATGTGGGCATGCGTGGTGGTCAGGCCATGGGTGTGTCTTTTATAGGGGGGACGGGGAGGACAGTGTCTCTTTTTCCAGTTTTATGTTTCAACTTTTATTTTAATATTGTTGATTTAATAAAACCCCTTTTTTGAACAGGACACGCAACGCCTTTAATATTACCTAGGCGTTGTGTGTCCTGTGTCCTCCTATCTATTGTTGCTTATATATACTTCTTGTTTCTGGGTTGTGTTGTATTCGTTTCCTTTCAAACGTGTTTGTTGTTGGAATATTGTATCAGCGTGCGATGTCTAGTTTGTCGGAGGCTCAAGAGATTGAGCGACCTGTTGTGGTTGATGCGACGCAAGTGGATCCTCCTGATGTTGTGCGTCGACCTGTGAATAGCCGCGTTCGCTGGCAAGGGAAGAATTTCTTTTGTACGTACCCACAGTGCTCGTTGGGTCATGTCGAAGTGTACAATTTGTTGTCTACGAAATTCTCGACGTTAGAGTTCGCCGTTATTGGTTTGGAAAAACACGCTGATGGGTCTCCGCATGTGCATGTCGTGTTTGGGTTGTCGAAGGTTCGTAATTTTAAAAATCCTTCTTTTGCCGATTTAGGTCATTTTCATGGCAGCTACGAGGTAGCTAGGGACGTTCACCGATGCATCGATTATGCGAAAAAAGATGGTGATTTCAAAGTGTTTCCTGAAGGTGTTATCATCGAGGCAATTACTAGAGGTAATGGTAAAAAGGGTGTGTCTACTGTTGTTGCGGAATTGTTGGCTGCTGGGTCTACTCCTCGTGATATTAGAGTGTCTTATCCTGGGTTTTATCTTCAACAGGGGGCAAAAATTCGTGCGTTGTATCAAGAGTTGCAGGCGGAAACCTCCGTGCTTCCTCCTGTGGGGAGGGCTGCGTTCGAAGAGCAGATTTCGAATGCCTTGTTAGACGCATCGCTGTATTGGAGGATGACTGGTCTTGGTATCGGGGGCGTAATTACTGGGGCTCAAACTGTCATCTCCTGGCTGAGGGAGAATTTTTCTGGCCGGATCCGAGCGCCGCGTCAGAAACAATTGTACCTGTGGGGCCCCCCTGGAATAGGGAAAACTAGGTTGATTGGCAGGCTGCAGCGATATTTCTGTTTGTATGAGATTCCGAACGATATCGATTATTATAGCTTGTATGCAGAGGGGGCGTACCAGGGCATGTACATTGATGAGTTTCGGGGGCAGAAGCGAATTCAATGGATGAACCGCGTCTTGGATGGGTCTGCTGTGACTTTGAACAAGAAGTTCGGAGAGGTTCGCAAAGTCACAAATCATCCTGTGTTGGTGTTTTCTAATGTTCCATTATGTGAGGCGTATCCGGAGATGTCTCTTGATGGTAGTCCGGGGAAGGTGTTTTTTGAGGCCCTTCGAGACCGGTTCACTGAGGTGCAAGTAACTGCCGAGGACATGGAGGTGGTGGATAAGGTGGTTGCGTATAAAGGTGATGGCGGAGCAGCAGCGGTCGTAGATGCTGCTGCTGCGTCTGATGATGTAATTGTGGTGGATTAGGCAAATAAATGTTTACTTGCCCTTATTTTTTTTTTAAGGTTACGCGTCTTCGTAACGAACACGTGTCGTCCCTTTGACGTAGATGGCAGTCGCTGCCGTGGCGCGATTGGTGCTGAAGATCATGAAGAAGTTGTTGCTGCGGATGGTGCTGATTGCCCCGCTGGTTAAGGAAGCATCGTATTCGATGGGGATGTTGCATTTTTTGTGGAAGGAGAATGCCTTTGCGTCCCCGTCGAAGCTGCCTGTAACACCAGCGTTGGGTTCACACCTAATATTCCATTTCTTAAGGACGCGGAAACGATTCACGTTGGTCAGGTTGAGTTGACCGGATTGCAAAGGTGTGGATGTGTTTGCGATGACGTCACTGACTCCGCCGACTGGGTATTGTCCGTTCGCTTGCTTGTCGAGGACGAGCCAAGCGCTTACGATGTCAGCTTTGTCTGCGACCGTGAGGCCAACAATACCTTTGACGTCGATCGATTTGACTATGATTTTTCTGCCGATTCTTTGACTCATGCCTGTTCCTTGGCTGAGTCCTTCTACGAGACCTCCTTGTACATTTGGAATACCGGCTGCCGTGACCGCAGGT
>PEAC01000017.1 GCA_002753305.1 Nitrospirae bacterium MYbin6
TGAGCGGTGAGAATCCCCTGAACAACGGGCCCCGTCCTCTTGTAATAGATGAAAAAAAATACAATATTAATACACGAAATAAATATCAACTGCCAAAATCCCCTCTTAACCAGTTGTTCTGCCTGTTTGAAGACAACCGGAAGTGTGTCTATCCATAATCGTTCAAGCTGAGTCCATATAAACAAGGCGTATAGTAACAGGACACCTCCCAGTACCACGCCTGATGAGATGTCGTCGATTCTGGATTCACTGGGTTCACTCTCCATGGTGAAATCATCGCGCCACGACAGAAACACCGATATAAACACATACCACAGGGCAATAAGTACAACCACCCTCATAACAAACTCTATGGATATCGCCTGTGCGCAATAATTGAGGATGCCTTCGATTCTCATGGCAAACACGGCATCGGCCGAGTACAGTAGCGGCACGATGACAATGGCCGAAATGGCAGATAATATCAGAAGTCCCGAAAGTATCTTTCCCATGATGGCCCGTGCCCTTTCATCCAGCAGCATGGCATAGTCTTTTCGTATGAGCGACGCTGGCAGCTTGAAATAAGCATTCATGCGTTTCACGAACATATTTTTTATAAATGCATAGTCCCAGAAAAACCTGCCCCGGTCTTTAAGCAGCGTATAATTGTATACGAAGGCAAACATTATAGGGATTACGATGATATTGATGATCTTGAAATACGGATTTTCATAGATGCTGAACTGCAGGAACATCGGCAGAAAGGGAAGCAGCCAGAAGGCATTTTCACGGCGGTACAGGGCTGCAAACTTTGAAGCGCGATTTATGCCGGCAAACAATAGCAGGCAAAACACCGTAGCATTAACGCCCAAGGCATAAACACCCCGACTCCAAAAACCCCAGAGAAACACTACCCAGAAGAATGCCGTAAACGCTGCCCAGAGATATACGCTGTGGCGCAACTTCCTCCAGCCTAACTCAAAATTCCCGGCGCTTTCGCCTGCCATACGTTATGACAACCCAATCATCTGATAACCCTCAATGTTTACGTCTCCGAGATCCACCTTAATCCATTGTACACTATACAAACGAATATTGCAACAAAATATTTAGTTCCTGAAAATCCCGATAGACGATACCGCTTCGTGGAATTGATTTTCTCTTAGCTGTTGAGCTACAATGTAATTATATGCCTACGACATTACCGATAGAGATATACGACCTGCTTGAGAGGCAGGTTGGCAAAGAAGATGCCCGTGATGTCGGGAGAATTTTAACGGCATCTCTTGACACAATCGAAATAAAGGCCAATGCCCTTGTTGAACAAAAGAAAGCGGAGATTAAAGATGAGTTAACCAAAGAATTGGCCACTAAAGAAGAATTAGCAAAGTTAGAAGGCAGGCTTAATGAGAAAATTGCCGCCGTTAAAGAAGAATTAGCAAAGTTAGAAGGCAGGCTTAACGACAAAGTTACCGCCGTTGAAGGCAGGCTTAATGAGAAAATTGCCGCCGTTAAAGAAGAATTAGCAAAGTTAGAAGGCAGGTTGAGTGAGAAGTTAACAGCCATGGACTGGAAAATGAAGGTATATTTTCTCATCTTAACTTTCGTTGTACTCTTAACCAACCCAAAGGCCCTCGACCTTATAGCCAGACTCTTTGGCCTGGTAAAGTAGCCTGGCCGGCGCCTCCTTATAAAGAGATATAATTCAGATAAGAAATCAACCACCTCTGAGGATAGTTCTTAATCATCTTGTATTGCCATTATCATCTTTTATTGCCATCAGGAATATTTATTTTTTTATCACCTCTTCGACAGGGCAATTAAAAACCTGATTATATGTACCAGGCCGTCCATAATGGGGGCGATTTCCCTCTGTATCGCGTTATCTGTACCACTATCCATAGGGGAGGCCGGAGGAGTGGGGGTGTCGCTTTGCGTCCTGGTAACCGGTGCTGTCATTGCGCCTCCAGGGCGTGATATGCTGTCTACCTTATTGTGCAGGTTGATAATCTTGTCTGTTACAAATTTAAGAAACTCAAGGGTCTGTGTTTGGGATGTACTGGTTTCCCTATCTATAAGCGCCATGATCTCTCTTAGCTCACCGTTAAATTCACGCCGGATGCCGTCAACATAGGTTTTCACGGAATCCATGCTGACGCCCGATGAGGTGGCAGGCTCTCTTTTGAGCGCGGATAGCTCGCCTCTCAGGGCTGCTATTTCCCCTTTGAGCGGCGCAAGGGCGGCGTCAAGCCTTGTGCCTATTGCCTCACCTACGCTTAGCTTTATCTCCTGAATTAAACCCCTCATGGCGTCTTGCGTTACGCCCTTAAGTGTTGACGATATGTCGCCGCTGCCTGAGGCCTTTAGCTGCTCCGCGGTATTTTTCAGATCTTTTACCGTGGTGGAGAGGGTGTCTATCGTCCCACCCATGGTGTTGAGCTTATTGCCGATTGTGTTGATATCAATCGTGGATACAATGGATTTAACAGAGGCTACATCATCCCTTACGGACATAGTAGAGCTTCTTATGGTATCCTTTAATGAACCCTCAATGCGGGTATTGAACTCTGAAAGCATGGTATTGAGTGTGGAGGTAATCTCCTTTTTCAACTCGGCTGACGCCGCGTCGCCCCCTTTTTTGACCGCCGCTGCCTCGGTTGCCATCGTGCCAAGCCTTTCGAGGTCTGCCGCCTTGGCATCAAGCATCACCGCGAAGCCGCTTTTTATCGTCTCCGTAAATCTGGATATCGAATCTTTAAGGTCGCTAGTCCCCGGCTCCTGGGCCGTTACGTTGGCCTTTACCGTCGCTATATCGTTAACCCGTTGCTTTAACTTTGAAAGCATTTGTTGAAAGTCGTCGGTTGTACCCTCTATCTCTGCCATTGCATAGCCTCCTTGTTCTTATTCATTAGTATAAACTCAAGAGCTCTCACGTAAGCTCGGCAAATTGCTCCAACAGTATGTCTTCCGTGAAAGGCTCGTCAAGCGGTATCCCCAGCTCTTTCCATTGTCTCATACAGTCCTCCGGCTGCAGGTTCTCTGTAGCAGCGCGTGAGACTATATCATAGAAATAGCTATATCTCACCTCATAGCCCTCATATATGAACCATTGGACGCTTGGGGCACTGAATATCTTATTCATCTCGGTGATTGCCTCATCAACGAGGATATGCAGCCTGCCCTTTTGAAAATATGCCCCTCCTGGGTATGCCAGAAGCAGTTTGTTCTGGCTTTTAACGACATTATCAAAAAACCTGTTTCGCTCGACAATATCCGTAAGGGCAGAGCCAACCCTGTGCAGGTCGTCTATGATAAGCTGAACCATATCGGCGCGCTCAAACAAGGCGTGTGCCTTTGCCGCCTCGACCGATGCGTCATCGTTTCCCAGTACGAAAAATGACAGGCTGTCTGAGAACTCACACTCTACGGAGAGCTTTTCGGGCAGCGTGTTCCCATTGGATGGGTTTATCACGTATGGGGGCTTGAGGGCGCGCATACCGGCAATGGCCACGGAATCAAGCCTCAGGAACTTGCTTACAAAACTCATCTGCGACTCGAAGTTCTGGTCTATCAGGATGATGGACTTGTTCTTCTTCTCAGAAAACGAGGACAGCTTTCGAATATAATAATTATGGAACAGCGCCTCATAGTAGCGGCTGCTGAGTTGCAAAAACATGTTAACAAACCCGGTCTTCTCCAGTTTGATAGTTGCCCTTTTGCCATACACGGGGAACTTCTGCTCGATGATTTCCATTTCACACAGGGCGGAGATCTCTCTGACGCTGTAGTGGAGTTCCTTGCTGAAGGCGGATAGTTTCTTGTACTGCTCTTCGTTGTAATCGCCGCCCTTTTCTATATTTTTAATATCGTCCTCCACGGCGGCAACCTTTTTTGAGAGCGGCTCGACAAAGGAAAACATTATGGTCTTGTCCCACCAGTCAAGGTGTCCGGCCAGGGGCACTAAGAACATCTCGATAGACGACTTCAGCTCTTCTATAAACTTGGTCTTATCTATGTATTCCACCGTGAGGTCTTTGCCTGTGGCCATCAGTGATTTACCTGATACACTCCTTTTTTGCACGTTCGGCAGATAGAAACTCTTCACCGAGCCACTCTGAATATCCGTTCGCCTTACGTCGAGGCCGACGTCGTCAAAGTATTCCTTGAACTTGTCCCTGGCGTTGTCCAGGTTGTCGAGCATATTGGCCTTGATGCCGTGCATCTTCTCTCCGATTGCGTCTGCCTTGACGATGAATTCGGTGTCATGCTTGGGGTTGTAGTCATAGCGGTACGAATAGGTCCTTGACAGCTCGTGCTGGTACTCGGCAAACATCCCCTCGGGGTCGATCTTTTTTTTCCATATGGAGACTACCTGGTCTTTGGTGTTCAGTATGCGTTCGTAGTATTTCTTTAACTTCTCCATGGTTTTCATCAGTTGATCTATGCTGGTTTTTTTGTCCGCCTCTTCTTTTACCGCGCTTATCAGAAGGGTAATAAGGGCGTTGACGTTGTCTACGATTTTCTTGAGATTTCTTATGGTATACTCATACTGAAGCTGCTTTGTGACGCTGTTAAGAACGTGGACCAGCTCTTCAAAGCCCGACATCTCCCATGCCGTCTTGTCATTGTCCTTAAAGTAGCGTGTGGCTAAAATGGTCTCGACCTGGACAATGGGGGCGTCTTTGAGGCGTGAGTACGGGCTTATTAGTTTCTCAAACTCCGCCTTATATTTATCAAGGCGTTTCTGCAGCGTGTCATCGCCGCCGTCGGCTAAGCTGCTCTCTACTACGGCACTCTTGCAGGTCTGGACGAAGACTATCTTCTGGTCTGCGTCCATTATCTTATTAAGGATCTTTCTGTCGGCCTCCTTCATGGGGCTTCTTATGGAGGACAGATAGATAATTAAATCTGCCTGCGGCAGAAATTCGCGCAGGGTCAGGTCTTCGTGCTCCTTGAGTCCATAGGCGTCGAGGCCGGGTGTATCTGCAAGCTCCAGGTCCTCGTCGATTATAAACGTGGGCAGCCCGATTTTTATATATTTTACACTGTACTTGTTGCCCGGGTTTTCGTCTTCAGAGGTATATTTCCATATGGATTCGCTAATGGCCTCGTTACCCTTTTTTACGAACGACCTGCCGTCTTCATATATGATCTCAAGCTGCGGTTCCTTAGACCTGGAACAAAAGACGAGCATATTAGTGGTAGCCTTGCTCTGTTCCTTCAGGATTTTTGTCCCCGTGCCAAGCAGGATATTCATTACGGAGGATTTCCCGGAGCTTGTAATGCCGACGAGGCCGCTTTTTATTGTATGTACGGCGAAGTCCTTTATATTGGCCTCAAGGTTCTTGATTCTGTTGGCAAACTGGTCGTGCCCCAGTGCCTTGAGGCGGTAGATTATTTCGGAGACGCGATCGAGAAAGTTTTTGATTTTAATGTCTTCAGCTTCCATGTTATCTTCCCTCTGCCGTGCCTTCGATAAAACCGTTAAGCCTATTCAGCCGCTCTTCAATGTCTTTTTTATTGATGTGGACGCGCTCGGCCATTGCCTCGGCAGCTCGAAACTCACCTTCGAGCATCATCCTGAGAATCTCTGACTGGTCGGTTCTTGCCGATGACAGATAGCCTTCCATAGTCTTAAACTCCGCCCTGAGGGCAGACTTCATCTCCTCTTGTGTGGCTGCCTTGTCATCCTTGGCCGCATTTATGTCGTTAATCTTATTCTCTACGGAGGCCAGAGAGTTTGCGAGCGTTGAATCAATGCGTTCGATTTTACCCGCTAATGCTTCCATAATAGCAGTGGAGTCTGCCCTTAGGGCGTTAATCTTATCTTCAACGGAGGCCAGAGAGCTTACGAGTGTGGCGTCTATACGTTCGATCTTGCCACCGGAGGCCTCAATCGTTGCCCTTATCGATTCGAGCTGTGCCTTGTTGTTTTCGCCTAGTGAGGCCTTTATTTCCGCGACAATTGTGGCAAGCCCGAACTCTACGGATTTGGCCAGTACGTCGATTTGTTCGGTATTGACGGAGTTGAGTTTTTGCCGGATCTCGTTTATGCCTGCCGCAACGGAGTCGATTGCCTCAAGGCGGTCTTTGAAGCCAATCATGTTGTCGTGAATGGAGTTAGCCAGGTCTTTGCTGACACTGTCAAACATTGTAAAGATCTTTGATTCTAATTGAGCGGTGGTTTTCTTCACAACGCCGATTAACTGGTCGGATATGGCGTCTGAGATATGTTCGGACAAAGCCGACAAGATATTTTTCGTTACAACGTCAACATAATAACCGTTGTCCATAGTGCGTGTTATACCTCCTGTCTACCCAAATTAATGAGGTTAACGAGTTAAACATCGTATTAGTCCACGATAAATATTAATGTATGCGGCCTTGCGATGTCAAATAAATTTTTGCGATGTATACTAGGCGACAAAGACCCTAAATCCGAATATAGAGAAGTAAAAAAAGTTAAAAGCCCCCGTGCTCTAAGAGTATCAGATGGTATAAAATATCACTTGTAAGGTTAATCAAACAAGCAGGAGGGCTATATATCGGAGCTTGGATACCAAAATTGCCCTCAACTCACTCGGCGCTTTATTTATGTCGCTTTATTTATGTCTGTATAAATCCCCATTATGCCATGTGCTGTCCAAAACGTAGTTATTGTCAAACCACTCGGGAATTCCAACCGGGATAAGCCAGACCAGTTGTCCAGATGTCTCTAAGAATATAAACTTCGGTGGGGTTTTTACTAAATCGTCTCTGAGAATGCGCATCTTTTCCTCAGTAGTACCCGACTTAGTTGGAAGGAATACATCACCGAGCAGGAAAAGGTATTTCGTAGGTGAAAGCCTGCCCGACTGCAGATAAATATATTTATCATACGACGGGACCCATATGGTGTCGTTGCCACTGGTATGCTCCTTTATGTAATCCGAGACTGCCTCTGTTGAAACGGTTGACGAGGAGTATTTCAGATACTTTAAAGAACCTTTGGCCACATCTTTATCCAGAGTGAGGAGCGATAAAACCAATAAAACAAAACACAGAACACCGGCAGGAATCCGGCTGCTTATGCGCCTCAGATTAAACACAAGAAATCCCGCACCACACAACGCAACCATTATAAAGGCAGGTATCAGCTGAATATAGTAGTGCCCATATGAACCCTGAACATTCACGGCAATAAGGCCCATAACGAACCATGAAACGCAAACCAATGGTATGTATCGATACGTCCTGAGAAATGATTTGCTAATCATGCTTATCACACCCAATATAAAAAATACATTAACTGTCTTAATATACATGATAAAGCCTGTAAGGGCGTGAAAACGTTTACCGATTGTCTGAGACAAGGGGATATTAGTAACTATCCGGCCATGTGCCATTGCCAAGTTATGGCTAAATACGTCAATCCAATCCTGAAAAATCCCTTTATGGATAAAATAAACCAATGCCAAAATCAATGGAATCAGCGCACCGGCGGCAAAATACCCGAAGCGTCTGAATCTGATATTATTCTGCAAATGGGTGGCATCCCCCCTACCCATAGCTAACAACGCATAAACCACCCATGGCAGGGCAGAAAGTAAAAAAGAATCTTTCGTAAAGACTGAAAGAGAAAAAAACATACCGGACACTAATGATAGAACTGTGTTTTCCAGGCGCACTGCCTCCAACACGCAAGCCACTCCGATAAGCATGAACACAGCGCCATACTCCTCGGTAAAATTCCCCATGTCAAAGGTGCCCCCTGTCCTGAAATCATAAAAGCTCACTAAGAATATTATTGTAAAGGCAGCTGCCAATAACGAGGATGCGAAAGTCCTCAATGATATAATAAAAAAGGCAAGGGCGGCTCCAATGGCAAAATACCGCTCCACAAGCCTTACCGAGTTAAATGTTTCGCCACCAAATTTCAGGGCAAGTGCATTGATTACAAAGACCATCGGCTGCTTATGGTCCCACGCGCCACTGTAGAGGATTTTCCCGTTTATCATGTGGTGGGCAACGTTTACAAAGATAGCCGAATCGCTTGGCCAGAGCACACCTGAATAATAATTCATACACCGCCATCCTGCGTAAGCGACAAAAACACCTGACAAGATGTTTATTATGCGATATATGCTGTCCTTATACTGTGTGGTTTTATCGCTGCTCAAAATATTTTTTCCTAATCCCGCCAACACTTGCTAAATGTCCCTATATTCAATTATTGCCATATACAATGTCAAGTACTTGCAAAGGCAGCAACCGATATAGTACCCTTGAGTTAACGGAGGGATTCACTTGTACCTGGCCGCGATGAAAGTAATCGGCGACATGCCTTTAAGTATCAGGGAACCGTTGATTAATCTCCTGTTATCAGAGCTATCGCCGCCGGAGTTTAACGCGGCCCTGTCAGAGTTTGGCACAGACATAGATTTATCGAACTACCGCCGCGAGATAGCCGAGGCACTAATTGAGACATCTGGCATATGCGACGTAGTCCCCGAGGTTTACAAGGATTTCAGGCCAATAGTCTATGACGGCGCCATGTTTATCTTTAGCAGGATCTCTGAGGCGCGCCTCCTTCGCATTATAAACGCCCAGATACTCATAGACACAGACACATCATCCCAGGGGGGGCGGCTCGTAAAGCTCGTCGAGGACATCCCCATGCTCTATAAACTCGGGCAAATCATAGCAAGAAACCCTAACATCGAAGAGGCATTCAGAAAATGGCTTACCCTGCTTGAGGGCGGCCTTATTCATACTGATATTGCCACCATCAACAGTATCATAGAAAGCGAACTCGGTGATGCCCTGAAAATCCACGCAGTAGAGCTTTCAGAGCATGTTCTCTCAGAGGCAAGCGTCTCGGCAGTGGCCGCCTTTACGTGGCATGACAGTGTGTCGGGCGGCACGGGGGTATTTAAGGTTGTAAAGCCCGGTGTTGCCGGCTTTCTTACTGAGGACATGAAACTGCTTGATGAACTGGCCGCAGTCTATACAGAAAACAGCGATAAGTACGCACTTGGGGATTTTCAGTTCACAGGCACGCTTAAAGACGTCAACCATGCACTGTCAAAGGAAATAGACCTGAGAAACGAACAGGTACATATGAAGCTGGCACGAGAGTTCTACCGTACTAATCGAAGGATTAAGGTGCCGCGTCCGCTGCCATTTTTGTCAACAAACCAGGTTACGGCGATGGAGTTTATCGACGGGGAGAAGATTACCGGGGCACGCGGCAGGCACAGGGCGGCGTGTGCCGTTGAATTATTCAACGCCGTGGTCTGTAGTTGCCTCTTTAGTGGGGAAGAGCGTTCAATATTCCACGCCGACCCTCACGCGGGGAATATCTTTATCATAAAAGACGGCGCTGCCGGGTTTCGTATCGCCCTCATAGACTGGAGCCAGACGGGGACTCTCACAAAGGCCGCCCGTGCCTCCGTATTAAGGCTTGCCGCGGGGATTGCCACAAATAACCGCCGAACTATTGCAGAGGCCGCCGCGGCGCTCTCAGAAGGCGATACCGATGAGACAGAACGAACAGTTATAGAAAACGAGATCGACAAATCCCCCGCGGGCGTACCCTTTATCGAGGGGGCCTTAGACCTGCTTGACCGCCTTGCCATCAGGGGCATGAAGTTCCCGGCTGATTTGTTGCTGTTCAGAAAGGCACTGTTCACGCTTAATGGTGTTGCCCTGAGTCTTGATACGGAGTTCGACGCCGATACCTGTTTTATTAATTACATGGTTATGGTTTTAGCAGAGGAGGCTCCGCAACGCTGGTTCAATATGTTTTTCCTCCCGTACACAGACAGTCCGTATCACTACCGGAGCCTGATGTCCAATGCCGAATTATTTACGCTTATATGCGAGAGAGCTTTTTTGCCATCTCTTTAAGCAGCGTTGTTACCAGTTGGGGGTCATACTTTGAGAGCATATCGAAGTCCGCCGTGTTAATAGGCAGAAGTAAGGTGTTGTCCTCAATGGCCACGGCGGTTTTTGTCCTGTTGGAGTTCAGCAGCATACTTATTTCTCCAAATGTTTGTCCCTCGTGGAGAGCGTTGATGGGGAGTCCGTTTTCGGTAATTTGAACTGCTCCGCTGAGGATATAGAACATTTCGCTGCCCTTGTCACCATCGTTAAACACCATGGCGGAGGCACTATACTGCCGCGCGTACTTATAGAGGAGGGCGTTGCGATTCTTGCCATGAGGGGTTTCTATCAGATATTTTAGTGCGACAACACCCTTTCTGTGCATATTCGCGGTAAACTCTACGCCTGCCAGGAGGATGAAAAAAGATATATATACCCATAAAATAATTAATAAAATCGTCTTTAAAGATCCAAAGGCAAAGCCAAAATGAGGGTTGACGACAATAAAATAGGCAAAAGATGGTTTTACGACCAACCACAAAACGGACGTAAGCGCAACCCCGGCAAAGATATTCCAAAACCCGGTCTTTACCGGGATAAATACGTAAAACAAGGCGGCAAGGACGGCAATCGACAGGAGCAGGTTCGTACTAATGCCGATCATATGGTAAAGGAAGGGTATATTTTTAAATAAAACCGACGTCAACTGAGAGTAAATAATCTCCGCAATTACAAGGGCTATCAAAAGAACAAGGAATAAGAAAACGACGGCGACATCTATGGCAAGCTCAATGAAGAAGGACCTTTGGTTGGTTTCCTTAAATATAGCCGCAAAGACAATCCTCAGCGTAGACATAAGGGGTGTTATAGACCAGATGCAGGCAACGATACCGATAATGCCCCATGCCCCCTTCAGGCTTGAGAGCTTATTTACTTCCGTCAGGATGACATCCTGATGGTCCGGCAGCACGATAGAGGTGATATTCTTAAGTCCGGTAATTGCCTCCTGAGAAGAGGTGAAGTAGCTAACCAATGACAAGGCGGCAAGAATCAACATGGGGATAGAGGCAAAAATTCCATAATATGCCAGGGCAGCCGAGGACATGAAAAGGTTATTTTTAATAAATGACTTTATGGATTCAACAAGAACGACAGACAGTTCACCCGGATTGAAGATGCCTTTGAGTTTGACAGCATTGCCTGTGGCGCTCAATGCCCAATCCGTTTGGTAAGTTGTTCGACATGATCGTGAGCCAGGGGGATTTTGTCTTTTTGCGAGGGTTTGTCTTTCGATACGCGCAGGTAAGCCATCCAGATATTGAGGGCCTTAGAGTATTGCTCGAGGTTCTCGCAGGCAAGTGCCAGGTTGAAGCAACATTCGGCATTGTCAGGATTTAACTTAAGGACGGCCTCGTAGTCGTTGGCGGCGTCCTGGAAGTTCTCCATAAGATAGTGGAGATTGCCTCTGGCCTGATATGCCTTGACGTAGCCGGGCTTATGGCTGATGGCCTCGTTGTAATCGCTTAGGGCCTGTTCGTTGTTACCGAGTTTACGGTGTGCAACACCGCGGCTGTAATAACTCTCGGCGTGTTCCGGGTCAATCAGAACAGCCTTGTTGAAATCTTTAATGGCCAGCTCAGCCTTGGCAGCGGCGAAATATGTAATGCCGCGGTTAAAGTAAGCCTCGGCGTATTGGGGGTTTTGTTTAATAGCGGCATTGTAGTCCTCAATGGCGTTGTCGAACTTACCGAGGGCGTGGTAGATGCTGCCGCGGTTGCGAAATGCCTCGGCATAGCCCGGCCGCAGCGTAATGGCCTCGTTAAAGAGATTCAGGGCCTCGTCGAAGTAGCGCAGGTTAAACAAGGATATCCCCTTGTTTACCAGTTCCCAGGCATGGTGGTAGGTTTGGTGCCCTGTATCTTTCGGGGTCTTGCCCGTAAAGCCCGTATAGATTTCAATGAGGGCTGCCTTAAGCTCACCAAAGCTGCTATATCTATTAGTCCTGTCTTTTTGGAGGCATTTAAGAATGACATTATTCATTCGCTGGCCAATGAAAGTAATAGGTGGCGGGGCGGCCTTCAGGTGAAGGTCTTTGAGGCCGTCAAAGTCTCTGGTAATAAAAGGTGGTCTGCGGGTTATGGCCTCATAGAGGACGCATCCGAAGGAGTAGATGTCCGAGCGCTGGTCGAGGTCCTTGTTTTGCCACTGTTCCGGGGACATATAAAAAGGTGTGCCCATGATAGTGCCCACCCGTGTCAGGGAGAAATCGTTTGTGGCCTCTGCTTTGTCGCCAGAGATTTCCATAGCAAGTTTGACGAGGCCGAAGTCAGTAATCTTGATAGTCCTATCTTCAGTGACCATGATGTTTGAGGGCTTAATGTCCCTGTAGACGAAGGTGCGGTTCATGGCCTTGAATTTCTCTGAGGCGTAGAGCATACCGGAACAAAACTGAATGGCAAAATCAAGGCACGCGGGGAAATCAAGCGCGCCATTTGTAATCCAGCCCTTGAGGTCGGCGCCGAATCGGGCGTTTCCCTCAATGTACTCGAGGCAGATAAACGGCCTGCCTTCGATTTCATTAACATAGTAGGCGTGGACGATGTTTGGGTGTTTTTCGAGGCGCACCCATGTCTCGGCCTCCCACATAAAGCGCGACTTAATTGACGCATTGTCAATGAAGCGCTCCTGGAGGGTCTTAAGGGCGACCTTTTTCCTGAATTCGATGTCGTAACAGATATAGACGCTACCCATGCCACCGGCCTTAATGTCCAGTACCTCATAGCGTTTACGAATCTTATCTCCAATACCCCATTTAGATACAATAATATCCGGCATATACTAATTTATCATAGATAGGGCAGTGAAATAAAGCAGGTCCAGCAATTCTCAATGAGCGTGCAGAGCGGATGTGTATACTATAAATATATGGCATGGGAAGCAGCCATAGACGCAAGTTTGCAAAAAATCATATGAAATGTTCCTGCAGGCTGCCTGAAAGCGCTGAAATATGGCAAGAGACTAAGACAAAACAGTGAAGACACCCCAAAAAGGCGTACCTGTTGCTGGATTGATTTGCAAGGGGGTTAGCAACCCCCGGCGTAAAAACGATTCAAGGACTTAGTATGCTGTGGGCATAGATTTCAGGAGGTTTTAGAAGGTAACTCAAGAACGTTTCCCAATCGGGAAAGATTATAGTGGCAACCAAAACCCTTAGATGTTCCCATAGGTTACGTTTGCTCCCAAACTTTTCCCTGCACTGCCGATACAACACGTCACTAAGCTCAAATATTTGATGGAAAAAAAAGGCTAAAAGATTTAATAGAAAAAAGTTCATAGAGAGATGCTTATTTCCATGCCCGAAATTATGGTCTATGTGATACCCGTGATTTTTTAAGACATTAAAGGCCTCGTTCTCTATCTTCCACCGGCACCTGCCCCCTTTGACCAGTTTTTCTACATTGTCTTCATGTATTTCCATGTCCGTTACCCAGCTGTTATGATATGCCACCCTGCCACCGTCCATTATCCAATACTCAAAATAGTTTACCCAAACCGTCTCCTTATTCCCATTCAGCAGGACTTTATTTATCCATTCATACACATGGGTACGTCCTTTATGATCTTTTACTTCAATCCGGGAAACCTCCTTTAATAATCTCTGTTCATTAACCCACTCCATGAGCAGCTTGTGGTCGCCTTCTTTTGCAGCCAGGATGTAACTCATCCCCTTGGCCTTTGCATGTTCTATAAACGGCTGTTTACTGTGAAGACTGTCGGCAACTATAATCATTTTTAACTTGGGGTGGGCCTTTCTTATCTTTGTAATTAATCTTTTGCCCGCAGATATTTCACAATCTTGTTTCTTATCCCCATCTGTATTTCTTATTTCCTCGGGCGTAAGAGGGATTATTTGTTTCATATCCGGGTGCATCAATACCGCCTGCATTATCTGGTGAGAGTAACTCACGTTTCCTTTTTTGTCTTCCTTTCTCAAACACCCGGGACAACATATCTTGTCTGAACCAAAATATCCCGACCCGTCCATGGAAACCAAATATGAATTATCCATAAAGCGATATAATTCAAGATACTTACCTCTTTGTAAACGATAGAAATATTCATCGAATATCGGTTCTATCTCCTTAGTGTCAACCTCGTCCAATACGTTTCTCATTTGATTGTCCTTAGGTATGGAATCTACTTTAAATAATGTCCTTAGATTATTCTGGCGACACCCTGTTTCCATTTTCTTTTGAAACTCAAGCAATGACGAATCCTGAAAATACATCATGGCAAATGCAGACATCAGCACATTGTGAATGCTATATTCTACTTTGCTATTTTCCCTATGATCCGAAACCTGCTCCAGTATAGAGGAAAACGCTTGCCTTAATGCACCAAAGGACAGATGTCTTTTTATCTTCACAAATAAACATATCATAAAGATAAGTAAAAAATCTAGTGTCAATATATTGACACCGTGTAGGGGTGTTTGGTACATTTCAGTAGAATATCTTATTGAAAGTGCCAATGTTTTGACGGTGACTGGCTTACTCTTTGCGAAAAATACTTTCCTCCCTCTTTGTGCCCCCTCTATCTATGTCTTCTTTTATGTTCATTGAGAATTGCTGCAAATTTGTACAGCCACCTGGCGCTGGCGCAGTTGACAATTCCGCATGTGGCCATGTATTATCAACATATGCGCCCATGGCTCAATTGGATAGAGCGTCGGACTACGGATCCGAAGGTTGGGGGTTCAACTCCTCCTGGGCGCGCTGAAAAAGACATCCTGAATAAACCTGGCTGCATAAGCATGTGGGCTGATATGCAAGCTGCCAACTAAACCGTTGTAATTGCACAATGAAGTTATTTATTCTTGCCTTTATACTCATCTACGCCTCAATGCATCTCTATGCCCTCAGGGCGGCAAGCGCGGCGATTGCCATTGCGCCAGGGGTGAAGGCTGCCATTGCCCTCGTTATGCTCATCCTGATCTTTACTCCGTTTAATATAAGGTACGCAGAGAGTACTGGCCATGAATTTGTTGCCATTGTGGCGGCATACATTGGATATTATTGGATGGCGCTTCTGCTTTATTTAGTTCTGTCCTTGTTTACCTTTGATATTTACAGGCTCGTTGTCTTTCTTGCCGCCTATGTAAGCCGCTCAGATGTGGAAAGAATGGGACCGCTGAAAGTAAGCAGCGCTGCATCGTTTTACATATCGATAATATTTTCCGTCTGCGTATGTGTCTATGGGTATTTCGAGGCACGGGCCATTCGAGTCGAAAAGGTGGCAATCAGGACCAACAAGGTATCAGTACCCGTTAAAATTGCGCAGATCTCTGACGTACACATAGGCACAATCATTCGTGATAAGCGGCTAAAGGACATTGCCGCGGCCATTGCCAGAGAAAACCCCGACCTGCTGTTCGTAACTGGCGACCTTGTAGACGGCCAACCGGACAATATAAACAATCTTGCCAGGTATCTGGATGCGGTGAAAGCGCCATCAGGCAAATATGCCGTTACCGGCAATCACGAATTTTACGCGGGGCTAAACAAATCCCTTGAGTTTATACGGCAGTGTGGATTCAGGATATTACGAAACGAGGCAGCCGATATTGGAAACTCCGTAGTTATAGCAGGAGTTGACGACCCTGAAGTAAGTCGAAATTCAAGGCCGCATAACAAAAGCGAAAAAGAACTATTAATGGGGATACCGCAGGACAAATACACGATTTTACTGAAACACCGGCCGGATGTCGGCGAAGAAGGACTGTTTGACCTGCAGTTGTCCGGACACACGCATAAGGGACAGTTCTTCCCTTTTAATATAATAACATGGATGTACCACTCAAAACACAGCGGACTGGTAAAGCTTAATGAAAGAGGGTTTTTGTACGTAAACAGAGGGGTAGGCACATGGGGGCCGCCAATACGTGTCCTTAGTCCGCCGGAGATTACCATCATCGAACTTATTCCCGAAAATATGGGCAAATAGAATTATTTTGCAAAAACTGAGGCGAAATATTTATAATCACAGGACTTTGGTTTGAGACAATTCAGCCGGCACAAGGCCAACACCCCTTGCGCCTGCATATAAATTAAACACACTCAGGAGGATTTAAAATGCCGAAAAAAGTAGCTCTATTGACAGCCGGAGGCCTTGCCCCGTGTCTGAGTTCCGCGGTTGGTGGATTTATTCAGCGTTATAGCGAGATATTGCCGGATACCGAGATCATTGGCTTTACAAACGGTTATGACGGGCTTCTCAGGAAACACTTTCTGAAGGTTACACCGAAGGTGAGAAAAACCGCCCACCTGCTGCACGAATTTGGCGGCAGCCCACTTGGCAACAGCAGAGTAAAGCTCTCAAACGTAAAGGACTGCGTAAAGAAAGGCCTCGTCAAAGAGGGTGAAGACCCGCTGCATGTGGCGGCTGAAAACCTCAAATCCCTCGGCATCGAAGTCCTCCACACCATAGGCGGCGACGACACCAGCCTCACGGCGGCCGAGCTTGCCAAGTATCTCTACACCCACGGCTACGAACTGACGGTTATCGGCCTTCCAAAGACAGTAGATAACGACGTAGCGCCAATAGCCCAGACCCTTGGGGCATTTACCGCCGCAGAACATGGCGCGCACTTTTTCTTAAACGTGGTGGCCGAGACATCGGCAAACCCCAAAATGCTCCTCGTCCACGAAGTCATGGGAAGAAACTGCGGCTACCTGACCGCCTATACTGCTTACGAATACAATGAACTGATTAAAAAGACCGACTTCCCCGACAGCTTCGGCGTCTCCAACGACAGATACGGAATCGACGCCGTCCTGATTCCCGAGGTTGAGTACGACTTAGACAAACTCTCTGAGCATCTCAAAGAAAAGTTAAACAAAAATGACTGCGCCAAGATATTTATCTCAGAGGGCGCCGGTGCTTCAGGCATAGTAAAGGAACTTGAGTCGAAGGGCCTTGAGGTCCCGCGCGATGCCTTTGGGCACGTTAAACTTGACAAGGTAAACGTCGGGCAGTGGCATGCCGATGTACTGATGGCAAAGACAGAGGCCGAGAAAGTCCTGGTTCAGAAGAGCGGCTACTATTCACGCGCGGCACGGGCCAACAAACAGGACCTGATGCTGATTAAGTCCATGGTTGACCTTGCCGTGGAGATGGCCGTCAAAGGTGTCCCCGGCATCGTCGGACACGACGAGGAGCGCCACGATGTCCTGCGCGCCATAGAGTTCGAGCGTATTAAGGGCGGCAAACCCTTCAACCCCGAAATAAGCTGGTACAAGACCCTGCTAAAGGAAATCGGCCAGCCAGATTTTAAATAAACCGCGTAATCGACGTAAGCCCCCTGCTCTATGCGGGGGGCTTTATATCCAGTGGACACACCTCAATGGCGTCAAAGGCGGCGTCAATTTCCATCTGTAATTTAATTGTCTCGTGAATTGATGTTACAATCCTGCAATAATTTTGTATCTCATCAAGCGGCAGCGCCCGTCCCTTTCTGTCCTTAAGCCATTTTTCGCAGACCTGATACCCGCCGATTTGAT
Organism: Nitrospirae bacterium MYbin6; assembly: GCA_002753305.1. Taxonomy (GTDB): domain Bacteria; phylum Nitrospirota; class Thermodesulfovibrionia; order Thermodesulfovibrionales; family Magnetobacteriaceae; genus Magnetominusculus. The sequence goes on from PEAC01000017.1 coordinate 17,403, forward strand.
ATTTCCATACGTCCCCTGAGACTCCCTCAAAATACTGAGACTTGTTTATATAAACATATTTTGAGCTGTCGTCGTATATAAGTTTCTCGACCCTACAGTCTCCCATTCCCTGAAATCTTGATATCGGTGAGTTTAACTCCGGCGATTGAAGCAGATGCAGTTCAGCAAGCCTTTTGCCATACGCAGCCATTTGATCAAATATCCCAACATCCCCTGTGAAAGGGATACGGGGGAAATCTCTCCTGAGAAATTCCGCATACTTTGTCCTGTATTTGTTGGAATATAGTACCGCGTAGATGTAGTAGAAAATATCTTCGGGGGAAATATTCTTTTTGTATTGTATTACTAAGGCATCATATATAGATTGTTTAATGTTGGGGGCCTTCGATTCGCCTTCAATATTATACATACCGTTTTTATCTATTGTAGAATAGATATAAAGAGGAAAAGTAAATCCATTGGTTGATGTCATAGGAGATAAGCAAGCGGCATCAGCAATTTCCTGTGTAACGTAAGCGTGCCTGAATGCCTTACCTTTTGTAAGCCGTGAAGTAATCAATCCTATATTTGCCATCACCATATGTCTCATTACATTCCTGCGGGGTCTGCATATAAAGCCCCTTGACATATGTCTCATTACATCTTTTCGCGGCATACATATGAAGCCTCTGGACTTTCCTGTGTAATATGTATATCTAACATCAAAAGGACGGTATAGAACAGGCGTAAGATTACTTCTGTCCAAGCCTCCCTCTATCAGGTCTTTTTGTGCAAGTTCAACCTTCCAATCTCTTGTGTCCTTACCTAAGTCATATGTTTGCCTTGCAAGTTCGGGGTCGAGCTTAGAGAAATTCAATACTGTCTGCCATACATCTTCCTTAGTCCATCCGATTGTAAGATTGTCTCTTGCTGTGACAATACCTACGCTGTTAATGGGGAATATTTCGGTAATCTTCGGATATGTCTCATATAAGGCATAAAACCTCTCGTCTGTCGGACAGAAATAATAATACCCGGACTTAGGGGTTATCTCCTGCCACTGAGTTGTCTTAATATCGTTGCCGCTAAGCCATGAATATTTTGATGCCCTGCTTCCCCATAATTCAGCATGGGACACTGTTTTCTGAGTCCCTTTTTTCTTGATAAATATGGCCATGGCAACTCCCTGCTGAATATCGAAGACGTTTTCGTCTTTTGAACCATCAGGATTTTTCTCTTTTTTCCTGTTGTTGCCGTGCAGATCTAAAATATATATATCATCGAAGCTCTGCATCAGGGATTGCCTCATACCTCTGAAAGTCGGGTTATCCAGATAGCTGTGGTTGGTAATAAACCCAAGTATTCCCTCACCGGCCTGCACGATTTTCCACTCTGCAAACCGGATGAACTTCACGTAATCGTCCTGAAGCCACTTAGGATTTCTCTCATTCAAGGGTTTACCGTCAATTTTGTGATAAGCCTTTATCTCGTTTTTAATCCAATCCCCTATATTTGGCGAATGTCCCGAATATGGCGGGTTGCCTAATATCACCAGAATGGGCTGCCTGCTTTTTATTTCGCCTGCCGCATGGGACTCTGCCGAAAGTGAGGCCATGAATGGAAATTTAGTCTGCGCAAGTTCTTCCATCTCCAGCGTATTTGTGAGATATAGCTTTACCCTTTCGTCGTTTTTCAGTGTATAACCTAAACCTTCCAAAATGAATGACATATTCAGATGGCCGACCGCGTATGGGGCCATCATCAGCTCAAAGGCATAGAAATCTTCAATTACGTGTCCTCTTATGAAACCTTCCCTGCCGCCGGCCCCCCATTTGGAGACGTATTCGGCAACTGCAATCTTCGCCGTCTCTGCCAGAAAGGTAAGGGTCCCCGCGGACGGGTCTAAGACTGTCACGTCTTTACTTGCAAATCCGTCGGGCTTATTGAATTTTTCCTTCAGAATAATATTTAGTGAACGAACGATATAAGAGACTACCGGCAGAGGGGTATAATAAACCCCTCGCATCTCCCTTGTCCCGGGGTCATACGCATACAGAAACGGTTCATAAAAGTGCATGAGAGGGTCTTTCCCCTTAAGTATATTCTTAACGTCCGTTACCGCTAATACCTCCGATATGTCATCAAGAATCCATTCCATTTGCTGAGGAATGTCCTCCAGCGATATAAACCTGAATATATCCCTCAGTATGCCTATTGTCTTAGGGATATGGTCGTAAGCGAGCCTTCTGTTAAATCCGTTTTGCGCGCGCATCCTGGCGGCAAACAACCCATACGTAATGGTTTGGGCATAGAGGTCTGCGAATTCCCTTTCGGTGAGGCCGCTAATCAGGTATATTTTAAACGCCTCATAGAATCCATTTATGGAATATTCACTCCCTGATTGAGTTGCCTCCTTCAGTTCCTGCGTAATAACCTCGTCTCTCATAAAACGTGTCCTGCCGGCAAGCTCAATCGCCAGGCCCTCCGCATCATAAACCCTGGGCAGAGAAAACGAAAAATACTTATCGAGCAGCATCATTAATTTCTCTTCATTTTCTACCGGAGGTACAGTCTTTAACTGATGAACGACAAATGGCCTGCAGACAGGGACTTTATCTGTTAATTCCTTATTTTTATAGAGCCTGAACTCCAGGAAGTTGGTCAAGATAACATTGGGGAATGTACTGAGGTATCTTTTTAGCTGATCTGTGTCCTCTGTTTTATCTAAATTATCGATTGAAGGGTGCTTGGCCTCAATATATCCTGTAATATGCTCTTTACCGTCCCATACCCTGAAATCGGGATTGCCGGCCTCGGTTTTTTTTGGATTACTCGTTATGCGAATGTCTCTCTTACCAGTGGAATCACAATATGCCTGCAACAAATCCGCAAGGATTGGATAAAAACTCTCCTCCCGTGCATCGCCGCGCAGGAGTGCCTCGGTTATATTTTTCAGATACTCACTTAACATGCCTGCCCTTAGTATAAACCATTTGTATTGATAAATAAAAATCGGCGGCCATCGGGATGCCGCGGTTCTTAACATATATAGCTTTACAGATGCACTAAAATATGCTAATATAACAATAGCTGAGGACGGAGGAACCCTGATGAAAAATTTGTTGTCTACACTGCTGATATTAACACTCTTTATTGTCACACCTATACCGGCGGCATTTGCGGAGCCTCTGCCTTCGTCGCCTTTTTTCAATGAAATCCCTGCTAAAATTGCCGAGTTCAAAGACCTCTACTCAAGGCAGACAGACAAGGAAAAAATAAAAAAAGCCCGTGAAATTGACGAAAAATCGCGAGAGGCCTTCTCACAAGGACGCCATGAGCTGACACTTCGGCTGCTTAACGCCGGTATTGCTTACCTTAAGGCCAACACCAATTTCGACATAGACGCCCTCATGCAGGCTGCCCCCCCTACTGCACCCCTCAGAGGAAAGGGAACCCCCCAGTACGCAGATTCCCCTTTTGGAATCCTTGGCCCCTATGAATACTGGATGAACTCCAGTGAGGTGGTTACCAAGGAGGAGATAAACAAATTGCTTTCCGACGTTGGCGCAAAGTGGGTTCAGGAGATGCCCTTTGAACTGAAAAATCTCTCTGACGATATAAATATATACACAAGGGTCGGCACATTCCCTGGGATTGCCCCGCCAAATATTGAATATTCCCGCTATCTGCCGCTCCTGAAAAATCAAATCGCATCGTTAAAAGGCAGGGCTAAGTACTATGAGATTGACACAGAGCCTCTGGGAAGGTTCTCTGGCTGGTCCGGTGCCCCAGGCAAATATGCCGAATTTCTGAAAAAATCCTATGAAGTAATAAAGGCAGAGTGTCCCGATTGCTATGTCGTACTTGGAGGCCTGCCCGGTGCGGGCGTTACAGTCTCCTCAAGAGACCCTAACAGCAGATTTTTAGTTTCTATATTAAACGATAACGCAAGCAAATATTTTGATGTCTTTGCATTAAAACAGCATTTCCACTCTCTGAAGGATTACAGGATTATCAAGACCCGCATGGATGTCTACGGAAAAATACTCTCAGATTATGGCGTCAACACCGGTAAAATGCCTGTTTTTCTGGAGACTGCCGTCCATGACGGCAACCCACAATCGCCGATGTTCAAACTCCCCCCTCAGACTGAGGCAGAACAGGCCATCGGGGTAGTCAAGACCTATGTCTATGCCCTTTCTATCGGGGTAACAAAGATCTACTGGAACGGCATTATGGAGCTTTATAAATTCGGTGGAAGCCCGGGCGACCCATTCAACTTCTATGCCCTTGCCAACAACAAAAAAAACGACGGCAATTCGCATAAAAAACTTGCCTACTATACCTATAAAAAAATGGTTGAAACCCTGGACGGTTCAGACTGGAAAAATATCAAGGTTCTAAAGGACTCCGATGGGGTGTTCGTGTGCAGATTCTCAAAAAACGGCAAGTACGTCTGGGTACTCTGGAATGATAACCCGGACACTAAGGCCTTAACTTTAAATGCTGCAGACCTTACCAAGCTGAAAATAACGGCCTCCGTGCCGAAGGCATCCTCCGGGGTGCAGGTATCTGACTACAGTACCGCATTTGTAACCTCAACCGTTGCCACAAAGGCCGGAGATTTTACCGTCGATGCAGGCGTAGTGCCCGTTTACATCGAAGAAGGCCAATGAGTCTCGTAGACGAAAACTTCACGGGCATGTGAGAGGGCCTTATCTGAATGTCCACATATGTTGCCGGCAAGAACCTGGCCGTCTTGTTTTTTTATCTGTTTTGTAACGCGGCGCTATGCGCACTGTATCCGTTTTATATAGTCTTTGGGGTTAATCTTCTCCTGATTTTGTCATTTGTTTTTTCCATTAAACCAGCGTGGGGAGTTTATTTTCTGATATTTCTGGTACCGATCTCAAGAGACAGCATATACTTTGCGTTTACCGGGGCATGGAATTTTCAGATAAACGATGCGTACACAAACCTGATACCGGTGTTTACCCCCGTTTTTATATTTACGTGTATTGGGTTTCTCCTTCACAAGGGGGCCTCGTTACGGATGTCAACAGCGCGAAACCCCGCAAATGTACTGTTTCTCTCGATGGCGGTTTATGCCGCGTTTACACTGTTTTGGTCTGATAACCTGCCGCATGGCCTGTTTCAGTATTGCTATCTGGTGTCGAATATTGTGTTGCTTGGCATAGTTGTTTCCTCCGCGGCCAATGAGCAAACTCACAGAAAAATAATGTGGTGCCTGCTATTGTCATGCCTGCTTCAGGCCGTGTTGTCATATGTATTTCGATTCATGGAGACGTCGATTTTTGAGCGCGAGTTTATTGGAGACGTAATCGTTGGGGTGCGAAATTATGGTGGGCTTATCCTCTCTGCCGATGGCTCTCCGGTACAGGCCCACGGGCTTCAGGAGGCACATGAGACGTCCATGCTGATGAATATTTTTATGGGGGTTGCGGCCGGACTTTTTTTGACCGAAAAATCAAGAGGGAAAAGAGTGTTTTTGGCCTTTTGCTTTATCGCCGGCCTGTCCGTGCTGATAGGGACTGAAAGCCGGGCGGGGGCCGCGGCATTTATCGCAATGGGCTTGTTTTTTTTATTTTTCTACCAAAAAACCTCGAAGGCCCTTGTGCGCAGCGCCGTGATATTTCTGGCATTTGCCTTAGTCTTTTACGTGGTTGAGCAGAAGGCATTCTCAGCCCTGGCAGGCAAAGAAGAGACTGTGATGAGACTCCTGATGCTTGGACAAAAGGCTATAGATACGGGTGATGTCATCGACCCGGGGTTGTCGGTAAAGGAGGGCTCAGGCCCGGGCAGAAGGACTATCTGGGGCACCGGGCTATCCGGTTTGTCCGGCATGTGGCCCGTTGGCCTTGGCATCGGCAACTATAAGTATCACTACAAGATACCTCACGCGCATAGCGTACCGCTTTCCTTATTCTTCGATTTCGGATTGATTGGGTTGTTATTGTTTGCGTCAATTCTCTATGCGATAGCTAAATATTATCTGAACATAGTTAAGTTGCAGCATACATACTTGCAGATAATGTCATTGTGTCTTATGTCCACACTTGTGGCCGTAGTGGTTCAGGGATGCTTTGATTTTGACTATACCTACCCCATTATATGGCTATTTGGCAGCATTTTATTTTCAACGTTACTTTTAACGAACAAGCCACTGGTATAAGCCCTTTTACTTCACGCACTGGCCAAGAATGGCGATTTTCTTATCGTTTGCATCCATCTCCACACGGACTCCTATCGGGAGTACGGTGTTTGGCGTGTTATGCCCGAAATCATTGATCTTTAGAATCGGAAAACCATACATGTCCGTAAATTCACAAAGAATATCTTCCATTTGCAGCTCATCGGGAAACTCCACCTGCATACTGTAGATGAATCCCACGATAACGCCTTTGATCTTATTGAATATGCCAAGGGCCTTTAACTCATTGAAGTAGGTTACGCACTGGTCTTCGGTTATGCGAAGCGCCTCAAGCACTAAGATGGCATCCTGAAAATCAGGACAAAATTCCGTCTTCATAATTTTTAGCAGGCAGCGAATATTCCCGCCCAAGAGCGTGCCCGAGGCCTTGCCTGGCCTTACCGTCTTACGCTGGCGTGCCTTTTTAAGCTCACCGATTTTACTGTTGACAAGCCTGTCCATAAACTCCTTTTTCCCGTAATCGGGCGGGGAGGGTACTTCTAGCATGGGATATTTGCCGAAACAATATCTCACGTCGCTCCCGTGAAACACCACCATGGAGGTCTTTCTGTGTATGGCGTTTAACGTAACGGTGGCATCGCTCAGGCCCATGAATATCTTAGGGTTTTCGGCGATGTCGTCCCATTTCAGATAGGGAAGCAGGTGTTGCGCGCTGTCACCGCCTTGCGTGGATATAATGGCAGTTATATTTTTATTTATGAAGAATTCGTTTATATCCATTGCCCTGGCCCAGGGGTCGGAGGAATATATGTTTTTTCCTGCTTCAACTTTAAATCCCATATTTTTCAGGAACTGTATGCCTTTTTCCAACTCCTCCAGATGGAGCTTCCCTGTAACGGGATCAGAGGGGGAGACAATCCCTATTGTATCACCGGTTCTCAGCCTTTCAGGCAACACAAGTGCGCTCATGGCTTAACGTACGCAAAGCCTTCGCCCTGGCTCCTGATTATCTCGGTTATACCGGCGGGGACTACCTTGATAAACGGCGGCAGCGCCTCCTCAGTCAGGCATACGTCGGCGCCTGAACACATTTTTTTCAGCGAATTCCGGCATGCTAAAAACACTGTCCCATCGGCGGCAAGTAACTTCATCGCCTCAAGTCGCGCCGCGTCACTATAGGCGGCCACAGAGGGGCCGTTTGCAAGGAGCTTTATCTGGACACCGTCGCGCCCCACATCCTTTATCAGATTCGTTATGTTGCCAAGTGCCGTATCCCACCTTTCCATCTCGTTGACATGAAACAGAACCTTTAATATGCCCATTTTAAATCTCCCTGTCTCACCAGTTTCTTTTCTTTATATACACCCGTATGGGCGTACCATTAAACGGATAACCCTGGCGTATCAGTTTCTCGATATATCTCATGTGATTGCCCTTTATGGCATCGGGATAGTTCAGGAAGACCGCGAACTGGGGCGGTTCCTTATCCACCTGGGATATATAGAACACCTTTGTCTGCTTGCCCTTGTATGGAGGCAGCTGCTTATTCAGCGTCTCTACGTACCTGTTAAGAATACCTGTGGTTATGCGTTTTTTTCTCTCTCTCACTATCTCGTTTACCATGGGAAATATTTTAGTAATCCTCTTTTTAAAAAGCCCCGATATTGTAAGCATAGGGGCATAGTACGCGAAGGCAAACTCCTTCTCCACCGAGTCCATGAACTGGCGGTAGGCCTCGTCGGGGGCGTCTATGGCGTCCCACTTGTTTATGGCCAGGATGAGACCCTTGCCGGAGCGGTCAATCAGGCTGACAAGTTTCTTGTCCTGCTCGACGATTCCCTCTGTGGCGTCAATTAAAAACACCACCACATCGGCCCTTTCAATGCTTCTTATTGCGCGCACGACGGAAAACCTCTCGAGGTCTTCCACGACATTGGGTTTCTTTCTTATTCCTGCGGTGTCAATGAGGACGTATTTTTTCCCGTAGTATGTGCATATACTGTCGACGGAGTCCCGCGTTGTGCCGCTTATTGGACTGACGAGCATCTTTTCTTTTCCCAGCAGTGTGTTAACCAGGGTGGATTTCCCTACGTTAGGGCGGCCGACAATTGCTATTTTGGGGAGATCGGCAATGAGGCTGCCCACCTCTGCATCTTGTTTAAATCGACCCACTACCTCGTCCATAAGCTCATCGAATCCGAGTCCGCCCTCTGCCGATACGGGAAGCACCGTGCCTCCCAGGCTATAGAAATCCGTCATCTTTGGTTCGGCCTTTTGGTTGTCTACCTTGTTCACTACCCAGAGGACTTCCTTGTTGTATTTCCTGACGAGTGAGAGAAGCTCAAGGTCTCCGGGCGTTAGTCCCTCTTTGGCGTCAAACAGCTGAATTACCACATCGGCCTCTTCTATACCCATCAGGGCGTGCCTTCTCACCCCGGCCAGGATTTCGTCATCAGTGCCGGCGAAAAACCCACCCGTGTCAATGGTGATAAAATTACGGCCTTCCCATGTGGCCTCGCCGTAAATTCTGTCTCTGGTAACGCCTGGTTCATCTTTGACGATTGCCTTTCGCCCACCCGTAATTCTATTAAACAGGGTGGATTTCCCTACATTTTGCCTGCCAACAATGACGACTATCGGTCTGGACATAAGTCCTTTTTCATTTGCATACCTCAAATATAAAGTCTATCTCGACGGGGCTGTTTAGCGGCAGCGCACTGACACCGACGGCACTGCGGCAGTGCCGCCCATGCTCCCCCATCAGTTCAAAAAGAAGCTCCGAGGCACCGTTAATCACCTGTGGTTGTTCAAAAAAATCCGGCGCACAGGCCACATACCCTGTGAGTTTCACACACCGCACTATCTGGTTAAAATCGCCAAGCTGCTGCTTTACCACTGCGAGGGCGTTTAATACAATCTGAGCGGCATCCTCTTTGGCCTCGGCAAGCGTAACGTCAGAGCCTGCCTTGCCAGCTCTCTTGAGCTTGCCGCCCTTTAATGGCAGCATCCCGCTTAAGAACAATAAATTCCCGCTTAGCACCGAGGGTATATAGGCCCCAAGAGGTTCCGGGGCATCGGGCAGTACAAGCCCCTTTGCCTTAAGGCGTTCATCAATATTTAAAGGGATTAAAGGCTTCAAAGCCCCAGCTCCTCCGGTATCCCAATCCTGCCAAGCACGGCAGTTGCCGCAGCCACTGCTGGATTGGCCAGATATACCTCAGAACCGGTATGTCCCATTCTGCCGACAAAGTTTCTGTTTGTTGTAGCCAGCGCCCGTTCACCCTCGGCCAGGATCCCCATGTATCCGCCAAGGCAGGGGCCGCATGTAGGCGTTGAGACCACGGCCTCAGAGTTTATGAATATCTCAAGCAGGCCCTCGTTCATGGCGTTTTTATAAATCTGCTGAGTTGCCGGTATGACGATCATCCGGACGTTAGGGTTAACCTTACGTCCTTTTATAACGGCGGCGGCCTCTCTGAGGTCCTCAAGGCGGCCATTGGTGCATGAGCCTATGACCACCTGGTCTATAGTGATGTTTGACAGATCTTTAGCCAGCCGTGTGTTAGATGGGAGGTGCGGACAGGCAACTGTCGGTTCAATCTTTGAGCAGTCATACTCACGGACTTCCGCGTAAGTCGAGTCCTTGTCCGACGCATAGAACTCGTAAGGCCTTTTTGCCCTGCCCTTGATGTATTCCATTGTTATATCGTCGGGGACGATGATACCGCTTTTTCCGCCCGCCTCAATGGCCATGTTACACATTGTGAGCCGTCCGTACATGGGCAGGCCTAAGATTACCTCTCCCTCGAACTCCATTGCCCTGTATAGCGCCCCGTCAACGCCGATGTCGCCAATCGTATGAAGAATGAGGTCTTTGCCTCCAACCCATTTATTTAATTTGCCGTAGTAGATGAACTTCATCGATTCGGGGACTTTAAACCAGCACCGCCCGGTGGCCATAGCCGCGGCCGCGTCTGTTGAGCCTACGCCTGTTGAAAACGCCCCAAGCGCGCCATAGGTACAGGTGTGGCTGTCCGCGCCGATTATGCAGTCGCCCGGGACGACAAGCCCCTGCTCTGGTAACAGGGCATGTTCAACACCCATCCTGCCTACCTCGAAGTACAGTGACAGGTCATGTTCCCGTGAGAATTCCTTCAGGGCCTTACACTGCTCGGCCGCTTTGATGTCCTTTTGGGGGACGAAATGGTCGGGTATGAGCGCAATCTTGTCTTTATCAAATACGCCCTTGGCGCCGATTTTTTTAAATTCCGTTATGGCAATCGGGGCGGTTATGTCGTTTGCGAGGACGAGGTCGACCCCGGCGTCAATCAACTCCCCCGGCTCGACTGATTTCTTACCCGCGGCCGCCGCAAGTATCTTCTGCGTAATAGTCATAGGTTACACCTCCTGTGGTACTGTGTATGGCACTGTGTATGGTACGTCGGGGGTATTATAGCAAAGGGCAGCGGCAAATGTACAACGGCGCGGCCGGATGTAAACGCGCTATTTCCTGGCCCCGGTGCCATATATAAAATATGACAGAAACTTTGGCATGATACCGATGCGTTGTTGGTCGCGGTTGATGTCTTTGATGGAAAAACCAGCGTCTATAATAGCAGCCTCAATGTCCCTGTTGAGATGGCAGCCGCAGAAGATTGTCCTTGTTACCGGTGTCAGGATATTCTGAAAATTCCTGTCTATCGGATTAGGGGCCGCTACATGCTCAAGAAAATGGAACGTGCCGCCCGGCTTGATAACGCGATGGATTTCCTTTAGCGCCTCAGACAGGCTGCCTACACTGCAGAGCGTCATGGTTGAGAGCACACAGTCAAACGAGCTGTCGGCAAAGGAGGAAAGTGCCTCGGCACGTCCCTTAACAAAGGATATATGGATGTTTGAACCGGAGACATATCGCTTTGCACGCTCAATCATGCCATCGTTTGGCTCAAGTGCGGTAACAGACGCTATCTCAGAGGGATAGTATGGCGTGTTATGCCCGATACCGAAACCAACCTCAAGCACATCGCCTCTGAGGCCATTATTTGCATTGCGGCGCAGGGCTTTTATAATCTCGTTTGAGGAATCCCCCATCTTCTCCATAAACCACGGGAAAAAGTGCTCACAGTATAGACTCATAATATTCCCACCTCTATAAGTAATTATAATTGAGATAATACCAACATACATTCAAAGAAGTAAAGGGATTTTCAAGAGTCTGTCATGCCGCATTGAAGTCGCACAAGGCCAATTTAGACAAAATTATGAAGATGTCATAAATATCGCTTGTAAAACATCTCACAGGGTGATATATTATAGATATGGCTGGCCAAATGAAAGAAATAGAGGCACTCTATCGCCTTGCGTTTCAAAAATATGGAGTGGTTGCCTTGTGGAGCAGCCGACCTGTAGCAAATCCAACCCGCGAAGATGCTTTAGCCATCACACGGAGTCTAAGGGTTGAAGGCGACCTTGAGGCACGTCGGCTGGCAGAGCAGATTGAGAAGGCTTGCCGTGCCGCTCTCTAAGATTCAGACCGAGATTTTGTGTCTACTGGCCACGCACCGCGACCCAGAAAGTTATGTTGCCGGCAGCACGCCGTTAAACAAGAATGCGCCGCGCTATTCCGATGACATCGACATCTTCCATGACCGCGAAGAACGAGTGGCGCGGGCTGTAGAAGTGGATAGCGCTGTTTTGCAGGCCAATGGTTACGCCCTTCAATGGCTGCGCCGCGAGCCGGCCATTTATACCGTACTGGCCTCAAAGGACGACGGGACAACAAAGCTGGAATGGGTAGTTGACAGCGACTTCCGGTTTTTTCCGACTGCGCGGGATGACGTTTTTGGCTATGTCCTGCATCCTGTTGACCTTGCCATGAATAAGGTTATGGCTGCCGCCGGACGGCGGGAGCCGCGTGACGTGGTGGATTTAATAACGATACATGACCGGATTTTGCCGATAGGAGCCGTTATCTTTGCCGCCGTTGATAAGTCCCCCGGCTTTACACCAGAAGGACTTATCAACGAAATACGCCGCCTTGCCAGTTATACAGAGGCCGATTTTCGGCGAGTCGCCAGCATACCGCCAGTTGATGCCGCGGCGACCATGACACGGTTACGCCAAGTTCTGGACGAAGCCAATACTTTTGTCCAACGGATGCCGACCAGTAAAATAGGGCTGCTATTTCTGAAGGACGGAAAAGTGATTCAGCCTGACCCTGACCGCTTGGAAGATTATCAGACTCATAAGGGGCAAAGGCGCGGACAATGGCCCTCAAGTCCTGACATCGCGGCGGCCATGTTAGAAAAGTATAATCCACATCGGATTTAGGTTGATTCTATCCTTCCGGTATTTACCTTTATATCGACATTGTCTATGACTAAATAGCAGCCCATGTTATATCTTATGTCGCTATTTATCAGTTGAAGGACATAGGCCTCATGTATCCAGTGGTTTTGGATGTGGCTCTCAACAGTGCCGTCAGATATTGATACGGAAAACGAGTAGTTGCCTGATTTCAGGTTGGGAAACTGAAAGTCAAACTCTACGTGCAGCCTGAGAGTGTCAGTGAATGGCTCTATCTGAACGTTATATATGTAGTTATTTATCGTGAAGATGTATGTACCGTAGTTGTCTTTTAATGTGATCCCACAGCCGGGGTTTGTTATATGGCCGGTTATGTCTGCCTCGACAAGGAATTTAACCCTTTCCCCACCCTTTAACATATTAATTCTGCGTCCTGTTTCACACGAAATCAAAACAACACGCCGGATCTCTGCCCCGCCTTCGCCAAAGGAGGCATATCCTCTGACATCCTCCCATTCAATGGCTTCACCAGCGCCGGCACCCTGCTCAGGGGCCTGTGTGTCTTTATTCTCTTTTGACGTGCCGTCGTAAAACATGTATGACATATATTCTTTGCACACATATTCGGGGTCGCCGTTGAGATAGACCTGTCCGTCTCTTAGCCAGATAACACTGTCACAGAGCCTTTTAATTGCCCCGATGTCGTGTGATACCAGGACTATGCACTTGCCGCTGTTTTTAAAATCGGTTATTTTGCGGAAACACTTGATTTGAAATCTTATGTCCCCGACGCTCAGCGCCTCGTCGATTATCAGAATATCCGGCTCCACGCTTACCGAAACTGCAAACGCGAGCCTTACAAACATTCCGCTTGAGTAGGTCTTAACGGGCTGGTGGATGAACTCCCCAATGTCGGCAAAGGCGATTATCTCACTGAGCCTGTCATCTATCTCCCTGCGCGTATATCCCATGATGGTGCCGTTAAAATAGATATTTTCTATGCCGGTCAGTTCGGGGTTGAATCCGGCGCCAAGCTCAAGCAGGGCAGAGAGCCTGCCGACCTTGGTCAACACGCCGCTTGTTGGTGTCAGCACCCCTGTCAATATTTGCAGCAGGGTGGACTTTCCCGCGCCGTTTTTCCCTATTATGCCGATTGTCCGGCCTTTTCTGGCCTCAAAACAGACATCTCTTAGTGCGTAGAAATCCTCATGGTATATCCTTTTGAAAGGGTTTACAGCCTCCTTGAGCCTGTCTATCGCACGTTTATAGAGTTTATAAACCTTGGTCAGGCCAGCTGCCCCGATAACGACGGCATCTTCGGCGCGACTTTCTGTCCCGGTATTTATCTCCATGGACTGAACCCTCTATAGCATGTCAGCAAAATGCGGCCTCATCTTCCGAAATAACATCAACCCACATAACAATACCACCCCCGTAACAAACCAGTAGTACGCAGTCAGCAGCGGGGTCTCCCAAAACCAGACCTTATATATAAAACTATTCCTGTAGCCGTCAACTATATAGTACACGGGATTGAGTTTCAACAGAATATGGTATTTTTGCGGCACGGATTTAATCTGCCAAAACACGGGGGTAAGCCAAAAACCAAACTGCAGGGCCATTGTTATAATCTGCCCGGCGTCTCTGAAGAAAACTGCCACAGAGGACGTTATCCACGAAATCCCCAGCATAAGCATAAGAGCGGCAAAAAGATAGTACGGCACTTGCAGCGAATAAAGTGAAAATCCATATCCATAGAACAAAAACACGACGAATAAAAAAACTATGAAAAACATATGTACGTATAGTGCCGCGAGTATCTTTACTACAGGCAGAACGCTTACCCTGAAGACGACCTTTTTGACCAGAAAACTATAGTCCAATATTGAATACGTCGCGCCGGCGATGCCCTCTGAGATAAAAAACCACGCTATTATGCCAGGAATAAGCCACAAGATAAAGGGGACATTGTCCGTAGGCCTGGCCTTAAAGCCCAGTTGAAAGACAAACCACAGGATTGCCACATAAACGGCCGGGTTGACAAACGCCCACAAAACACCCAGAAACGACCCCAGGTATCTGGATTTAAAATCCCTCCTCGCCAACTCGGCAAGTATTGCCCTGTTTTTGAATAAATCGACACAGTTAGCGGCGATAAGCCTGATAATATTCATAATTCAAAAGAATAAAGATGGCTGGGGTTTAAGTAAGGACGGTTACTCATGGCCCAGACGCCACCCAACTGCCAGATATATATAATGCCCTACATGCCGAAGTAATCGAATCTCTCCTCCTTGTGTGTCCACTTGTCGAGCCTGAAGACAAAGGCAGGCTCCCAGTCTGGATTGAGGGTTACGAAAAACTCCTCGCCCTTACATAACTTCCGTTCACCGTTTATTAGGTTCTGAAGCTCATAGGTCTCGTCATACCCTATGCCGAGGTCCTCCAGCGGGATATATACCATTGAGTTATGGGTCTGAAACGGGTCGAGATTCACTACCACCAGGACGATGTTTTTATTGTCCGGCGATACCTTTCCATAAAATAAGATATTCTCGTCGTCCGAGCGGAAAAAACGGAGATTTTTATAATAATGAAGGGCAGGGTTTTCACGTCTGATCTTATTTATAAGCGTGACTAAGTCTTTTATGTTGCCGGGTCTGTCCCAGTCCCAGACCTTAAATTCGTACTTCTCTGAGTTCAGGTACTCCTCCTTTCCCTCTATAGCGCTGCCCTCACAGAGTTCAAAGCCGCTGTATATGCCGTAGACACTGGATAGAGTTGCCGCAAGGACAAATCTTATCTTAAAGGCCGCCCTGCCCCCTATTTGCAAAATCTGTGGCAGGATGTCAGGGGTGTTGGCAAAGAGATTTCCACGCATATACTCACTCACATTGGACTGTGTCAACTCGGTAAAGTAGTCGATTATCTCTCCCTTAAAATTCCTCCATGTGAAATACGTATATGACTGGGTAAAGCCAACCGCCGCAAGCATCCTCATCACCGGCGGGCGCGTAAAGGCCTCAGATAAAAACACGACATCAGGATTTTGCCTCTGCAATTCGGTTATCAGCCACTGCCAAAAGGGGATTGGCTTCGTATGCGGGTTGTCTACCCTGAATATTCTCACACCTTTTTCTATCCAGAAGGTGAGGATTTTTTTCATCTCCTCCCACAACGCCTTCCATGCCTCATCCGGGGCATAGAAATTCAACGGATAGATATCCTCGTACTTCTTAGGAGGGTTTTCGGCATATTTAATCGTGCCGTCGGGGCGCTTAAAAAACCACTCCGGATGCTCCCTGACATATGGATGGTCCGGGGAGCAGTTGATGGCAAAATCCAGGGCTATCTCCATATCAAGCGCCCTGCAGGCCTTCTCAAACTCCTCGAAATCTTTGAGTGTCCCAAGCCCCGGCTCAACGGACATGTGCCCGCCCTTGGCGCTTCCGATTGCGTATGGCGAGCCGGGGTCGTTTGGACCAGCCAGTAGTGAGTTATTGGGGCCTTTGCGTTTAGTCTTTCCGATGGGATGAATCGGCGTCAGGTAGACCACGTCAAAACCCATCGACTTTATCTCCGGCAGCCGCTCAATGCACTCCTTAAATGTGGCGCTCCTACCAGAGACTTTTCCCTGAGAACGGGGAAAAATCTCATACCATGCCGCGTAGCGCGCCCTTAGCCTGTCGGCTATCACCTCAAGATACGGCTCGTGTACCGTTAAATCCCCGTATTTGATATATCTTTTGATAACATCTATCAGAAGCGGGTCAGACATTATCTTGAGTTTATCTTTAGGTGTGTTTTTCTTCTTTATTATTTCCATGAGGTCGATAAAATACCGTTTCTCTTCTTCCGTGGCAATGTGTCCGAGTACGCCGTTGATAATTATCTCACCCTCGGCAAGCTCGCTTTTTACGTCCTGCCCGGCCTCGTATTTCTTCAGTGTATCTTTAAGCCAAGAGGAAAAGACGTCCGTATATGCCTCAATCGTATATAGGTAGCGGGTGTTTTTCTCAAGGACAAAACTGCCTTCCCAGAGGTCAAGTCCGGGATTAACCGACACCATATCGATATACTCCCACGTATCGCCGGCGTATTTCTCTTTATATTTCAGCACGGCCTTCGTTATGTCATGGCCGTCTCTGAAGACCGTTGCCCGGACGGTCAGTACGTCACCGGCCTCTCTTTTTATTGGATACTTTCCTCCATCGACACTTGGCTCTATGTCTTTTATGACAAACGGACTCATCAACACTCAGCACCTCTCTTTTTAGGTATCTGTTTAAACGAGCTTTCCATACAGATTGACTACTTCGGCTGCTATTGCCTTCCAGCTAAAGTATTTCTCCGCGCGTATCCTTCCCTGTTTACCCATTTCCTCTGCAAGCCGCTTGTCGGACAGGAGCTTATTAACCTTCCCGGCAAGGTCTCTTGAGAAGGTTTCGGGGTCTACCGGCTCAAATGGGCTGGCCTTATGCTGGTCAAATCTGACGAGATAGCCGGTCTGTTCATCCTTTATTATCTCGACTATACCGCCAACGGCGCTTGCCACCACCGGAGTGGAACATGCCATCGCCTCAAGATTTATGATTCCAAACGGCTCATATATTGACGGACAGCAAAACACCGATGCGTGCGTATATAGTTGGATAACCTCTTTTTTCGGAACCATCTTCTGTATCCAGATGACATTATCCCTCTTGATTTTCTTTATACCCTCTTCCATTTCATTTTTTATTTCCACGGTATCGGGTTGTCCCGCACAGAGGACAATTTGTGTCTCGTCGTCGATGTGTTTGATGGCATTAACGAGATGGACAATCCCTTTTTGGCGGGTTATTCTGCCAACAAAAAGGACATATGGCTTGTCGGGGTTGATGCCATATTCGGCCAGGGCGTCTTTCGACTTCACCGGGTGGTACTCATGTGTATCTATGCCGTTATATATTACAGTTATCTTATCCGCGTCGACGTTAAAGAGATCTACGATGTCTTTTTTCATCCCGTCTGAGACCGCAATTATGGAGTCTGCCATCTCAAGGGCGGTCTTTTCCACCCACACCGCCGCATCATATCCATGCCCAAGCTGTTCACGCTTCCACGGGCGCAGCGGCTCAAGCGAGTGCGTTGTGATTACCAGTGGAATCCCATATGATTTCTTTGCCATAATGCCGCCAAAATGCGTGTACCATGTGTGGCAGTGTACTATATCGGCGTCAATTGGCTTCACGTTAAAAGTTATGCAGTTATGTAATGCGGAAAAAAGGGATTTCAGCTTCTTTTCACTGTCTTCGACCATTTTAGGATCTACGCAGCAGCCTCTGACTTTAAGTGACTTCTCGTCAACTGCCTGGTCGCCGAAACATCGCACCTCTACGTCAATTAATTTTGACATCTCACGCGTGAGATATTCAACGTGTACTCCGGCTCCGCCGTATATGTTCGGTGGGTATTCGTTTGTTAAAACCAGCGCTTTCATTGTTCCCTCCTTTGGCCAAGTCCTCTTGTTTGGCCGAAGCCCCTTGTTTGACCACGTCCTCTTGCCTGGCCGTCTGGCCGTTGAGTCCTTGCCGATTCCCTCATACGCTGATTATAGCTGAAAACACCGCGGTTTGGCAAAAAATATTTTTATTACAGCCTGTTATACATTAAAACGAAAATTTAATATATCTCCATCAGAAACGACGTAATTCTTCCCCTCAAGGCGCACGTGTCCGGCCTTCTTCGCCTCGGCCATTGACCCTCCGGCAATAAAATCATCATATGCCACGGCCTCTGCCCGGATAAAACCCCTCTCTATGTCCGAGTGAATTTTCCCTGCTGCCTCAAGGGCAGTCATTCCCTTTGTTATAGTCCACGCGCGCACCTCGTCCTCGCCAACGGTGAGAAACGATATCAGGCCCAGAAGCTCGTAGCCCTTGTTTATAACCTTATTCAGGGCCGGTTCCTCTATCCCCATATCCTTAAGAAAAGACTCCGCATCTTCAGGTGGAAGCTGAGCCAGTTCCATTTCAATCTTCCCGGAGAGGCTGATGATTGCGTTTTTGTCGAAATTCACACGTGCAGCAATCGCATCTATCAGCGGCTGCGCCTGGCCGATTGTCTCTTCGGATACGTTTATGACAATTATCTTTGGTATTATGGATATGAACTGCAGATGCACAATGGCCTTTTGTTCTTCAGGCGTGAAATGTGTCTTTCTCAGGGGGATTTCCTTATATAGAGTCTCCTTACATTTTTCAAGGATCTTTTTTTCCGTTTCGTCGGGGCGTTTCCCGCGCTTGGCCGCGTCGGCCATACGTCCGAGGCGTTTTTCTACCAGGTCGAGGTCATAGAGCAGAAGTTCTGATTCGAGATTTGATGCATCTCTGGCCGCGTCAATGGAGCCGTCGGGATGCACTACGGAGTCGTCGTCAAAGGCCCTGACAACCTCAACAAGGGCGTCGGCGTCCCTGATGAATTCAAATACCTTTTTATTGTGGGCGTTGTCGCCCTTAGTAAGCCCCTGGAAGTCCGTATATAAAATAGTCGAATAAGTGGTCTTTTTCGGCTTAAAAATACCTGAGAGCGTCTCCACGCGTTTGTCGTTGACCCTGACAGATCCTACATGCGGCTCCTCAAGTGATGACGCATAGATGGTAGTCTCCACATTCAGGCCCGTGAGCGCGTTAAACACCGTT
Source organism: Nitrospirae bacterium MYbin6 (assembly GCA_002753305.1). Lineage (GTDB taxonomy): Bacteria > Nitrospirota > Thermodesulfovibrionia > Thermodesulfovibrionales > Magnetobacteriaceae > Magnetominusculus. The sequence continues at coordinate 36,543 of PEAC01000017.1, forward strand.
GTCTTACCGGAGTTCGATAGACCGGTTATGGCAATTTTCAAAGCAATATCTCCTCTTTAGGCAATAGTTAATAGCTATAATAGCAACAGACCACGGGTAAAAGTCAAACCCGTAAAGGAGAGGAAAAGGGAATAGGATTCTTTAATTTTAGTCTTTCGTAATTATTGGGTAACAGTTGGCGGTAATCTTCACCACACCATAAGCATTGTCGATGACGAAAAAGATAGATATAGTCCAGAGGCTTCATCTTCTATATCCGAAAGTATGCCGTTTCCTGGGATAATATTAGGGGACAGGTTGTTTTTTCATTTCCCTACGGGGTTGCTATTTCCCGAAACTGACGAGCTAAATCTTGATGATAAATAAAGTAGCCAGTCCCATTTATCGGTGTCCTCTTTATCTGCATATAAATCCAGACATGAAGGTTAAGTGTGGATGAGTGCCCACTAAGTTGTCTCAACTCAACATACAGTGCAGTTGAATGTGAAATAAGCTGGAACAGTAAGCTAATCCTTACCAAGTAAGCCTATTCTTACAAATATACGGCACAGAAAGACAAATCCGCACGCTCAACATGTTGATTAGTGGACTTATTGCATAATTGGTGTGTTGGCACAAATATTGCTCTAATATATAGCATGTATAAATTCAAGATAGGATGATTTCAATGAATAGTAAGAACAAAAACAAAATACTACTAATCATGCCTCCGCAAAAGGGCCTTCTGAGCGGTTTTGCCACAGGCCTCATTAGCATTGCCAACTTTGTTGAGGCAATGATACCAGAAGTAAGCACTGAAATCCTTGATCTTACTGCTCACTCCTTTTGCAGTGCCAAGATAGAAATTACCCGCTCTCTGACAAAAGAACAGAAACAAACCGTCTTCGCGGGAATCACGACTACTACTGCAAGCTACCAGTCGGCCCTTGAAATAGCAAAATTCATAAAGCAAGTAAATCATCAGACCGTGGTCATCTTCGGTGGGCACCATGCCAGCGCAGATCCTGAAATCGTACTGCGCAGCCATCCACAACTAGTTGATCTTGTTGTTATTGGCGAAGGCGAACGCTCTTTTTGTGAGCTCATTCGACATTATCCTACTCTGAGAAATGTTTCCGGTCTTGCCTTTCTGGATGATACCGGTCATTTCATTCTTACCGATGCATATAATGGACCCCAAAAACTGGACAACATGTTAAGTTACAGTAAGAGCAGAAAGATGGAGGTCCAAGGATATTATGAAGACGAAATATGCATCGGCATTCAAGGCGAAGGTAGCAATAG
>PEAC01000018.1 GCA_002753305.1 Nitrospirae bacterium MYbin6
TCTGCTATGAAGCACTTCCGCGGTGAATTTGAATATCATGTGAAATACAAAAAATGTGAGGCCGGCGACCCATCTCAAAAATGGGGCCAGATGTTCCTTGCCGGGCAATTAGATTAGCGCCGCTAATACTATGGATAAATTATAAATGGTTAAACTAACGATAAACGGGAAAGAAGTCGAGGCCGAAAGGAACGCTACAATCCTTGAGGCGGCTGAGAGCGTTGGAATAAAAATCCCCACACTCTGCCACCTTAAGGGCCTTGAGCCTTACGGCGGCTGCCGGATGTGCCTTGTTAAGATTGAGCGCGTCCCGCGGCTTCAGACCGCATGCACCACAAAGGTTAATGAAGGAATGGCCGTTATTACCGAGACTGAGGAGATTAATAAGGCCAGAAGGGCGATGCTGGAGTTCCTGCTGATAAACCATCCGCTTGACTGCCCGGTTTGTGACAAGTCAGGGGAGTGTCTGCTTCAGGATGAGGCCGCGCGCTATGGTGCCAGTGAAGGGCGATTCGTCGAGGGCAAGCGCGTACACCCGGAAAACGTCAACGACCCCTTTATTGTCAGAAACATGCAGCGGTGCATCCTGTGTGCCAGATGCACGAGGATGTGCGGTGATGGCCAGGGCGCCTATGCCATATCCATAACCGGCAGGGGGGCGCATTCATTTGTAGAGCCATTCTCCGGCGATAAATACAACTGCGAGTACTGCGGGAACTGTCTTACGGTGTGTCCGGTGGGGGCCATTATGTCAAGGCTTCACAGGCATAGCTACAGGCCGTGGTATGTCGATAAAGAGGTGGAGACCGTCTGTGGATTCTGTGGCGTGGGCTGTACTACTTACCTGCAGATGAGGGCGGCAACTATTATCAGGACGCTTCCGAAGCTCGGCAAGGGTGTGAACAAGGGGTTGCTCTGTGTGCGCGGACGCTTCGGTTATGACTACATAGACAATGAAGGCAGGCTAAAAACCCCGCTAATCAGGGTAAACGGCGTACTTGAACCGGCAAGCTGGGATAAGGCACTTGTATATATTACGGCACATCTGAAGGACATTAAGGCCAAACACACACCAAAGGCAATAGGCGCCATAGCATCGGGCATGTGCTCAAACGAAGACAACTACATGCTCCAGAAATTAATGCGATTTGTAATCGGCTCAAACAACATAGACTCTACGGCTAGGCTCTCATATGCCCCCGCCAAGTCATATATTGAGAAAATGTTTGGCACGGCGGCAACGGCAAACAAGATATCGGAAATAGAGAAGTCTGACGGCATATTTACGGCAGGTGGAGACCCCACGGCGATAAACCCCGTCCTGGGTATCCAGATCAGGGCGGCCTGGAGGCGTGGAGCAAAGGTGGTAGTTGCCGGAGAGCCGGGCGGCCTGAAGAATTTTATCAATTACGACCTTAACTCCGTCCCGCAGCACGAGGAGACGGTCTTAAATACCATTGTAATCGGCCTTGCCGAGATGAAAGGTTTTAGCGGAGAAAACCCCTACATAGAGAGAAAAATAAAGGCACTGAGAGTCCCTTGCGAACCGGAACTCAAGGCAACCGGCGTCCTGCTTGAGAACATGGAGGAGGCCATTGACGACCTCAGCGGGCTGAAAAATCCCATAGTCGTGATCGGCCCGACGCTGTTACAATCAGGGTTGCCCTCAAAAAAACTGTTTCTCGTTGGGGCAATTGCATACTTAATAGGGGCACGTATCTTTTTACTTTCAGAAAAACCAAACTACCGCGGCCTTATAGACATGGGATGCGTCCCAGACTCCCTGCCGGGCGGTATGCCTGTAAGGCCGGGACAGCTTAAACTGACAAACGGCGCCACAATGGCCGTGCCCCCGGAAAAGGGTATGAACCTCTTCGAAATGATTGAAGGGGCATTAGACGGCAGCCTTAAGGCACTCTATGTATTGGGTGAAAACCCCGTCTTTAACCTCCCGGACAGGGAGAAGATCGAAAAGGCACTGAGTTGCCTTGACTTGCTAGTGGTGCAGGATATTTTCATGACTGAAACGGCAAGGCACGCCCATGTAGTGCTGCCCGCGGCATCGTGGTCCGAAAAGGACGGCACGATGACCAATCTTGGAGGAAGGATTCAATTCCTGAGAAAAGGCTCGAATGTCTCCTCGGGGAAAAGTGAATGGCGGGTAATCGCCGATATAGCCAGGGCACTGGGCATGAAAGAGACCTATGCGGACTCCAAAGAGGTTTGGGAGGAGATAACCCAGGTCTCAGCACTGCACTCGGCATCGGAATACGATAAAATTAAAGAGGGCGGCCTTATATGGCCCTATGGCTCGGTGCAATTTCAGGGCGGGGCGGAGGATTTCGAGGTGGAAGGCCTCGGTATTTTACCCGAAATCCCTGAAAATTCCGATGGCTGCGCGACACAGCCGGACAGGCTTTACCTGCTGCCTGAGAGATCGTTGTTTCACTCCGGCTCTACGACAAGAAAATCGAAGGCCATACTGAGCGTCAGCCCGGAGCCGTACCTGGCAATAAATCCCATTGAGGCAGAGCGGCTTGGCCTCAGAGGCGGCGACACCGTCAAGGTTAAATCCGCGCGTGCTTCAGCTGTGGTAACATTAAAACCTGACATGGATGTCCCGGAGGGGGCCGTAACGTTGTCCAATACGTTTGAGAAGGTGAATTTTAACGCACTTGCAGGATACACAGTCGACCCCGTGCTAAAGTGCATGGTGCTGTCTGATAATGAGGTGTCGATTGAAAAATTGTAAGTTTACAATCTGTGGATATATGAAAAATACATTGAGCAAAGGAAACCTCAAATGACGCCGGACGTGTTAAAATTTATGGAGACAGCCAGGTATGGCATACCGCAAGAACTGTGGACAATACTGGTAATCATAGTGAAGATAGCCGTCGTACTGGGGGCCGTAATGCTCCACGTGGCCTATGCCACATATTTTGAGCGTAAGGTAATAGGCCGGATGCAAAACCGCCTTGGCCCCATGGTAGTCGGCCCGTATGGGATTTTACAGCCCATAGCGGACGGCATAAAGTCGTTTTTTAAGGAGGACATCATCCCTTCGAATGCCGATAAGCCGATGTTTTTCATGGCCCCGGTGCTTGGGCTGATGGCTGCGCTTTCCTCTTTGGCCGTGGTGCCGTTTTTTAACGGCTTTGTCATTGCAAATATAAACATAGGGCTATTGTTCCTGTTTGCCATGTCTTCTCTGGCCGTATATGGGGTTATTCTTGGCGGCTGGTCATCGAACTCGAAATACTCGTTCCTGGGGAGCCTGAGGGCCTCAGCACAGGTAATCAGCTACGAGGTGCCGCTTGGGCTAAGTCTTGTCGGGGTAATGATAATGGCAGGGTCATTGAACATTACCGAGATAGTAAACGCCCAAAGCCGCTACCCCGGTGGTATGTATATCATAGCGCAGTGGCTGGGGTTTTTCGTATTCGTTATCTCGGCAATCGCCGAGACCAACAGGTCGCCATTCGATTTGCCAGAGGCAGAGACGGAACTTATCGCCGGGTTCTTTACCGAATATAGCGGGATGCGTTTCGCGCTGTTTTTCATGGCCGAATATGCGGGTATGATTATTATGTGCTCGATTGCAGTACTGTGTTTCCTTGGGGGCTGGACAATCCCTCCTTTCGTCTTAAAACTCCTGCCATTTCTTGCGGTGGTGCCGGGTGTGGTGTGGTTTGTTATGAAACTCTACGTGTGTATATTCTTTTATTACTGGATAAGGGCAACGCTTCCCAGGTACAGGTACGACCAGCTTATGGCCATCGGGTGGAAGGTGCTTATTCCCCTTGCGCTCGTAAATATTGTGATAACTGCTATAATGAAGCTTCTGGTGCACGCTAAATGATAAACAAGATATTTTTCTTTTATTTTTCGGCTGTAATCGTGGCGATGTCACTGATGGCGATTACCAGGAGAAACGTCATGCACGGCGTGTTGTACATGCTGCTCCTGTTTTTCCACATAGCCGGGCTTTATCTATTTCTAAACGCGGAGTTTATCTCCGCCGTACAGGTGATTGTCTACGCGGGAGCGATTATGGTGTTGTTTTTATTCGTCATAATGCTCTTAAACCTGAGGGAAGACATTCTTAAGAAACAGTTCATAGGGACATGGCCGATGGGGCTTGTGGCAAGTGCCGGCATACTAATGGTACTATTGCTCTCTATGCTGACAGTGAAAACAGGAGAAAAGGGATTTTGGGGCATTGCCCAGATAGAGAGCGTTACCCAGACGGTGGCCATCGGCACAACGCTCTATACGCAGTACTTGTTTCCCTTTGAGGTCGCCTCACTGGTGCTTTTAGTGGCAATCATCGGGGCCATTGTGCTTGCCAAGAAGAGGTTAAAATAGATGATACCTTTGAACTGGTACATGTGGCTTGGCGGGATTGTGTTTTGCATAGGTGTATTTGGGTTTGTCACAAGGCGCAATATTATTATAATGCTCCTGTCTGTTGAGATAATGTTTAACGGAGTCAACATAAGCCTGGTCGCCCTGAGCCACTATCTTGAGGACCTGGCAGGGCAGGTGCTTGTGTTTTTCATCATAGCCGTAGCCGCCGCCGAGGCCGCCATAGGGCTTGCCCTCGTAATACTGCTATTCAGAAACAAGGAGACCATAACCGTGGATGACCTTAATGAGTTAAAGGGATAGGGCCGATGGACATTATACATTATATACTGATTCCGGTGCTTCCTCTGACAGCCTTTGTGCTGAATATCGTACTTGGAAAGTTTATTTTTAAAAAACAGGCCCATCTTATTGCCATAGCGGCGGTGGGTATCTCGCTGGCGCTTTCAATAAAGGCATTTATGGAGGCCTCTGCCGGGGTTGTCATAAATCAGGACCTATATACGTGGATAGCCTCCGGTACGTTTAAGGTATCCGTGGGGTTCTTAGTCGACCAGCTTACGGCCGTGATGCTTATTGTGGTAACATCTGTGAGTTTTCTGGTACATGTATACTCTATCGGATATATGCACGGGGATGCCGGGTATCCGAGGTTTTTCTCTTTTCTCAGTCTTTTTACGTTTTCGATGCTGATGCTCGTGATGTCGAATAATTTTTTACAGCTCTATTTCGGCTGGGAGGCCGTGGGGTTGTGTTCATATTTTCTGATAGGATTCTGGTACGAGAAGAAGACCGCGGCGGACGCGGCAAAGAAGGCATTTATCGTAAACCGCTTCGGAGACTTCGGATTTGGCCTCGGGGTAATACTGATATTCCTTAACTTCGGCACCCTTCACTATACGGACATATTTAAAGACCTCGGCGTTATTGCCGCGCAGACGGTGATGATTTGTGGGAATGAGATTAATCTCACTACGCTGATAGCGCTGCTGTTGTTTTGCGGCGCGGTTGGAAAGTCGGCACAGCTGCCGCTTCACGTGTGGCTGCCTGATGCGATGGAAGGCCCCACGCCTGTCAGCGCCCTGATTCACGCGGCAACGATGGTGACGGCCGGGGTGTTTTTAGTGGCGAGGGCAAATCCCATATTCAGCATGTCGCCTGTGGCGATGGACGTGGTTGCCCTGACCGGCGGAATAACGGCAATATTTGCGGCTACCATAGCGCTGGTTCAAAATGATATAAAGCGCGTTGTTGCCTATTCGACGGTGAGCCAGCTTGGTTATATGTTTGTGGCCTGCGGTGTGGGCGCGTTTTCGGCAGGGATATTTCACCTCTACACACATGCGTTTTTTAAGGCCTGTCTCTTCCTGTGTGCCGGGTCTGTGATGCACGCAATGGGCGGTGAGCTTGACGTACAAAAGATGGGAGGGCTGAAAAAATACATGCCCATAACATACTGGACAATGTTCATAGCTTCGTTAAGCATAGCCGGGGTGCCGGGGCTTGCCGGGTTTTTCAGCAAAGACGAGATCCTATGGAAGGCACTCTCCTCACACAGCCCCGTTGGGAAGTTTGTCTGGATAATCGGCGTGATAACGGCCCTGTTGACGGCCTTTTATAGTTTCAGAGTCCTGTTTTTGGCATTTCACGGCACGTTCCGGGGCACTGAGGAGCAGAAACATCACCTGCATGAGTCCCCCTCTGCGATGACGATACCTTTGATGGTGTTAAGCGTTGGGGCGGTAGTGGCGGGCTATGTAGGTGTGCCGCATATACTGGGCGGGCATGATTGGATTGGCGGGTTTTTAGGCCATGTAGTGGGCCATGCCCCGGTGCACGCGGGCGCCGAGGCGTCGCTTGAGTGGCCGGCCATGATTCTCTCTGTCATAGTTGCCGTTGTTGGAATTGCGGCTGCGGCCTTCTTCTATTTAAAACGCCCTGAGTTGCCGCAGAAGATTGCCGACTCGTTTAAGCCCATCTACAGGCTGTTATTTAACAAGTACTATGTGGATGAGATATATGGCTTTTTAATCGTAAAACCGTGCTATTGGGTGTCGGCAAACGTCCTTGATAAGATTACGGACAAGGTGTTTATCGAAGGGATTGTAAACGGAGTACCTATGATTGTGGAGTGGTCAGGGCAGAAACTGCGCAAGATTCAGACAGGCGTTGTTCTGCACTATTCGCTGGCAATGGCCATAGGGGTATTTTTACTTGCGGTATTGGTAATTTTCGGGGCGGGCAAATGATAAGAAAGATGTTAATACAAAGGACAAGGACAATAAGTATATGAACGCTACGGTGTGCTCGGTTGTTGTGGCAGGGGATTCTTATGTGTTGACGGTAGCAATATTTCTGCCGGTCTTAGCCGCGCTTCTGATGCTGCTGATAAATAAAAACAGGCATTCAACAATAAAGTGGACGGCCCTCGCTGCCAGTATAGCGAATTTTATCGGGGTAATCCCGTTGTTTACGGATTTCGACAAGACTACCGCAAAGATGCAGTTTGTCGCCCAGTACCAGTGGATAAGGGCGTGGAACATAAACTATTACGTCGGCGTTGACGGCATAAGTGTCCTGTTTGTCCTGCTCTCGGCCCTGGCAACGATACTCTGCGTGCTGGTGTCGTGGACCGCAATCAAGGACAAGGTGAAGGAGTTTTTTATAGCCCTGATGTTAATCGAAGGGGCGATGATAGGTGTGTTTTCGTCTTTGGATATGTTTATGTTTTACATATTCTGGGAGGCGATGCTGATACCGATGTATCTGTTAGTCGGCATATGGGGCGGGCCTGGCAGGCTGTATGCGGCGATAAAGTTCTTCCTGTACACGCTTACGGGAAGTGTGCTGATGCTCTTGGGTGTGATTACTATCTACATGATGACGGGGACGTTTGACATGGTCAAACTGATGAGTACGCAGCTTCCCGTGGGTATGCAGATGGTGTTGTTTTGGGCATTTTTTGCCGCCTTTGCGGTAAAGGTACCGATGTTTCCGGTACACACGTGGCTGCCGGATGCGCACACGGAGGCGCCGACGGCGGGCAGCGTTATACTTGCGGCGATTCTGATTAAAATGGGGGCCTATGGGTTTCTCCGGTTTTCACTGCCGATGTTTCCCGATGCCTCACAGTCCGTGGCCCCGCTGATGATGGTCCTTTCGGTTGTCGGCATAATATATGGCGGCGTTATCTGCCTTTCCCAGACGGACTTAAAGAGGCTGATAGCCTATAGCTCTGTAAGCCACATGGGTTTTGTTACACTTGGGATATTCAGCCTTAATATACAGGGTCTGGAGGGCGGCATCCTCCAGATGATAAACCACGGCGTGATAACCGGGGCGTTGTTTTTGTGCGTCGGAATGGTATATGAAAGGAGCCACACGAGGCTGATAGCGGACTATGGCGGGTTGGCTAATGTGATGCCTGTGTTTGCGGGTTTCTTCATGGTATTTACGTTTGCCTCAGTCGGGCTTCCCGGGACGAACGGATTTGTCGGGGAGTTTCTTATACTCATCGGCGGCTTTACGGCAAACAAGCCTGTCGGCATACTGGCGGCTACGGGGGTTATCATAGGGGCGGTGTATATGTTGTGGCTCTATCAAAGGGTATTCTACACGGACGTAAACGAAAAGATAGCTGGACTAAGCGACATCACCTTCAGGGAGGTGGTAACACTGCTGCCGCTTCTGATTCTGGTGTTTTGGATAGGTTTCTATCCGAGTGCGTTTACGGGCTTTATGGACGCGACTGTTACCCAACTGTTGGGCAGGCTAAGGGGTGGGCACATGCAGGCGTTAAATATGCTCATAGAGACCGTGGTGAAATAGAATGGGACAAGGGTATGGAGGATAAATGCAAATTTCTGAACTAGGTCCGTTGCTGCCGGAGCTGATAATAGCCTCGCTGGGGCTTGTCCTGTTGATAGTGGAGGCCTTTCTTATAAAGAGGAAAGAGATAGTGGCGGCCCTGGCACTTCTGGGTACGTTTGCGGCCTTTTACTCGTTGACATATACGTCCTTTGGGCCGGCCTTTAGCGATATGTTTATCTCGGACGGCTACGGGGTCTTTTTTAAGATCATCTTCTTTGTTAACTTAATCCTGTCGATACTGATGTCCGTGAGATACCTCAAGACCGAGGATTCCTTCCACGGTGAGTACTACTGCCTGTTGGTATTTGCTACGTGTGGAATGATGATAATGGCCTCGGCGGGGAATATGGTAACCCTGTATCTGGGGCTTGAGCTGATGGCCTTAAGCACGTATGTCCTGGCCGGATTTAACAGACACGACAGCAAGTCAACCGAGGCGGCAATTAAGTATTTCCTGACGGGAGGGTTTTCAACGGCGCTGCTACTCTATGGAATAGCGCTGATGTATGGAGTAACCGGGTCAATGGACTTAAAGGCAATAGCGGTGTACATAGCGGAGCACAATGTCAGGGAAAATCCGATGTCCACGATAGCCCTGGTACTGATGGCCTCGGCGTTTGCGTTTAAGATAGCCGCTGTGCCGTTTCACATGTGGGCGCCGGATGTGTACGAAGGTGCGCCTACCCCTGTAACGGCTTTCATGTCCATAGGGCCGAAGGCAGCGGGATTTGCCGTACTGGGACGGGTGTTTCTGTATACCTTTGCGCAGTTGGCTCCTGACTGGACAACGATGTTGATAGCGTTGTCGATTCTTACCATGTGCGTAGGGAATGTAATGGCGCTGGTACAGACCAATATAAAGCGAATGCTGGCCTACTCCTCGATAGCCCACGCCGGATACGCGTTGATAGGGATAATAGCGGCAACCCCGGAGGGGATGTCCGCGTCGATGAACTATTTACTCATATATATGTTTATGAATATAGGGGCCTTTTCGGTAATCCTGCTGCTGAACACGAAGGATTTCAAGGGGTTAGAGATAAGCGATTATGCGGGGCTGGCCAAGGCACATCCGATAGTTGGCGCGGCGATGCTGATATTTATGTTCTCGCTGACGGGGATACCGCCAATGGCGGGATTCGTAGGGAAGTTCTATGTGTTTATGTCGGCGGTGAGGAGTGGATATATGTGGCTGGCGGTGCTGGCCGTCATATTCAGTGTCATCTCGGCCTTTTTTTACTTGAGAATAGTGATGTATATGTATATGAAGGAACCAGAGAGGGAGGTGGAGCTGGCCCACTCAAACGCGCTTGGCGTATCGCTTGGTGTAGCGGCGGCCTTTGTGCTTCTGATTGGGATTGCGCCGCAGCGGTTCCTTGAGTTTGCAAAGGCGACCGTGCGGACTTTGTACTTCTGACTAAGGCTGCATTTTAGACTTAAGGAACGCGGCCATCTTCTGGTCAATATTCTTGATATGTTTAACAAGCCAGTCAACGGCCTGATTCTGAGTTGCCGTAATCATAAGAGAGGTGGTGCCTTCCTTTTCGAACATGCGTTTTAGAGTCGCAAAGTTTTTAAGGAATGTAAGGTGTTCTTTTTTGTGCTCGTCGTATTCTGGATAGTGGTAACGGGTCATAATCTCTTCTTCTGCGTTGAAATGGTCGATGACGTAACCACCCAGGAACCGAAGGACTTTTTGAAGCTCATGTTCCATTTCTTCGGAATCCATATTTTCCATGTCCATATTGATAAGTGTGTTAATGCGCGCTATAATTTCTTTATGCTGGTCGTCGATTTTATCTACTCCCGTTGCCAGGCTTTCGTGCCACTGAATCTCCAAGCTGTACCTCCTTATAATGAACTGTAAGTGTGTGAGATATAATATTTTTAATGGCGTCCCCAACGGGATTCGAACCCGTGTTACCGACGTGAAAGGCCGATGTCCTAGGCCAGACTAGACGATGGGGACACCTAAATGAGCCGCCTGGGACTCGAACCCAGGACACCCGCCTTAAAAGGGCGGTGCTCTACCTGCTGAGCTAGCGGCTCAACCATAAAAGTATATCACATAGGATTTTCTTTGTCAATGTGTCAGGCACGGCTTAGCCATTAAATATCCCTTGTTTTATTCATCAAGGTTTTAGTAAATTAATTCATGGCAGATAAGTATGTGTTAACGGCCCGGGATTGTGTCCTTCTGATTGTGGATATACAGGAGCGCCTTGCCGCGGTTATGCCTGACAAAGACATTGTCACAGCCAATGCCCTGCATCTGGCCGAGCTGGCTAAACTCTTAAAGATCCCAGTTGCGCTGACCGAACAATATCCAAAGGGCCTTGGCGCAACACTAAAAGAGATAAGAGACGCCCTGCCTGAGTACAATCCCATAGAGAAACTCGCCTTCAGCGCATGCAATGAGGAGGGATTTATTTCAAAGCTCCAGGCATACGGCAGAAAAAAAGTTATTCTGTGCGGCATAGAGGCACACGTTTGTATCTTACAGACATGCCTTGGCCTAATAGGCGAAGGTTATGCCGTCCATGTGGTAAGTGATTGTACGTCATCAAGGACTCAGCAAAACAAAGACATAGGAATCAGACTAATGGGCCAGGCCGGAGCGGTTATAACCTCCACGGAGATAGTCCTGTTTCAGTTGCTCTGCAGGGCCGGCACAGACGAATTTAAAATAATCTCAAACAGAATAAAATAAACCGGGGGTGTATACAAAGGTGAGCGATAACACAAATGCGTTGTCAAAGTTGAATGAACTTAAGAAAACTGTCTTCTATGAGCTGTTAAACGTCATGGGCAGGGTGTTTGTAATTGTACGGTACTCGGAGGATGTGAAAATCGGTACGAGGGGATTTCAGAACGTCGAAAAGGAAAACGGCCTCGTCCTGGTGTTTAACACCAAGATGAATTTCACATGGCATGAAGACGGTTTAATCGAGGCAAGGCTCGTATTTGGCACAAAGACCGAGGACTGCCTTATTCCGGTGGAACATATCATTGCCATATATTCACCCGAGTTGCAGACGCAGTTTGTTACGACATATACGACGGAGGTACATGATTATTCGGCGGCTGCCGTAGAAGTTGCCCCTGTCTCAGAAGAAAAAGACGAGGCCCCCGACACTGCCGGCGCAGACAATAAAATACTGAAAGTAGACTTCAGCAAAAAGAAGAAGAGGTAAGTGCCTCCCATAGGCTCCTATGACGTAGTGGTTATTGGAGGGGGACATGCCGGATGTGAGGCCGCCCTTGCCTCAAACCGTATGGGCCTGAAAACATGCTTGTTCACAATGAATGTGGATACAATTGCCCAGCTCTCATGTAATCCTGCCATAGGGGGGCTTGCCAAAGGCCACATAGTCAGGGAAATCGACGCCCTGGGCGGGCAAATGGCAAAGGCCGCGGACGCCGCGGGCATTCAGTTTCGGGTACTGAACCGCTCCAAAGGGCCGGCCGTTTGGTCTATGAGGGCACAGGCCGACAGGCAGTTATATAAGACCCACATGAAAGATGCCCTCGAAACCACGCCAAACCTGGACATCAAACAGGCCTCCATTGAGGAAATCCTTGTTAAGGACGGCAGCATAACCGGCGTTATGGCCTCCCTGGGTGAGACCTATGAGGCACGGGCCGTAATTGCCACTACGGGGACCTTTCTAAACGGGCTGATTCATATCGGGCTTACGAGTTACCCATCGGGCAGGGCCGGGGAGTTTCCCTCTGTGGGGCTTTCAAGCTCGCTCAGCCGTCTGGGATTTAAGATGGGCCGCCTTAAGACCGGTACGCCTCCGCGAATCGACGCGCGCACTATTGATTTTTCCAAGACCACCCCGCAGTGGGGGGACGACCCGCCGGAGCCGTTTTCTTTCTCCACGCGGGAGATTATAAATCCCCAGCTGCCGTGCTTCATTACCTACACAAACGAGGCCACCCATAACATTATCACCTCGTCCCTTGACCGCTCACCGCTCTACAGCGGCGCAATTAAAGGCGTAGGGGCACGCTACTGCCCGTCAATAGAGGACAAGGCCGTCAGGTTTGCCGATAAACCGCGCCATCAGGTGTTTCTTGAGCCGGAGGGGCTGCGCACGAACGAATACTACGCTAACGGCATCCCTACGAGCCTTCCCATAGACGTACAGATTCGCATGGTACGCAGCATTGAGGGCCTCGCTGATGCCGAAATCATCCGCCCGGGCTATGCAATAGAGTATGACTGCGTCTACCCCACACAGCTTCGGCACACACTTGAGACTAAAGATGTCGGGGGCCTGTACCTGGCCGGGCAGATAAACGGCACATCCGGCTACGAGGAGGCCGCGGCCCAGGGGCTTATGGCAGGCATAAACGCCGCACTTAAACTTAAGGGCCGCCCCCCGCTGGTTCTCCAAAGGCACGAGGCCTATATCGGTGTCCTGATAGACGACCTCACCACACTTGGCACAAAAGAACCATACAGGATGTTCACATCAAGGGCTGAATACAGGCTGCTCCTGAGAAACGACAACGCCGAGATGAGATTAAAAGAAATTGGACGGCTAATAGGGCTAGTAAGCGAAGAGGACTATGCGGGGTTTGCCGCTAAACGCGCACTCATCTGGGAGGAAATCATGCGGCTTAAGACACACAGGGCAATCCCCGCGGAGGTAAACGTGGCGCTTGCCACACTGAACACCACCCCCTTAACGGAGCAAACCACGCTTGAGCAGCTACTTAAGCGTCCCGAGGTAACATACGCCTTCATCGAGAATGTTTATCCTGCCTCATCCACCCTTCCCCCAGACGCCAAACAGTACATCGAGACCGAGATTAAGTATGAGGGCTATGTCAGGCAGCAGGAGAGGCTCGTTGAGAGGATGAAGAAACTTGAGTTTAAGCAAATCCCGCCCGGCTTTAACTATCGCTTGATAAGCGGCCTCTCAAGGGAAGCCCTGGGCAAACTTGAGGATATCCGCCCTGAGACCGTCGGGCAGGCTGGCAGAATCCCCGGCATCACGCCGGCAGCGATTTCCCTGTTAATAGTCGCCATCGAAAAGGGCAAGAGACTGCCGCGCGATGATTTCAATCCTTAAAAGGGGCCTCCAGGCGCTGTCCATCACCCCAACCGTTGAGATTACAGAGGCATTTGCCCTATATGCCGCCGAACTTCAAAGATGGACAAAGGTGCATAATCTCACCTCCATTACCGATGGCGAGGGCATCGCGGTAAAACACTTTCTGGATTCCGTCTTGTTTACAATTCCACTGAGAGGCTGTGGCCGCGATATATTGGACGTGGGAAGCGGGGCAGGATTCCCGGGTATCCCGATGAAGATAACCATACCGCACCTCAGGCTTACCCTGCTGGAGCCAAAGGGCAAGAAGGCCGCGTTTCTCAGACACATAGTCCATAAATTAAATCTTAAGGATGTCGTAATTGCTGAGCAGCGGCTTGAGTTGTTCCAACCGCCGGCGCTGTATGACGCCGCCGTTACGAGGGCACTTTTCAGCACTTCAGAGTTTATCTCCAAGGTGTCTCCTCTGATTAAACCTGGCGGACTTATCTGTCTCGGAAAGGGCAGGGATTATAAGAAAGAGCTCACCGGCATACCAGACATAGAGATTAAGGTATCGCAATTTACGATACCTTTTACGGAACTGGAGAGGTTTATCCTGACTATACCTGTTGCTTAAGATCTACTGCAGATACAGGAAGTTCTTCGTGTTCTCATCGTAAGTGATGATAACGCTGTCTTTGGGTTTTAATGTCTTACTCACAAAGATTTCGCTTTTCTTTTCCGTGAACAGCGTCTCTTCTATCTTAAATTCTATGTCGGCCTTCTCGGGATTTATCAGAATCTCGTCATATACGAACACGGCGGAGTCCCTTCTGATACCCCTGGGGTTGAATATCTGTGAATATATCTGCTTCTTGTTTACGATAACGTCCACCTTGATTGGAGACCTTTCACTTGCCACAGAGGGCGTCGAACGGTACTTAAAGGTCAATATGATGGCGCTCTTGTCAGTCGGATAAAATGCCATCTTGTAGTCTGTCAGTGGATATAACAAGATAACCGGTATGAGAAGTAGTATGGTGGAAACGGCGTAATTGAGCTTCTTAAGTCCCGTAACCGCGATTTTTTCGGATTTGGCCTCTGTTTTTAAGTCATTTTTTAAGCCATTAGTAAACGAATCAAGTTCAGCTGTTATGTCAGTGGTCGATGTTGTCATTAATATCTTCACCCTTGAGCGGTCGATATTTAGATTCAGATATGGTTTCCTCTGCCTGTTATATCGCTCGATAGTCCATTTGCCGCCTTCTCTGTAGTGGCAGTCGTCCTTTTCACAGCCCACGAGCATAACGCCCTTTACCCCTGAGGCAAGCATCTCTTTGGGGAAGTTGGGGTGAACAGAACCGATACACAGGACTGTATACGCGTAAACATTGTCTCTGACAGGGGCCGCTGCCGAGCTGCCACACCTTAACAGCACAAACTCCGGTGACTTTCTCTTTATATCATCCAGCATGTCCTGCCACTGAAACGCCGGCAAGGTGATCGATTTAAAACTACATGACCCTATACATACCCCACACCCCGCACACTTGTTCTCATTAACGACGGCCTTCTTTTTCCCTTCGTAAGTCCTGCTCATGATGACTGCCTCGTAGGGGCAGTCTATATAACACCTTTCGCATCCAACACATCTGTCTTTATCGATAGTAACGGCCAAGGGCTTCAACCCTCTGATAATCCAGGGAAAAAGGCATATTAAAAGGAAGCCGACGCTTACCACAAGCCACATCGTCGACAGCGGCATTATCTTCATAAGCGGATATATAAAGAAATACGCCCAGTCAATAGAAATATCAAAGGGTATCTTGGAAAGACTTGCCTCGGGGTCGCTCTTTGCGCGCAGAAATATGCTTACAAGCACCATGTAGGCCGTAAGGCTTATCCATAGGTATTTTGGTGGAACTATCCTGGGTCTGGCGTTTCTCATTACGTGAATCCACAGGATAAACACAATGCCAATGGTCAGGGCCACGTGGAAGTATAAAACCATCCTGAACATCCCGCCCAGTTGTTTAATATCCGCGCCAAAAAACGTACTCATTATGGAATGGCCAAATATCGGCAGGTACGAAAGGAATTTTCCAGTAAGAATCCCTATGAGCTGTGCCTTGGTGTCCCACACGAGTATATATCCCGAGATCCCGATGGTCACAAAGACCACAAGCCCCAGCAGTCCGGTAATCCACGCCACCCACCTGTAGCTGCGGAAACGGTCGGTGACAAGCACATGCGCCATGTGCGCTAACGTAACAAATATCAGGCCCGCAGAGGTGTACCTGTGCAGACCGCGCATTATGTTTCCCATAAACGATGCCGAGATTGCCTCTACCGAGGAGTAGCAATACCGCGGGTCGATCTTATAGAACAGGTATATATAGATACCTGAGATGGTATCAAGGACAAGCAGGAATATTGCAATGGCCCCCAGCCAGTACAACGGGTTTAGTTCATAGGAAAATACCCTGCTGAAATAGGTGGACAGATAGTGAAAGTATTTTTGCAGCGTTGCCTGCTTTGGTTTATGTGGTGTGTCTGGCATATCGTTCATGTCTTAAGTATACTATGTTTGATTACACAATGCAATGATATAAATCATATCGAATGTCCGCACGCGTAGCCGCTTGCCCATGCCCAGTGGAGGTTATAGCCGCCTAACTGCCCGGTAACGTCAATAACCTCACCGATAAAGTAGAGGCCTTTTACCTTTTTGGCCTCCATCGTTTTTGAGGACAGCTCCTCTGTGTCAACGCCGCCTGAGGTTACTTCGGCCTTCCTGTAGCCTTCGGTCTGTTTTGGAAACAGCTTCCAGTCCTGAAGGCGGTCGGCAATGCCCCTTAACTGCCTGCCGTTAAATTGATTGATTGGTTTTATGTACGAATAAACCTCACACCATCTGCGGGCCAGGTTCCTTGATAAGACGCCTGAGAGCAGGCTGTGAAGCTGCACTTTTTGGTTTCTCTGGCCCTTGAGAAACTCATAGGCATCTGCCCCGGGCAGGAGATTTATCCCGATGCTGCTCCCCTCCACCCAGTACGAAGAGGCCTGGAGTATCGGCGGGCCGCTTAGTCCCCTTTGAGTAAATAATACGCCGCCGCTAAACTCCATTGAGTTGCACCTCACCACAGCGTCAAAGGATATGCCGGCAAGGCCGTCAAATCTTGCGCCGTCTTCAGCATTAAACACAAGCGGCACGAGGGCAGGCCTCGTAGGTACTACATTTAGGCCGAACTGCGCGGCTATTCGATACCCAAAGGGTGTCGCTCCAAGCTGTGGATAGGAAATCCCGCCGGTTGCAATGACTATCGCAGGGCTATGAAACGTCCCGTTGTTTGTGACTGTCACATAGGCATCGCCGCGCCTTGATATGTCGTGAATCTTTGTGTTGTATATTATCCGGACACCTGTCTCCTCACACCGCCTGCGAAGCATCGACAGAATCTCCCCAGCGCTCCCCTTACAGAACATCTGTCCCTGTTCTTTTTCATAATATCTGACGCCATAGCCCTCGGCCATTCGGATAAAATCATCGGGGGTGAAGCCGGAGAGGGCAGATTTGCAAAAGCGCGGGTTTTGAGATATGTAGTTGTCCGCCGTAACGTTAAGATTTGTGAAGTTGCACCTGCCGCCGCCTGAGACTCGTATCTTGCTTCCAGATGTGCCGGAGCGCTCAAGCACCACGACCGAACATCCGCGCGCTGCCGCCTCTGCCGCAGTGAAAAGCCCCGCCGCCCCGGCCCCTATTATGGCTGCGTCTGTCTTCAGGGCTTATACCTGTGAATTGTCAATCGGCAATGATATCCCAGCAGAGCGGTGTGCCCTTATTTATGTCCACCTTTGCCCTCTTTCCCATGATTTCATTTAGATACCGCGGGTGAAGCCCGAAGCCCGGCCTTATTGACCTGACATTGTCCACTGTAAACGGCTCAAGCGCCCGGATGTCCTTTACGGCAAAGAGTGAACGGGCGTGTTCTCTGCTTTTCCCCACCCTTTCAGACAGGGTATAATCAGCCCTTCCGAGGGATATTTCCACTTCTCTGACGGCCTTCACCATGGCGGCAAATTCGCCGGGGCCAAGGGAAAAGGCCGCGTCCGGCCCTCCAATGGCCTTATCCAGAATAAAATGTTTTTCAATAATCGCTGCCCCAAGCGCCGCTGCCGCAATGGCCGCCGTAATGCCCGCCGTATGGTCAGAAAGCCCCGGCACTACGCCAAAGCGCTCCGCAAGATAGGGCATCGCCCTCAGATTCAGCTCCTCAGGCGGTGTTGGATACACGGAGGCGCATTTCAATAGCGCAATCTCATTGTTGCCCGTCTCTCTGATGGCCGCCACGGCCTCCTCTATGTCGGATAGCTCGGCAATGCCGGTTGAGATAATGATGGGCTTACCCTTTGAGGCCGTGTACTGGAGCAGTGCGGTGTCGGTTATTTCAAATGACGCAATCTTATAAGCCGGTGCGTCCATCGAATCAAGATAGTCCACCGCGGTCTTGTCAAATGGCGACGAGAAACATATAAGGCCAAGCCCCATGGCCAGGTCTCTGAGGCGCGGATACCAATCCCACGGCGTGGCGGCCTCCGTGTAGAGCCGGTAGAGGGTCTTACCATCCCATATTGTGCCCTGGACTATTTTAAAACACTCGCAATCGGAGTCCATTGTTATCGTATCCGGGCGATAGGTCTGAAGCTTGACGGCATCTGCCCCTGCCGCCGCCATAGCCTTAATCGTCTCTTCAGCAATGGAGAAGTCCTGTGCGTGGTTGGCCGACAGCTCGGCAACTATGAAGACCGGGGCGCCGTCGCCGATTTTCCTGTTATTTATCGTTATTGATGGCATAGCCATATGTTACTCCAAAATATTCCGATAGAGTGTTAATAATAGTTTGGGCGGCGTATCCCTGCCCCGCGTCTCTGGCAATGGCGCCTTCGCGTATTATCTGTACACTTTTCATGCCCAGGGCATTGGGGGCATGAAAGTCCTTTAACGGGTCATCCCCCACATAGACGCTCTCACGCGCTGTGGTGCCCAGGATTTGAAGCGCCATTTTAAAGGGCACCGGCGATGGTTTCCAGTAGGGCCTTCCAATGGCATCGGTATATATGACTACGTCAAACAGCCCATATATCCCCAGGGCGGCAACCTTATTTTGCTGCACAACCGCCATGCCGTCGGTTATCAGGCCCGTCTTCACTCCGGCGGCGCGCAGACCCTTCAGAACAGGTATGGCCTCCTCATATGTGTGAATATCAGGCCGGTGCGTGCGATATATATATACGAGATAGTGAACCATTGCCTCGTCTGATATATCAAGGGCGTTGAGGAGCCTGTCAAATATCTTTCCGCGCCCGAAGGCCCTAAGTATATCCATCGTCTTGTCAAAGATAATTTCCTCGTTAAACCCATAGTGTTCGCTTAAAAACCCCGCGACGGCCATAAACCCGCTCTCGACAAAGTCCATTTCCCTGTAGAGTGTGTCGTCAAGGTCAAAGAGCGCCGCCGCAACTGTCATTTTTTCGCCTTCGTATGCGCAATGTCCCCAAAAAACGAGGCGTCGTGATACATCTCGTCCGTGTATCTGAGCATATAGAGGCCGTCTTTGAACTCTCCAATAGCGGGACTTAACTTTTCGCCATTCAGGAGTTTAATCAAATGGCGCGGCGTATCTGCCCCGGCAGCAATCCCTAACGATGCACCGCCGCCATAGCGCGGGTTTACCTCTATGAACTTAACCTTGCCGCCATCTAAAAAACACTGAATTGTATTATGCCCGACTAGTCCCAGCAGCTCAGAAAGCCTTGCCGCCTCTGATATGAGCAGTGGATTGTTTACCGTCTTGCCGACAAACGACTCGCCGCCAAAGACCCCAATCCTCAGGCGCGGCACAACGGAGAGTACCTGCCGCGAAAAATCGGCAAATAAGTCTATCGTATACTCGTCTTCCCTCACGTATTCCTGAACAATGGCCTCTGGCACGGCCTTAAGCGCGTATCGCAGCGCGTCTTCGTTGTCAATGCGCATGGTCTTAGCGCCCCCCTTTCCAAAACGGGGCTTTGCAAAGGCCGGATACCTTATGCACTCCAGGGCCGCGCCTTCAGGGGAAATGTTATAAATTTGCGGGATGCCTATTCCCTGAGACAGACAAAAGTTCACAAATAGCCTTTTATCCTGGCAGAGGGCAACAGTCTCTGGAGACGCCACCATAATAGTAGTCCCGCTGGAGCAGAAACTCTCCCTTGCGGCCGCCAACACGGGGAGTTCTTCGTCCCTTGTCGGCACTATCAGCTTTATCTTGTGAGCCTTGCAGAGCTTTATAAGCGTTTTAATGAATTCAGGGTCGTTGTCCGGCGGGAGGAGGAAGTGGCCGTCTGCCGCGTAAAGGGCCGGGCAGAGGGGATTAATGTCTGCGGCGTAGACCTTGCCTCCTCCGCCTTCCTTTTCGATGGCATCTTTAAAGCACTTTACGAGGGTTACCTTTTTTGACGCGCTTGTAATCAGTACATTCATGGGGCGGCCTGTGAGAGTCCCCGCTCATATTCGATTACCCTGCCTATACCCTCGGTAAGGGTCGTCCGGGGTGCCCACCCTGTGAGATTTCTTAGCAGCCCGATGTCTGCCGTGCTGTTTTCATAGTCTTCAAGCCTGGCGCGGCCGGTTATTTTTATATCAATAAACGAGGCAAGGGCGGTTAAGACGTCCTCAACGCTATGGCTCTGGCCTGAGCCGAGGTTTATAACGCCTTCGGCATTTTCAGCCACGGCAAGCCTCAGGAGACCCTCGGCCACGTCGCGGGCACATATATAGTCAAAACGGTTATCTATGTTATAGACATCAAGCGGCTTGGAGTTCAGGGCCGACCTGATCCATCGTGATATAACGTCTCTGGAGCCTCGGCCATAGACCCGGTAAATCCTCGCGTAGACGGTTTTGAGAGACGGCCTAAGGTACTCCCTGATGAAATCAAGCTCTCTCTCAGTGTAGTATTTCGAGGCGCCTGTGATGTTGCGCGGGGCTGCCGGGGCGTCTTCTCGAAGGTAAACCGGGGCGTGCCGTAAGGAGCTTGACATATAGAGTGCCGGGGAATATATAAGATATGACGAGGCAAACACAAAGGCTCGCAAGGTATCAATCCGGCGCGCGGCATCAACGGCCCTGTGGCTCATAAGTGTGTTGTCTGTCCAGTTGACGTTCCAGAACTCCGGCGATTCCTTTGAGCGCTCAAAGGCAGCGGCAAGGTGGAAAAATATCTCCGGGCGAAAGTCAATTATCTCATCAATTGGGTCAGCAGCAAGGTCTTTGACTATGTGGGTTATGCCCGTTAAATTAAAATCTTCGGGCAGCGGTTTTTTATCTAATGATATAACAGTCCCCTCTGCCTCCCGCAAAATAGCCAGGAGTTCACGGCCAATCACACCGGCCCCTCCGGTTACCACAACGCGCGCACCCTTCAAATCTGATTTCACATTAGCATCCTCATAATAGTTTATCTTCCGCCATCGCATCTAACACCCTGTTGCGGCCATACCCATCGACAATTCTTTGTCCAAGCCGGGACATCTCCTTTCGCAGCTTCCAGTTTGTTAATAATTTTAACAGATTATCCCTGATTTCGTCTTCAGTAGTACCCTCAAACCATCCCGTATCGATAAATAATCCAAGCCTGTTTAAGCCTTCAACTAAGTAGTCCTCAATTGGGGCAATCCTGCCGACAACACTTGGGACACCCATAAAGGCAAGCTCCCACACGGTAGTGCCCCCAGATGTGACAGCAATGTCCTGGGAGGCCATCACTGAGGCCATATTGGTTATACTTTGTAAGATTGTTACCGGGGCAGTGGCCCTTATCTTTTTTATTGATTCGATGTTAGGGTTTCCCGCGCCCACCACTACGGTTATATTAATATTATTTATATCTTTAACGGAGGATAAGACCTTTTGAGTGAAATTTTCCCTGTCGGCCCCGCCTAGCGTTATCAGGAGGTTTACGCATTTGTCCGTGATAATTTTTTCGACGCCGCAGTATTGGATAAACTCACGCCTGAGGAGGGTATACTCAGGCCCCAGGAGGAGCTTAGTGCCGGGGCCGTGGTTGTAAGTGAGGCTCTCCGCGTGGAGGTTCTGGTTTAAGACGATTGCGCCGTGGTAGAAGTCGATGGCCGCCATGTCGTCGATTATAAGCAATTTATAACCCGCGTCTTGCAAGGACTTATGAAAGCGGCTGCCAAAGGCGACGCCGTCGGCAACGCCCCAGCAGTTCTTATATGGCGGCATGACGGTGTCCGACAGGCCGTTAAGGGGCAAGACCTCAAACTTTTCATCCGAAAGACGGCTGATAAGGCTGGCCGCCTCACAGTACGTGGTAAAGACAACGCGCCAGCCCCTGTCCACGCAAGACTGCCCAAGGGCCAGGCATCGCATCAGATGCCCCGTACCGATTTCGGGGTACGCGTCAGCTCGAATTATAACATCCACTGGGGATTATTTTACAAAGAATTTAAGCAGCGCAACCAACACGGCAGTTTGTCCTATCCAAAAGAGGAACATCCACTTGATTATCTCGGCTTTATTGTTGGAAGCGTCAGCGCGCAATTTCTCTATCTCAACCCGTAACTCAACCCGCAATTTCTCCATTTCAAGCCGTAATGTGCCTGAAACTTCATATAGACGGCGTTCAAACCGCTCTTCAGCGATGGCGATAGCATCTTTCCTTGCGCCTATGTCTATATCGTTGATAAGCGCGGCAAAGTCTTCACTGGCTTCGTCTCCGAGCCTCTCCCTGATGGAACGAGGTATCGTTATCACGCTCATAGGGATATTATATCATGGCCCATAAGAAAATAGAAACGTTGGCAACAGTGGCATATTTATTAAACAAGCTCAAGGCCATCTGCACACCGGCAGATTAATCTTCGTCGACCTCAAGGCCCTTAATTCTGTATTTATTATCGAAAATAATCCTGATATTGTCTTCCTGGCTCATGTACAAATAGCCGTAGCCGTCAATTTTGTCGTACACACACAGGCTGCAATCCTCAATATCCTTGTTTAAACCCTTAAGGGTTTCCACGCAGTTTTTGTTATTCAGGCACTTTTTGATCAGGGTTTCAATCATGTGGCGTTTGGAGGGCATGATATATCGTACCCTGTTTTCGATACTGTATATTTCGCCGTCTCCGATTATGAGATGGTCATGGAATTTGATACTTATTTGTTTTGCAAAGGCCTTTACGCTGTCAGTGATCCGGATATCGTCCTCGCTTGGGCGTACCTTGCCGCCCGTGTGGTTGTGGACTAAAATTATCGCGGCAGTATTGTTAAGGCATGCGGTTTTAAAGACCTCCCGAAGCGTAATGTTACATACGTTCAGAGAACCTATGGCCAGGATCTCCTTACCAAGGTACGTGTTATTAGTATCGAGGTGGATGGCAAAGAGATTTTCCCTGTCCTCCCTGGAGATATAACTCATGAGATTATAGACATCGCCGGGGGAAGAGATAATCTTGCCCCCTGGCGATGAACGCCCGACTCGCACAACCTTTAAGTACATAACACACCTTCCCTAAAAAAGACACGGCGCAGTAATAATAGTTATAAACTGCATAGTATATAAAAGCAATATTTATGCCATATGTAAAATAGTTATATATCAATGGTTTATCTTAAGCAATGGCGGCTGACAAATGGTATAGTACTCCATATATATGTATTGCACACCATACTGGCAGGCGGTTGTCCGCACAATAAGTCCGCGGGATAGTACTAAGCCTGGCCTTATTTGGAATATTTTTCAGAATTGGAATATAATTCATTACAGGGTAATTTTCATAAACACTGCCTTATCGTCGTTTTCCGCGTAGTAGTGCGGCACTGTGGCAACATGGGCGTAGCCGTGCCTTATGTATAGCTCACGCGCGGGTTTATATATCTCTTTCGCAGACGTTTCTATGTAAATAAATCTGCCGCCCTCTGCGATTATGTGCCTTTGGGCCTCATTCATTAACAGCCCGGCAACCCCTTGGCCCTGCATGTCTTTTTCTACTGCTATCCAGTAGATGTCATATCCTGCCTCTGTCATCGTTATCGGGCCGTAGCATATGTAGCCAATAGGGGGGCCGTCGCACTCTGCGAATATGAATTTGTATTCGCTTTGCTCTTTTTTTGTGAGATTATCTTCGAGCAGCTCAAGCGCTACAGTTATTTCCCGCGGATGGAATACGCCTGTCGAATCAAGTATTTGACTTATCGCGGCAATGTCGGAGTGTTTGGCCGTGGTTCTTGTTATAATTGATTGGCCGTTTTGGTCTTTCACTTTCTTAGCGCCGCCTCGATTATCGAGTTAACCACAGCGGTTTCTGTGTAGCCGGCTTCTCTGGCTGCCGCCATGTAGCCGGAATCATGCGATATGCAGGGATTGGCGTTTACCTCAATGGCGTATGCCCTCGCGGATTCATCCACCCGAAAGTCAACCCGTCCATATCCCCTCAGGCCAAATGCGCGCCAGCAGCTTAAGGCTATGCGTTTGACATACTCTGTGTCAATGCCAGGAGGGTTAAACTGCCTTGGCGTGTTGTTGTACTCGAACGCGCGCGGAAGCCATTTTGCCGCATAATTAACTATTTTGGGTTTATCCTCAGGCCAGTCCTGAAATACTATTTCGGCAGCCGGGAGGGCTTCTATCTTGCCGTTGCCGTGGTCGAGCATGGAGACATTTAGTTCTCTGCCTGTAATAAATTCCTCTATCAGGAGCGGCTGCTTGTGTGTTGCGTAGGCCTCGGGAAGCGATTTCAGGAGACTTTCACGGTCTGTAAATATTGAGGTGTCATCGATTCCAACTGAGGCATCCTCACATGAGGGCTTTACGATGTAATGGCAGTGCGGCCTCAGGGGCGGGACGGCACCGTCAAAAACATGCCACCCGGGCGTCGGAATTGAGCACGCCCTCATTATGGATTTGGCGGTAATCTTATTTGTGGTTGTCAACAGGGTATCATACGGGCAACCCGTATATGGAAAACCGGCAAGCTCCAATAACCCTGAAAATGCCGGAAACAGCCGCTGCCCCCGTGGGTGGCTCTCGACCAGATTAAATACCAGCGTGGGGGAGTACTCTGACATCTGCCCAAGAAATTCATATAGCTCCGTCAGGCTGTCCCCAGGGGTAAATATCTTATGGCTGAAGTTGAGCGCTTGCAGCGCGCCGGTTACGAGGCTGGCCTGGCCAAGGAGATCCTCGGAGTCCGGCCTTCCCTGAAGGATTTCCTCATGAACAATTGCTACGTTCACAGCCCTTTGGAAGCCGCATGCCCGTGTGTGCGTGTCTATCTGATGCGGACTGAATTATCCGCGCAATCAGCTCCTCGTAGCCGATGCCGTTTAGGGCGCATAATATGGGCAGGTCCGAGTGCGAGGGGTGGAGGCCGGCCAGGGGGTTTATCTCGATAAATGACAGCTGCCCGGGTGCGTCGCATTTTAAATCAACCCTGCCGGCGTCCCGGCAGCCAAGGGCATTGTAAGCCATTAATGCCATCTCAGAGGCATCCCTGGCAATTGCCTCGTCGCGCACCAGTACATACTGGACGCGCTCTTCGCAAAATTCCTTATTGGCATATGAATACACCAGCGGCTCCGCGCTGTCAAGCAGCCTTACCTCAAGCACCCCTACGGCGCGCGCATTTTCGCCCGTGCCCAAGATGCCCACAGTAAACTCCCTGCCGGGCAGATACCCCTCCACAATGGCCGGCTGCCTGTATTTTCTCAGGATAAACTCACAGCGGTCTTTTAAATCCGCCTCGTTCCATACGATTGAAGCGGTCTGGACACCCTTTCCCGTGCCCTCGGAGATGGGTTTCACAAATAGTGGGAAATCAAGGCAGACAGTAAAATTCATCGAATCCACTACGGCGTAATCCGGCGTCGGCACACCAGAGGTACGCACTATGGCCTTAGCCATTGCCTTGTCCAGGGCCAGGGCAAGCGTAAGCGGGTCACTAAACGTATACGGTATGCCGTAGGCCTCAAGCAGGGCCGGAATCTGCGCCTCACGGCTCCGTCCATACAGGCCTTCAGATATGTTAAATACCAGGTCCCATCTGGCCCCACCGGCAAGCCGCTCTACGAGGCTGTGGATGTTGCCGATTCTATTTACCGTGTAACCGGCGCACTCAATGGCCCTCTCAAGGCAGTCTATTGTCTCCTCGGAGTCGAACTCGGCGGTCTCCTCCTTTGACAGCCCCATTGCTTCGTATTGCGTTCTCAGGTCAAATGTGAGGCCTATGGTCATTTCGTGTCGTCCGATGAGAACAGGGTTTTTTGATTTCTCCTTTTATAGCGCGCCGTATCTACTGGAATCCTGGAGGGTTTTGGCTGCCTTGCCGGGCGCTCTTTGTCTATGGGATTATGATACCTGATAATCATCCCCTCGTAGTTCCTTAGCATCACCTCACCGTCCGATGCCGAGAGGAGATAAAACGGCTGAAGCGGAATCTTGCCTCCGCCACCCGGGGCGTCCACTACAAACGTGGGCACACAAAGCCCACCGGTAAATCCACGCATCTGCTCCACTATCTCTATCCCCTTCCAGATGCTTGTCCTGAAATGCTCCACACCATTTACGGGGTCACACTGGTATAGGTAATATGGCCGTACCATTATCCTCTGAAGCGCGTGGCATAGTTCTTTCATCGTCTCAACGGAGTCGTTTACGCCCTTTAACAGGACGGATTGATTGGATACCGGAATCCCCGCCCTGAGTATCTTATCACAGGCCTCCTGCGCTTCAGGGGTAACCTCGCGCGGGTGGTTAAACTGTGTATTTATCCAGAGCGGCCTGTGCCTTGACAGCATTGCCGCAAGCTCGTCAGTAACCCTCATTGGCAGCACCACTGGCACTCTTGTCCCAATGCGTATCACCTCTAAATGCGAAACCGTGCGAAGCTGCCCCAGTAGCCAGTCCAAAGTCTCTATGTTCAGGGTCAGCGGGTCGCCGCCCGATATGATTACCTCACGCACCTCCGGCACGCCCCTTATGTAGTCCACCATGGCAAGCAGTTCCTCTTTGCTCCTTACGGACTCACCGTCATGCCATATCCTCTTTCGCGTACAGTGGCGGCAGTACACGGCACATGAGTTTGTAACCAGCATCAGCACCCTGTCCGGATACCTGTGTACCAGGCCGGAGACCTGTGTGTCGTTTTCCTCCTCAAGCGGGTCATTTTCACCGGCGCAGTCTATCTCCCTGAGGTCTGGAACACACTGCCTTCGTATCGGGTCCTGCGGGTCAGTCCAATCAATCAGAGACAGGTAATACGGGGTTATCGAATAGTGGTACTTCTCTATTAACTGCTTATATTTCGCTGTATGCTGGGGCCTTAAATCGAACAGCGCCGAAAGGGCATATGCCGACCTCAGCCTGTTTGAAAGCTGCCAGTACCAGTCGTTCCAGTCATCGGCAGATATGTTGGGCCATAACTTACGGATAATCGAGTTTGACGGCTCAATGGCCTTTTGCTCGAAGTTAAATAGCTGGGTAACTTGCACACTTGGAGGTTCTTCCTCCTGTGAAAGCGTAATGTTTTTCATTTCACTCCGTATGTTCAGTTTAATAATCCCTCATAAAGAAGGATAGCCTGTGCCCGCACACCGGGCATAACTAAGCAATATTCATGCCAGCTTTAGATGCACAATTGGCGGCTCGTACCATCAGGGCAAATGCACTATGTATTTTTTTGTCTGTCATTCCTGCGGAAGCAGGAATCCAGTCTTTTAAGAACAGTAAATAACAGCATCTTTCTGCCATTACAAGAACGACATGAGAGAGAGAAAAAGGTTGAAATAACCCGTTTTGACTGCATTTTGCATAATAACTGGATTCCTGCTTCCGCAGGAATGACAGAATTAGTGCTATTTAATGCTACTCTTTACATTAGATAAGATACTACATGACAACAATAATCATATAGTGCGTTCGCCCTGCTCGTACCATATATTTTAGTTGCTTTTTCGCGCTCAGATGAACCACGACACAGTGCCATAATGGCACTGTTGCTAACGGCACGAGATTTTTCCGCGACCGGCATTGCGCCTGCCGTTCATGGCGCTTGCGCCTTGGCCTCCTTAATCTTCCGGTGGAGGCTTCTCAGCCCAATGCCGAGCATTTTAGAGGCGGCAGTCTTGTTTCCATTTACCTTTTCGAGGGTAAGGCGTATGAGTTCACGCTCTACCTCGGCGAGGGTGAGGTTTTGGGAGATTCGATAGCAGTCGCTGTGCTCCGGTTCCGAAAGGAGTAAAAATGCGGGCAGATAGCTGGCCTCGATAAAGTCTTTCTTAGCCAGGGCCATGGCGGATTCGAGTGCGTTCTCAAGTTCTCTGACGTTTCCCGGCCACTGGTAACTCAGCAGCGTTTGCATTGCGTCCTTCGATATGCCTTTGATTTTATAGCCCTTTTCCTCGTTTAACTTGTTTATGAAATAGCTGGCCAAAAGAGGAAAGTCCTCTTTTCTCTCTCTGAGGGCCGGAAGATCTATTTTGACGACATTAAGGCGATAGTAGAGGTCGTCTCTAAACTTTCCCTCGTCAATCAGCCTTCTGAGGTCTCTGTTGGTGGCCGCGATGACCCGGACATCTACCTTTATGGTCTCGTTGCCGCCGACGCGCTCGAATTCCTTTTCCTGCAGGATTCTCAGGAGTTTAACCTGTGTGCCAGGGGGCAGGTCCGCGATTTCATCGAGAAATATCGTGCCGCCGTTTGCAAGCTCAAAGCGCCCCAGGCGTCTTGCCGCGGCCCCCGTAAAGGCGCCCTTTTCGTGGCCAAAGAGTTCGGACTCCAGGATGCCTTCGTTGAACACGGCACAGTTGACCTTTACATAGGGCTTTGCAACGCGCCCGCTGCTATAGTGAATCGCGTTGGCTATCATCTCCTTGCCTGTGCCCGTCTCGCCCGTCAGCAGGATGTTTACGTTTTTGGGCGCCACAGAGGCCACTATGTCGATGACATACTGCATGGCCTTGCTCCTGCCGATGATGTTTCCATAGTTGACGCGCTCTTTGAACTTCTTCTCCAGGTTTGTCTTCTCAATGTAAAGGGTCTGCTTCTCTGCCGCCTTCTCTATGACCGTCATAAGGAGTTTCATGTTAATGGGAAACTCATAGAAATCATACGCGCCGTCTTTCATCGCCTCTATGGCCTTTGAAAGGGGTACGCGTTCGGAGAGAAATATTATCTCCACATCCGGCCTGATTGACTTAATTTTTTTGAGGAAATTTATGCTGTTGATATTTTTTAAATTAAAGTCAGAGAGCACGATATTGATAGGTTCTTTGTTTAAAATTCTATAAGACTCTTTTGCGGAGGTTGCGGAATATAGTTTAAGTTTTTTTCTCTTTAAATAATTTTTGGCCTTTTCCCAGACTGGCCTCTCCCGTTCTTCTACGACCAATATGTGTAGCTCCATACAGGGTCTCCAGGGGTTAAATGATTAAATCGATAATGCCATTATGGCACTGCCTATAAAATATATCCAGTTTATAGTGCCATTACGGCACTGTTTGGACTGTGGAGAATCTCATTATCCTTATTTCGCGCGGTTTTCGCTTCATACGAATATTTCAGGCCGGCCGCCACGTCTCTTCTGCTATTTTGTAATCGCCCGGACAGCCGTTTAAAATGAGTGTTTTAATGCCCTTGTCCGTAACATTTCCCGATGTATATTCCTGTACAAAAGAAACGACGATTTTTCTGGGCGAGACGGCCTTTATCTTCAGGTCTGAGAGGTTGATTCTGATTTGCTTAGGGCCGCGGAAGAGGCCTTTTTTGTATGCCTTCCACTGCTTTAAATCCATCTTGTCCGAACGGAAGGAGCTGCTGTAGTGGGAGATGTATTTTTCTATGTCTTTAGCCTGCCACACGGTTTTCCATTTATTTACTGTGGAGATAACGCTTTTCTCAATATATGGGTCCATCTCCAGTTTTGTAAACTCCTCGGCTATGATTCTGTAGTCGCCTTCTTTTTCTGCCAGCAGGTAGAGTCTCTTGTTGCCGTATGACAGGATGTTCTCGGCGCAGTAGAACTGGTCGAATGTGTACATTAGCTTAGTGGCATTTTCCTTGAAAATATTGACGTTTGAGGTGACGACTCTTCTATTGGGGTAAGCACTCATAAGGCGTTTCTTTCTGTTGAGATAGCTCTGCGCGGAGTGGCCGTCGTAGCCTCTGAAGTTGGTGTCGAAGTAGTTGGCAAAACCCTCGAAATCACCTTTTTCCCATGAGGAGATAAAACCCTTAAAGATATCAATGTATTTTTTCTTGCGTTTTTTATAGTCCTCGGGGCTTAAAAATTCGAGGCTGTCGGATATGATTACAGGGGTCTCCGCCAATATATAAGTCTTCAGGTTTTCGAGGTCGCTGTTTGACAGGGAGACGCAGCCCTTTGTCTTTTCGTTGTCTCTGTCTATACCGCGGCCATGTATCCAGATGCCGTGGCCGGTTTTACCCTTGTTTTTGTCCATGATGTTCGGATAATTCAGCGTAAAGGCGCCTTCACCAAACAGGGTCTTGTCGAGCTTTTCAGGCGGTATGTAGCTCAGAACAAAATAAAACCCTTCGGGGGTCTTGCGGTCCCCTTCTCTGAGTTTGTCGCCGTTGTTTTTGCCATGTAAGATGTTATAGCTTTTTGTAATCATCGGCACGTTGTTTTTGACTTCAACTACATGCAGTTCGTTAGCACGTTTATCGACTAGTAAGGCAGTAAAGTTATGGTCGGACTCCGTAAAGATGTTGCCGGATACGGATTTGAGCTGCTCAACAGCTGGGGCCGCGTAACCTGTGGCCGCGCCGAAAAATAGTACACCGAAAAACAGCAGCATCGGCATCAGCGATGCTTTAATCAGCATCAGAGACGATTTTCCGCTTAACCCCGGCATCTCAGTGGATTCCCCAAAAGTATTTAATAGTGCCGGCAAGGGCAACAGCCGCCATTAATCCGATAGAAGAAGATACGGCGGTTATTGTTATTGCCTCTGTTATTTTTTCCGCAGTAACCGGTTCGTTTGAAGCTCCGCCAAGATATGGTTTATTGGCCAGCAGGCCGCCGTAATATGAAGGGCCGCCGAGTCTTATCCCAAGGGCGCCGGCCATTGCCGCTTCGGGGATACCGGCGTTGGGGCTTGTATGGTTTTGGCCGTCCCTTATGAGGGTCTTCAGGCTGCCCGTGATGCTGCCGAAACAGCTTACGATATGGCTGCCGCTATTAAGTGTCTTTCTGCTGCCTTTGTTCATCACATTAATTACCATATAGTAAAACGATTTTACAATATAGCATAACAATTTTACAACAGCAATTACAACTACCGCTAAAACCATAATAATACCGGTCAGGCGAGCGGGAATGTAGTTAGCGGCATCATCAACTCTGGCCGCGGCGCGTCCGAAATACAGATATCTGTCATTTTTATAGCCAAGCATTGAGTCAAGCGTATTGACTGCCTTATAGGCAAGGGCAAGGGGCAGTCCGCCAATGGCAAAGTAAAACAGCGGGGCTATGATTGCGTCCGAGGTGTTTTCGGCGGCTGTCTCTATGGCGGCCTTTGCGATGCCTTCATGTGTGAGTGCCTCTGTGTCTCTGCCTACGATTTGGGATAACGCTGCCCGTGCCCCAGTGGTGTCGCCGCCTTCAAGATTGTCTCTCACCAGTAATACGGATTTGACAAGCCCGTTTTGCGCCAATACCAATGAGCCGGTTATGCCTATCGTTATATCATAGAGAGAGATTGAGTGAAACATCGTATATTGCCTGAGGGGCGCTAAGATTATTTCGGCAAAAACATACGCAACGCCATAAGTAATGCCGACGGTGCCGGCAACGGCCAGCGCCCCTGAGAGGATATTAATAAGCGGCGGCCTTGCCGGATTTCTCAGCCGCCCCTCTGAAAACTCAATCAACTTTCCGATATATCTGACCGGATGGGGAATCCACCTGGGGTCGCCCACGCATATATCCAGGGCGAATGCCAGCAGGAGTTGAAGTGGTATACCCGCTAATAATAACATTTGTTAACCTTCTATCATAATCATCGAGCGTTTGCCCTTACAGCCCTGCTATTGAGTATATGAAATCCATATTAAGATTAGTCCTCAGCAGTTGGGCCAATCTGTCTATGGCGGCGTTTTTTTCGGCGGCGTAACTAACACGGCCACCAACGGGCGGCAGGCCCTTTCTCTCTCTCAGGCCGTTTATCAAATCCCCGCGAAACTCATCGTTATCAAAGATCCCGTGAATATAAGTACCCCAGACGCCTTCTTTAACCGCGCCGTCAGGGTATGAGTCTTCTCCCCCAACAACAAACGCGGGAAGCCCGGTTGCCGTGGTCTGGCCCATGTGGATTTCATAGCCCCTGAGGCCGATGTGCCTGTTTCTTATGTATGGTATCGGCCCCGATGTCCTGGCTATAACCTGGCGGGTGGTCTTTGTTTTGTCAAATACGGTTGTAGTGTCAAGCAGGCAGAGTCCGGCAACTGCCGTCTCAGCGCTTTCAATGTTAAGCGGGTCTTCTATCGTGCGGCCAAGCATCTGGTATCCCCCGCAAAGGCCAATCAGCGGGATGCCCTTGCCTGCGGCTTTTTTTATGACACTATCGAGGCCGCTGCCCCTTAAAATATTTAGATCTGTAATTGTATTTTTTGACCCTGGGATGATTATCAGGTCCGAGTTTAAGATGTCCTCAGGGCGGCGGCTTATTACGAGTTCCACGTCAGGCTCATACGTAAACGGGTGAAAATCGGTGAAGTTCGATATATACTTAAGCCTCAGCACGGTTATCTTTATGGAGTCCTCACTGGAGTCGGCAAAGCTGCCCCTGGCGTGGATATCAAGCACAAGGCCGTCCTCTTCGGGCAGCCCCATATCTGTAACATACGGCAGTACGCCGATTACCGGAATGCCGGTCTTGTCCTCAATCAGCCTGTTACCCGGCAGGAGGATATTTATATCGCCGCGAAACTTGTTTATTATAAACGCCTTTATCCGGCGGGAGTCCTCGCCTGACAGGGCAACCGTGCCGTATAAAGAGGCGAACACCCCGCCCCTGTCTATGTCCCCTACGAGGATTACGGGCGCTTCGGTGTGCCTCGCCACTGCCATATTGGCTATCTCACTGTCCATGAGGTTTATCTCAGCGGGGCTTCCGGCGCCTTCGATGACGATGATGTCATTATTGGCGCTCAACATGTCCCATGCGTGCGTGACTGAAGCCCAGAACTGCTCCTTATTCTTATAATACTCGGCAGCCTGCATGGTCTTATATGCCTTGCCAAGTACTATGACCTGTGAGCCGCTCTCCCCTGATGCCTTTAACAATATCGGATTCATATAGACCGAAGGTTCAGCTCCGGCCGCCTCGGCCTGCATCGCCTGGGCGCATCCTATCTCACCGCCCTCCGGCGTTACGAATGAATTCAGGGCCATGTTTTGGGACTTAAACGGTGCCACTTTACGCCCCATATCCCTGAATATCCTGCACAGCCCGGCCGCTATCAGGCTCTTTCCCACACCTGAGCCGGTGCCCTGAATCATTATCGATTTAGACATGGTTTATGGGCATAGTCCAGTAGAGTAGTTCAGGAGTTTCACCACCGGAACGCCGTCATAAAAGTCTATTACGTTGATACAGGCATAGTCCTGTTCAACCCGGAATATGTGCGACAACGGGACTCCCAGTATGTCACAGAGTATTACCCTGTTGATGCCGCCGTGGGCCACGACGGCGGTAGTCTCGTCCTTGCGGCCCTTGATGATGCCATAAAATGCGGGGAGCGCCCTGTCGGCGGTGTCTTGTGTGCTTTCTCCCCCTACGGGGCTGAAGGTATGGGGATTTCCTGCCCAACCGGCAAATTCCTTTGGATATGCCGCCTTTATCTCGTCAAACGTCATGCCCTCCCAGTGTCCAAAGTGCCGCTCGCAAAGCGTCTGAACCGGTTCGGGTGTGATGCCGAAGGGTTTAGCGATAGTCTCGGCTGTCTTTACCGCCCTGATGAGATTTGAGCAGAATATGCGGCTAAGTGGGGCAGTGCCGTCGCGGCCGTCCAGATTTCTTATAAATTCAGCAAGGGCCGCGGCCTGCCTTACGCCCGCTTCAGAGAGCGGCACGTCGATATGCCCCTTGTAGCGCCGTTGGTCGGCGTCAACGGTTATTCCGTGGCGAATCAGATAAACCCGCGTTGGCATGTATGCCCTCCTGTCGTTATAGTTAAATATATCAGAAAAATTATTTCGCTGCCCTCGATAAACGTCCCTATCGTATCCCCCGTGAGGCCGCCAAAACGCCTTAAGAAGAAGGCCCCGCTGAGCTTGGCAGATATGGCAATTATGATTATAATAGCAATAGAATGTAAAGAGATACATAATTCGCTTACACTAATGTTCAGATATATGCCTGATACGGTTAGGAAAAAAAATGTAAACCCTGCCGCCGCCATAAACTCTTTCGCCCCTGTGTGTTTTATAAAGACCCATCCGAGACCTTCGGACTTTGCGCTCTTGCCGCTGAACATGGCGGCAACGGCGGCAAAGCGCCCGACGATGGGATACGTTAACAGGACAAAGGCGCTTGAGATTTGGGCGCTTGACAGTAGATTCACTAACAGCGCGTATTTTAAAAGCAGCGTTAACACTACGGCTGAGACCCCTATTGGGCCGGCCGCGCCGCTTTTCATTATTGAGAGCCTCTCTTGCGGCCTCCTTTTTGCAGCAAGCGCGTCGAATGTGTCCGAGACCCCGTCAAGGTGAAGGCCCCCGGTAATTATAGCCCCCAAAGATATTACCACTACGGCGCATACCTCGATGGGCAGCGCCAGTTTAAGCAGTAAAAAGCACAACAGACAGGCAGCCCCCATAAGAAGCCCCACTACGGGAAACACCGCAGAACTTTTCCCTATGAGGCTTTCGTCCCATACACGGCCTTCAGAGGCGCCTTCTGCCCGTGCGAAAGGCAGGGGTATAATTGTCAGAAACTCAAACGCCGCAGTAATTCTCTTTATCATTTATACCAACGAATTATACCAAGTTGAAAACAAATAAGTAACATATAAGATTTGTCATTCCTGCGAAAGCAGGAATCCAGGAATGTTGCTACACTGTTTTCCCTGTAATAACACACAGATTTTATTGCTTACCACTCCCTAATGACTATTCATTTTCACTTCTCAATACAACTGGATTCCTGCTTTCGCAGGAATGACAGACTAAAAGATATGAATAACCGAATACATCTCTGAATGCTTCTATTTATCTTTTTCAAAAACTACATATTTTTGATTAAGCTCAACAGAAACAGTTTTCCAGCCAGCACTTAACCAAGCTTTAGCAATAGAATGTGTTCTGTCGTTGGCCCAATAGGCTCTATCGTCTTCTGAATCTGGTAATTTTACTCCAATGAGCAATTCTATCTGATCAAAGCTTAATGTTATTTCTGTAATATGATAAGGTGCTTTTTTCAAAAAATCCCCTAATGGTTCAAACTTCATAAAACCTTCCTCATTCTATAAAATGTAAACTACCACCGACCATGTCGGTGTTTATTAAACAACCTCTGGTAATGTCACCCATTACACTAAAAACAACTCCATCTGGGCTGGTTCCTCGCGCGCAAATCTGATCGGGTATTTATTGTTGAAACAGGCGTAGCAGTAGTCCTCGGGGTTTGGCAGCACCGACTTCAGGCCTTCAAACGACAGATACGAAAGCGAATCTGCGGTTATGTATTTTCTGATCTCATCGACATGGTGGGAAGAGGCAATAAGCTCACCGCGCGTTGGTGTATCTATGCCGTAAAAACACGGGCTTATCGTACAGGGGGAGCTGATTCTTACGTGGATTTCCGCGGCCTGGCCGACTTCTCTGATCATCTTTACGATCTTTTTGGACGTTGTCCCCCTGACAATCGAGTCATCTACGACGACGACCCTCTTGCCTCTGAGAATGCTTTGAACGGGGTTTAGCTTTATTTTTACGCCGAAGTGGCGGATGCTCTGCTTGGGTTCGATGAATGTCCTTCCGATGTAGTGGTTCCTGACAAGGCCGAAGTCAAAGGGTATGATGCTCTGGTTTGCGTAACCTATTGTTGCGGCAACGCCGGAGTCCGGGACTGGGATGACTACATCCGCGTCAACATAGGACTCGATGGAGAGCTGCTTGCCCAGGGCCTTTCTTATGCTGTGTACGTTTGTACCTCCAAATATGTGGCTGTCGGGCCGTGAAAAATATATGAATTCAAAGGCGCAGTGCGCCCGTTTTGTGCTGCGAATCGCCCTCAAGGAGTTTATGCCGCTTTTATTTATTATTACCATCTCCCCTGGCTCAATGTCTCTGATATACGCGGCGCCGATAAGGTCAAAGGCGCATGTCTCGGAGGCCACCACATAGGCGCCGTCAATTGTCCCCAGGCACATGGGGCGAACTCCAAAGGAATCCCTTACGGCAATTAACGCGTCCTCTTTGAGTATCAGGAGGCTGAAGGCGCCTTGGATTTGGTTTACAGCTTCGATGATTTTCTCTTCTGCCGTGTGGGCGCGTGAATGGGCTATCAGGTGGACGATTACCTCGCTGTCGGCAATTGATTGAAAGATGGCGCCGTCGTGCTCAAGACCCTCCTTAAGGGCCTGGGCGTTGGTGAGGTTGCCGTTGTGTGCGATAGCCAATGACCCCAGAGAAAAGTTGGCCATGATGGGCTGAACGTTTTTTATCGCATTGCCGCCCGCCGTAGAGTATCTGTTATGTCCTATGGCACTGTCGCCGGGCAGGCGTTTCAGGCGTTTTTCGTTGAATATCTCAGACACATAGCCCAGAGATTTCTCCAAATACAGAGTTGCCCCGTCGGACGAACATATCCCCGCCCCCTCCTGTCCCCTGTGCTGCTGGGCGTAGAGGCCCAGGTATGCCATGTTGGCCGCCTCCGTGTGCCCGTATATTCCAAATATCCCACACTCTTCCTTCATGTCATAGATGTTCATTTTGGTTGAGTCCCCTCTCTAACGAAGTGTCATATATGGATTTTAATTCACTTACCGGCATTTCGATAAGCGTTGTGCCTTTGGCCTTAATCTTTAATATATCTCCGCCGGTTGTACCGATTCGCTCTATCGGCAATCCGGCATCATGTACCGCGGTTGTTATTTCGTCAACATGCTCAGGATGGGCGCTTATGATTACGCGTGTTGCCGATTCCCCAAACAAAAGGGCATCTGTCCTCATAGTGGAATTACCCAGGTCAATCTCTGCCCCGATGGCAGCGCCAAATGCTGCCTCGGCTGCCGCAACGGCAAGGCCCCCTTCTGAGCAGTCATGGGCCGAGCGCAGCAGGCCTCGGCCATTTAACTCAACGAGCGCTTTATGTAACGCCTTTTCTTTTGCGGGGTCAATCGCCGGCGGCATTCCGCGCTCCATGCCGTGGCACACGCAGAGGTATTCGCTGCCGCCAAGCTCCTCTTTAGTCTGGCCTATCAACAATATAACATCCCCGGCACCCTTAAACCACTGGGTAAGCGCCCTGTCGGCATCCTCCAAAACACCTACTATGGCTATGGTCGGCGTAGGGTAAATGGCAACGCCCTTTGTCTCATTGTACAGGCTTACGTTGCCGCTT
This sequence comes from Nitrospirae bacterium MYbin6, assembly GCA_002753305.1. Classification (GTDB taxonomy): domain Bacteria; phylum Nitrospirota; class Thermodesulfovibrionia; order Thermodesulfovibrionales; family Magnetobacteriaceae; genus Magnetominusculus. The sequence goes on from PEAC01000018.1 coordinate 36,934, forward strand.
ATGACGGGGGTATCAAGGGCGCGGCAGGCGTCTCCAATGCCTTCAATGGCACTGGCGAACTGCCACATTACCTCGGGTTTTTCGGGATTTCCGAAGTTCAGGTTGTCCGTAACCGCCAAGGGGAGTGCCCCGGAGCATGCGACGTTTCTGGCGGCTTCGCACACGGCGTGAACCGCCCCAAGGTATGGGTCAAGGTAGCAGTATCGGCTGTTACAATCTACCGACATGGCAAGCGCCTTCTTTGTACCCTTTACGCGAATTACCGCGGCGTCAGACCCTGGCCTGACGATTGTGTCCGTGCGCACCATGTGGTCGTACTGCTGCCAGACCATCTCCTTGGAGGCTATAACGGGGGAGCCTATGAGCCTCTTCAACACGTCGTTACAGTTGGCGGCCTTTGTGGCATCTGGGATTTTTGATAAGTCCAGCGTGTTTAGTTCATCCTGGTTTGCGGGCCTTTGGGCTGGCCGGTCGTAGATTGGGGCGTCGGTTGAGATCTTGGTGGCGGGGATTTCTGCCGCAACCTTGCCGTGCCACATGACGCGTAAGAATCCATCGCCGCCCACTTTGCCTATTACGGCGGCGTCGAGGTCCCATTTCTTAAATATATCGATAAGTGCGTCCTTATTTTCCTTCTCCACGACGAGGAGCATTCGCTCCTGGCTCTCGGAGAGCATTATCTCATAGGGTATCATGCCGTCGGCACGAAGCGGCACGCGGTCTAACGCAAGCTCTA
>PEAC01000172.1 GCA_002753305.1 Nitrospirae bacterium MYbin6
ACTGCCCCTTTGCCGGCGTTGTCCCCAGCCCTGTGCCACCATGTGTTACGGTGGCCACATTCATTGAGATTTCGCCGGTTGTGGGGTTATATCCTAAAGGCCCTGTAGCCGACAGTGCTGCCCTTGCCGCGGCATCCGTGTACCAGAGATTTGTCCCTTGTGTGATGTTGTCTGTGTATAGGGTAAACCAGTTCTTAGTGCCGTTGTACCACTGCCCGGAAGTGCCTCCGGCAATCGCCGCGTTTGCCCGCGCGTTTGTGAAGTACAGGTTTGTGTTGCCCTCTGTTACGTTATCTGAATTGCCTGTATAAACCAACCCGCCAGTTGCCACTAACGGCCCCGCCAGGCTGCCTATTTTTAACGAATTCAGATTTGTGTAACCCGTAGAGCGTGTTACCTGAAATGTTTTAACACCGTTGTCGTCAGCCAAATACAGACTCGAATTGTCAACTCTGAAAAAATACCCAGGCAGATTGCCATTAGTGCTACGCGATGATTGCAACCCAAATCTGTCAGCCTTTATACGCGCCAATCCAAAATCGCTCGATGCCAGGGGACTACCCTGAATATTATAACCATAAACGACGATGCCCTCTGACGGCACGTTGGCCGGGTCGCCGTCGGCCTGGGATGAGCCGAGGCGAAGGACACTATTTGGCATATAGTTCCATATTTGTTTCCGCGCGAACGCATCCTGCGTGCCAATTTTTACGGTGTTGCTTACAGTTAAAGTATTATTTATAGACAGGTTGTCATACGTCGGGGCGGCAGCTCCGTTAAATGAGATTACGCCGGTACCATTGTCGTACACAATTGGCCCTGTGGCGGAAATTGCCAGTCTTGATAGTGCGTCGGAGTAATACCTGTTGGCAGCCCCCTGTGAAAGGTTATCGGTGGTCATAGCGGAGAAGGCCGTGTTAAACCTGAGCAATGTCCAGTAAAGATTCGAGGAGCCTTCGGTGAGATTATCTGTATTCATACCGGAAAACGATGAACTAAAACGCCCTGGGGTCCAATATAAATGCGATGGACTCTCTGTTATGTTGTCCGTTGTAATCCCGGTGAGGTCAACCGTGCCGCCGCCAGTGGCAGTGGGACGAAGGTTTATTATATCCCAGCCAGCGGCTATCCCCGCCATAGACAGAGCAACGATAGCTACCGTGATAATTAAGAATGCTTTCCTCATCTATCCACCCCCAAACATACGAGCGATTCTATCGTGCCCGTTAACTCCACCACGTATGCGCGAATATTGTTGACCGCCAGCCCTGCGACCGAGAACGAGGCCTTACCCGCGGCTAACTCCGCGGCATCCATCGTGTATTCGCCGAGGCCTTTCGGGGAAAATTTATTGCCGTAGACGTTGCCCTCTATCCTGATTTTGACCACAGTTGATGTGTTGTCCACGTCGACATCGCATGACCATGTGATGAGTCCCTGGTGTGTTACGTTTTTTACCGGCCCCGGACCTGTGGTTGTAACGTTATCGAGCAGGATATAATCGGCAGATGCCGGGCAGGGCAGGGGCAATGAGACGATGCCGATTAAAATGGCGACGCCGAGTGCTGATTTTAGGATTTTCAATTCTTACCTCCGATTCGACGGCCTCTTGGGCTGTCGATATATTGATTGCGATTGTCTGGTCAATGATTTTATTAATGTCTCTATGGGTGATTCCTCGTTTCATGCGGTTTTCGTGCGGGCAATAAAAAACCCCTGAACCGCGGAGGCTCACGGGTTGTCTACGTATTTCTAACTATATCAATTATAATATGCAGATTTGAAAATAATTGTCAAGGCCCCAGTGTTTATGTGTCAAGCCAAAGTAGAAATGTCCTATTCCTACCAAAGTAGAAACGTCCCATTGGGTTAATAATATAAGCCCACAGCCGGTCATGATGGTGTGGTATAAAATCAGTGAGCCGCAGTCTTGTCTCATTGGCGGCCATTGATGTCTCTAAACATCCCGTATCCAAATAACGACTCATATGAGCGCCGTGGCCCTATGGTAGGCCACTTGCAACTGTCAGGGCAATTTTATTGCTCTGGAATGCAAACTCTCTACCAGGAGGTGTAGCTATGACTACACAAAGCACCAGCCTTATCGCAATCAAAGAAGCCATAATCAATAACGAAGTAGTCCACACTGTCAATGCAAAAGAGCTTTGGAAATTCCTTGAAGTCCAAACACGTTTTAACGATTGGATAGCTCGACAAATTGAAGAGTACGGCTTCTTCGAAGGAAATGACTTTTACTCAAATTTGAGTAAAAGTACCGGAGGCCGCCAAGCCAAGAATTACACCCTAACCCTGGACATGGCAAAGGAACTGGCGATGGTGGAGCGCAATGAGAAGGGCAAGCAGGCCCGCAGGTACTTCATTGAGTGTGAACGCAAGTTGAAGGAAGCCCGCCAGCAGAGAGTGATTGAGCTGGAGACCAGGGTCAAGCAAATCGAGCACAAGCCGAAATCCATAGTCAACCCAGCCCTGCAACGCCCAAGCCGCCGTGAGGCCACCATCGAGGCGATAGAGGAGTATCAGAATCTATCGGCATACGACAGGATGTGGAGACATGGCGGAGTGTATGTTGTATGTAAGGCCTGCGGCAATGAATACGAGACGGCCCCCTGGCATCCCTTTAAGGGCTGCTGTAAACACTGTATTGACTTGACGGCTACGCAGCTAACAGGGGTAGAGATATGTTAAGAATCCCCTACAACGGAGAGAACAGCCTGCTCATGGGTGAGGAATATGGGGAAGAGGAGAACGAATACTACGAACCCAGCGCTGACGATAGTCGAGGGGATAAATGGAGGGATAAGGAACTCGCGATGGTGGAACGCAGCTACTTTGCTAATCCTATCAGCTTAGACAGTAAATCGATTGCCTTCGGATTAGTAAGTAGGAACAAGAAGGCAAGGATTATGAAGTATAATCGCATTTTTGATTCTAACAACAGCAGGTCGGCTTTAGTCGCAAGCCCTTCGGTGCTTGCCCCTTGTGCAGTCTTAAGCGCTTCGGTTAATCCCTTAGCTTGCTCTTCCGTAAAGCCGGTTGACTTCAATGATTCCACTACTTTTAACGTGTCGAATAGTACCGTTGCCATAGTTGCCTCCTTGCTCTTGCTGTCTTATATTAAAAAAATACTGCGTGAGCTGTCAATCCCCTTGACAACCCCAGCGGGGCTGTGCTTTAATGAAGGCGTTCAGTTTAGAGAGGTAGCCCACGACCTTAACTGTGGTTTTTTTACGCGCGATATTCCAATATTGCCGACAGTCCCGCTAACCGTGAGGCGCGGGCGCCCCTCTAAGGCGGAACAGCTGTCGGCATTTTTAATGTCGAAAAATGTTCAACTTAGAGGAGGTCACACCATGAGTAATGTAGCCAGTCTTGCGTCTATCGACAGTGAAATCAAATTCCACGTAGTAAAAGGCGAATATTGCCTTACCGCTGAACAAATTGCAAAGGGTTTGGAGTATGGGGATTATCGCGCCGTTTTAAAATTATGCAGGAAACACAAAGACGAATTGAACGAATATCAAACGGTGGTCGATTCGGCCACCGTTACCGGTAACAGAGACACCACCGTCTTCACCGAAGAAGGCATCTACCTAATCTGCATGTTTGCGCGGACACCGAAGGCGAAGGAGTTCAGAAAGCGGGTAGCGGGGATACTGAAGGCTCTGCGGCAGCAGAGAGTGGTGGAGCTGGAGGGACGGGTTAAAAAATTAGAGGCCAAGCCGAGCAGACGTTCACTTAAAGCACCGCAGAAGGACTTAAACCATCTTGCCCTGGAGAACACGAGCTTGAAATTGGAGCTACAAGCC
>PEAC01000019.1 GCA_002753305.1 Nitrospirae bacterium MYbin6
CGTGCCATGTTATAGAGGTCAGAGTCCTTTACCTTTTTACTCTTAAAACCGTGGCCTGCGGTCTTTGAGGCTGAGGCTGCCGCCTCTAACGATACGGCCCTCAGGCCCTTGTCCTTTAGCTGGAGGCGTGCCTCTTTAGCGTCCCTGGCCGATATGGAGCCTTTTATCTCCTTGCCTGTCTGGTCGACGCAGAGGTACTTATAGTTCGTCACGAGACCCTGAGAACCTCCTCTACCGTTGTTGTGCCGGCGATTACCTTTAAGAGGCCGTCCTCTCTTAATGGCCTGAAGCCGTGGTTTTCTACAAGGGACCTCCTCATGGCAATTATGGACTGGTCCTTCAGGAACATCTCCTTGAGGTCTTCCGTGTACTTAAAGGCCTCGTATATGGCAATCATGCCGCGGTAGCCCGTGCCCGCGCACTTGCGGCAGCCTGTGCCGCGCTTCATGTCAAATTTGAGGTCCAGGACATCCTTATATTTTTCATATAGCGCCATAATGGGATACTTACTGAGCAGCCCCTCTGGCGGTACAAACGGCTTTGAACAGAACTGGCAGTTTCTCCGTATGATTCTCTGCGCTATGATGCCTAAAATGGAGGCGTTTAAGAGATACCCCTCAAGCCCCATCTCTATAAGCCTGAAGAGGCTGCTCGGGGCATCGTTCGTATGTAGTGTCGACAGGACAAGATGCCCCGTCAGGGCCGATTGTACAGCTACGGCGGCAGTTTCGGGGTCGCGTATCTCACCTACCATGATAACGTCCGGGTCGTGCCTTAAAATAGACCTGAGGCAGGCTGCAAACGACAGGCCTATCTCGTCCTTTACCTGTATCTGGTTTATGCCGTCGATTTTATATTCCACGGGGTCTTCTACCGTGATTATCTTTTTTTCTTTTTTGTCCAGGCTTGAGAGCATCGAGTACAATGACGTGGTCTTACCTGAGCCGGTTGGGCCGGTAACCAGCAGTATGCCATAGGGCATGTTGATCAGATCAAGAATAACCGGGGCCATGTCCTTTTCTATTCCAAGCTTTGTTATGTCAAATGTGAGGCGCTCCCTGTAGAGAAGCCTCATCACCACGCCCTCACCAATGGCAAACGGGATGGAGGATACTCTGACGTCTATAAGGGTTGCCGAGATCTTGGTGCTGAATTTACCGTCCTGAGGCAGCCTCTTCTCGGCAATATCCAGGCCGGCAAGGAGCTTTACGCGCGAGACCAGCGCAAGGAAGAGCTTTTCATTGATTGACTCGGCTTCGTGAAGTACGCCATCGATTCTGAGCTTGATGCGGCACGACGACTCAGACGGCTCCATGTGAATGTCCGAGGCCCTCAGCTCTACGGCATTGCTAAGGACATTGTTGAGAAACTTTATGACCGGTGCCTCTGAGGCCATCTCCCTGAGAAGCTCGGGGTTGTCGTCAATATTTAGTGAGACTAGGTCTTTGTCCAGCGTTTGCAGCGGCCTTGACAGCTCATTGATAAGCTGTTCTGTGGCAAGTAAGAGGCCGGTGCCGCAACCGGCAACCTTTGAGACATAGTCCAGCACGGAGGACTTAAACGGGTCATTGGTGATGAATAAAATGGAGCGGCACTTTGTGGGGCCGTTATCTTCTGTGCTTTCGAATTCAGCCGATATGGGCACATATCTCTGCCTGATGAGGTACTCGGTGTCTAAGATGCCGGAGAGCTTTGCGAAGTGTTCGGGGCTAAGCCCCGGGTGGGATTCCTTGTCAAAGAGCGGGATGTCCATTTGTTTTGACAGGGCGGCCATCAGTTGGATTTCGTTAATAGCGCCCATGCTTATGAGGATTTGGCCGATGAAGCCGCCGACCTCCTTTTGGAGCTCAAGCGCGCGGCCAATCTCGTTTGTGCCGATGCCGAAGAGTTCAGTAAGGATTTCACCTATGAGCATATGCGCCCGTGCATGAGGTGGCTTAGCCTGAGGAGGATTATAAAGCTACCAGTTTGTGATGATTTTGTCATCCATCTTGCCGTTCGGGCCTAATGAGAGTAAATCGAAACGGCCGTGCTCACCGGGGCACTTATATTGGTAGTCCCTGTGCCAGGGGTCCTGGGGGATAACCTGCTTTGACAGATATGGGCCGCGCCAGTGCTTGTCCGTAGAGGAAAGCAGTTCTTTGAGGTCGGTGGGACATCTGCCCACGTCCAGATAAAAGGATTGTACGGACGTTGACAGGAGTTCTATCTGCGCCTTGACAAGCTGCTCCTTGGAGCTTTCGAAACGGTTTAAGATATTAGGCGCGATAAGAGAGGCAATGAGGCCGATTATCATGACTACTATAAGTATCTCGATAAGCGTAAAGCCCTGCTGTGAGTGCGAATACGGCACACGTCTTAACTGCCCTGCCTTTATGCTCTTTGGTAACCCGTTCCGTAAAACCATATTTTATTATGTAAACATTTATTGGCATGCAATGTCAATGTCATTAAATTTTGCACAAAAATTCTCAATGAACGAGCAAATCGCACGCGTGCTTGCGCCGGAGCATGCCGACCAGTGATTCCGGAGTAAGTCGACCAGTGTTCCGAGGTGAAGGGTACCATGAAAAGGGTGGCTACGGTATATGTGGTCGAGATGAAACGGAATACTTTTTGAGAGTAGCCTGGCGAAGCACAACTAACGCTGGATAGAAATCAAAGAAAAGCGTCAATGTAACTGTTTGAGAAAATAATCAAACGGGAGGCGCAATGGCGCAAAAGAGGATATCTATGCGTAAGTTGAAAGAAGTACTAAGATTGTATTTTGGAATGAGGTTAGGCAAGCGTCAGATATCGAGGGCCTGCAACATATCCCACAGCACAGTAGCGGAGTATGTAAGAAGGGCTGGTAATGCTGGGATAAAATGGCCGTTGCATGACGATCTTGACGATACGGAATTGGAGGCAAGGTTATTTCCCAAGCTAACCTATAAGACAGCATCCCGTCCCAAGCCATCAATGGAAGAGATACATCAAGAGCTAAAGATCAAGGGAGTAACCCTACAACTGCTATGAAGGTAAGCATGGACTATCATGTGGAACTTGAAGGGCATTACTACAGTGTCCCTTATCAGATGGTGAAAGCATATGTGGAAGCGAAACTGACGTTAAGCACTGTAGAGACCCTTTACAATGACAAGAGAGTGGCGATGCACAAAAGGAGCTATGAAAAGGGCAGTGCAACAACGGTAAATGAGCATAGACCCAAAGCACATCAGAAGTATCTTAAATGGACGCCGTCAAAGATAATGAGCTGCGCACAAAAGGAGACTGGCCCCGCAACTGCTAACCTTGTGGACATCATTATCTCCACGAAGCCCCATCCAGTGCAGGGCTATCGTTCTTGTCTTGGCATCCTAAGGCTTGGTAAAAAGTACACAGATGAGAGGCTTGAGGCTGCTTCCGAGAGGGCTATAGCGCTGAAGTCCTTTTCGTATAAGAGCGTTTGGTTGCCACCATAATCTTTCCCGATTGGGAAACATTCTCGTGTTACCTTCTAAAACCTCCTGAAATCTATGCCCACAGCATACTAAGTCCTTGAATCGTTTTTACGCCGGGGGTTGCTAACCCCCTTGAAAAACAATCCAGCAACAGGTTTGGGGTGTCTTCACTGTTTTGTCTTCGTCTTTTGCCATATTTCAGCGCTTTTCAGGCAGCCTGCAGGAATATTTCATATGATTTTTTGCAAACTTGCGTCTATGGCTGCTTCCCATGCCAAATATTATAGTATACACATCCGCTCTGCACGCTCATTGAGAATTGCTGGAATGGCGCCGTTGACATTGCACCGGCGGCTGATTTAGTATATATTCTGGCCGATTAAGCGGCCCGGCAGTTTCCGGCATATTATTGCTTTGAGGGTGGTGCGATGTCTTTTTTATTTCGGGATATGACCAAAGAAGAGATTCTTGAGGAAGAGTTAAAGGAACTAAGGCCAAAGGTAGATGTATATCTTAAGACTATTAAGGCGCTGTTCTTTTTTTTGAAGGAATTCTCCTCAGACGCCGATGGAGTCCCCTCAGATGAGTTCAAACGCACCATTGACGGCCTGGGTGCCATGTTTGCCCCCGGCGAAAAGGCTAAAGATGCCGGCAAGGCATTTGAAAAAAGTAAGGACGCCATACTTGGTTTCATCAAAAAAGAGAAAGACTATTTCGCTAACAAAGAGGCGGAGTACAAAAACATTATAGAAATCCTCATATCGGGCTTCAGCATACTGAGTGCCGACAATATAAAGTTCACCTCCAATATGTTTGACGTTACCGCCATTTTAGAGGAAATATCCAATCTCAAAGACATCCTCGACATTAAATCAGGCCTGGTTAAAGGGATCTCCCATATGAAGAAAACCATCGGGGACAAACAGGCCAGAGATGACCAACACATCAGCGCTGTCTCTAAACAAACACAACACATGAAGATAGATTTAGCAAAGTCGCGCGACATGTATCTTGTTGATGAGCTGACCGGGGCCTATAAGAGATTCGCCTTTGACACCTATCTGAAAAACCTGATAGAAAGAAGCGCTGTAACAAAGACACAATTTGCCGTTGCTGTTGTGGAGTTAGATAATTTCTATGAAATCCACAAAACACATGGGGAGCAGATTTCTGGCAGGGCTTTTAGTGTCCTCGGTGAGGGCTGTAAAAAACAACTCCGCAAGGACGACTATCTCTGCCGGTTCGAGGAAAACAGCTTCTCAATGGTACTGCTTGAGACGTCCCTTCGCCACGCATTAAAGACCGCCTCCACCATATGTAAGGAGGTCTCCGGGCAGCCGTATGCCTTTGTTTACAATAACGTCAAAAGCACATTGAAATTAACGGTGGCCTCCGGGGTTGGCACACTTAGAAAGGGCGATACGGCAGACGTGATAATGAAGCGTACGCTAAGCGCGCTGAATTTAGCCAAAAAACAGGGCGGCTGCACGGCCATAGGCGAAGACGCACTGTAGCCGTTGCCGCGGCGATTTCTTTATGGATACCACTTCGCCTTCAAACACAAGGACAAGGTTTTTAGCCGCCGCCTCGCTCATTGCAGTACCACTTTTGCCTCTGGTGTTGAGCCTGGCCGGAATCAGGATTGCCGTGCCCGAGGGCGGCGTTGTTCGCATGGTGCTTCTTTTGACTCTTTTGTGTGGTGTTATCATTACGCTGGGGTTGTCCCTGTTACACTTTAAGCTCTTTGATGACGCCTCAGCCGTAGTGCCGGGGATTGGGGCCTTTATAATGGGTGCGGCCGAGGCGGCTCGATTTGTAAGCGCTGAGACATGGACGGCGTCAGGATTCGGGGAGGGGGTGCGCGTCCTGGTGGACATTGGGATGGCCTTTTTGTATTTTGCCGCCGGGGTGTTTATTTTTCCGAGGTTTTATCGGACGAGGCCCGGCATTATAGTCTTCAGCATGTCGCTCTGGGCGTTTACAGCGGCGGGGTCGAGGCTTTGCGCGGTTTATTTTCCCACATCGGGCATACCGTATTTATTTAGTACCCTGATGTATGTGATATTGCCGGCGGCATTTGCAATGGACCTGATTCAGTCCTATTTCAGGGAAAAACGCTCAATGGTTGCCGCCCTGACAGGGGACCTGACAGAGATGGAAGTCCTCAAAGAGGCACTAAGACAAGCAAGGGACGAGGCTGAGCAGGCCAATAAAAGTAAGAGCATATTTCTGGCCAACATGAGCCACGAAATCCGCACCCCGATAAATCCAATCATCGTCCTTACGGAGTTAATGCTCAAAGACCCCGCAATAAAAGACAAGCGATACATTGAGATTATCCATACGGCGGGGAAAACACTGCTCGACATTGTCAACGACATACTGGACCTGGCGAAAATCGAATCCGGCAAGTTTGAAATCATAGAAGAGGATTTTATCCTGGAGCCGTTTCTGAAATCCATCGTGGGGATATTCGAGGGGCAGACCGTTGAAAAGGGCATCACGCTAAGCCTTCATATTGATACCGGCGTATCGCGCATCGTGCGCGGCGACAGGAAACGCCTTGGGCAGGTACTTCGCAATCTCATAGGAAACGCCGTCAAGTTCACGGACAAGGGCGAAATCCGCGTGGCCATTACCGCACCGGGACAAAGGCACGGCAACTATCAATTAATCACGTTCTCAGTCAAAGATACGGGAATCGGGATACCTCAGGGCAGGCTTCAAAAGATATTTGAGCGGTTTGAGCAATCAGACGGCTCAATAACGAGGCGCTACGGCGGCACGGGCCTCGGCCTTAGCATATCGACCCAGCTTCTTAATCTGATGGATGCCGAGCTGATGGTAGAGTCAAAAGAGGGCAAGGGTTCGACGTTTTATTTCACGCTGAATATGGAATGCCCTGACGCTCAGAATTTTACGGAGCCTGAGGACGAAGAGGAGGCCGCGTTGGAGTCTGGCTTACATATCCTCGCGGCAGACGACCAGCCGTTTAATCAGAAGGTAATCGAGGCGATATTTGTAAGAATGGGGCATAAGGCAACCTTTGCGAAAAACGGCCAGGAGGCAATTGATGCCTTTAAGGCGGGATACTTCGACGCAATCCTCATGGACATACAGATGCCCGTTGTGGATGGGATAAGCGCCACGCAGAGAATCAGGGAGATAGAGAAGATACGCGGCGTAAAGAACCCAGTTCCAATTATGGCCCTGACGGCAAATGTGATGAAAGAGGACATAGAGCGCTACCTGTTGAGCGGGTTTGACGGCTGCGCGGGAAAGCCGATAGAGACGGGGGCGCTGCTTGAGCAGCTTTGTGAATGGTCAGAGAGGATAAGACGCAGAAGGGCGGAGTTTCAAATCACCCCATCACAACAGCCCGCGCCAGGGCCAGATGCAGCAACGCAGGCAGCCACCAGTTCACCGGTTCAAATAACGGCGGACGAAGGGATGTACTTCGACCCGGGCGACCTCCGCGCCCTAGGTGCCGACGCGGCAACCCTGAGTGAATTAATCGACGCGCTGATTGCGGGTCTCAGGGACAACGTTGCCGCGTTGGAAGGCGCACTGGAGAGGAACGACATACAAGGCTCCAGAAAGGCCTGCCACAACCTGCTTGGGACGGCGGGGTCGATGGCAGTGAAGATGCACGCCCTGATAGCCAGCGTCCAGGATCTCCTCAAAGTAGATAAGATAGGTGAGGCGCGGGCCTGCTATTACCGCGGCCATGAGATAATAGAAAAGACACGGCAACAAATGCTCGCATACCGCAAGTCCCTTGCCACTTAGGGCAAGGTGGGAAATAATTAAAAACGATCAAACCAGATGGCGATACTTCAGAGGGAAAGCATTGGGTTTTATAGCTCCTTCAAAAATCTTATTAAGTCAATTTAATGATACACTATCTTGTAAGATTATTGTACCGTTTAATTTAGCTATCTCCAATGCCGATATTTATACTAATCGAATATATATCATGTTTTTCTTTTATATAATAACAGCCTTCCTAAACCATCTTGGATCAAGTTATCTTCTTTTATAAGTTCATAATTGATAAGTATCCAGTTGACAAGTTTAACACCATAATTAATTCCATATCTATAATTATTATCGAATATACGCGGTACTATTATTTTGTAGTCATATTTGATATTTTTAATCTCATCAATATAATCATCATCATTTAAAAAGACCTGCTCCTGCAACATATAAGCATAATATCTTGATGGATTACCTCTGTTTAAAATAAAATTTATAGCAATTCCTTCTGGCAGCACATAAAGCGTAGAATTATCATTTGATATTTTAACTGCATAATCTAAAAATTCAAACATTATCATATCGTTGGTATTTTTAGTACATAGAGTTCCCCTATCGTATGATGCACAGCTTTCAGGATACCTATTGTAATTAGTTTGTTTTATAATTATCGGTATTATCATACATATAAAAAATACTGAAATAGTAGATATATAATATTTAGTATTTATTTGAATAGATAAATATTTATCTATAAGAGCTGGTAATAATTCTGTTATGAAAGTAAAATAACAGATAATGCTTAGTGGGCATAAATAGAAATCATAATTTACCGGTGACATCCTCAGCAGTATCATCATCACCAGAATTAATGAAATAAGATAAATTAAAAGATATGAGAGGTATCCTATACTTTCATGGGCATCAGCCTTGCAATATTTATAAATATAATAAGCCGCGCCAGTTATATTTATCAATGGAAAAAGACTAAAGAAAGGTATGCCATACAAGATAATATAAACATTTTATACATTACTATACCACAGATCAATGCAATAACTATCTTGATTCCTTTTATATATTTGTTGCTTGACTTGCCTATCAACATAATTAATACTACTGATATTACATGATACACGTATGAATATAATATTTGTAAATATCCAGTACTGCTTATCCTAACATCATGATAATATTTCTGGAAAGATCCGGTATTATAAAAATATAATGTATAAATTACAGATGCTAATATTGGTGGTATAATAAAATAAGCAAGCGAACGTAATTGTTTTGTTTTATACGAGTAGAGGGATGCTAATAATATAACTGCCCAGACTACAAATGTTATTTCTATACGCGATAAAAAAGCAATACTAATAGATAATATACTGACGTATAAATACATGTTTGCTTTCTTGTTTAGATAGCAAAGTATGCAATAAATTGTAAATTGAATAAACATAATAAAAAATGTAGAATTAAATGAGTAAGGTAGAATGTAATTAAAAAACGGATGAATACGAAACGCATATATGTAAAGAAAGAAAAGAGCTACAAGAGTTGAAACTCCTCTATTTGTAAAAAAGCATGATATTTCGTGTAGCAATATTGTGCATGATAATACTGTTGCTGCTCCGAAAAGAATATAAACATATAAATGTACACCGAATAATTTGATTAGATAAGATATAGGATATGCCGGTAACAATCCATACATATAGTATATATCTTTATATAGCGCTTTCCCTTGTGATAGTTGATAAGGTATCCATAACTCACGTCCAGTGTCTACTATTAATGATCCCCATGTATTCCATTGGACATAAAGGAGAAACGCAATGTTAATCAGTATTATTAAATAATATGGATATATTGTGCGTATCCTATTTCCCATAGTATTTATGCTCTCCTTGAGGGTAGTTTTAGTCCGCACAAATCTACACTCAATACTATCTCACGATTGCCTTTAAGGCAGTTTCTATTTTAACACGTAAATCGTCTCTTTCTGGCGGTGTCTTTAGTAACGCAATATTAAAAAGCGTTACCGACTCAGAAGGTGGGCCATACATTATTGACAGCGCGGCTAAATTATATATATCCTCATACGATGTCTGTGAAGAATACACATTCAGAGACTTTTTTAGGGCATGGTATGCCTTTTCTTTATCTCCTATGTTACCGTAGCAAACGTATAGTTGGTGGTATATTCCCTGTTTTTCGTAATCTCGCGCCTTAGTAAGGGCAGTGGTCAAAAGTTTAACCGCCTCTTCATATTTGTGAAGCCCTGTCAGTGTCTCTGCCTTTATGTTATAGGCGGCAGCAATTTCGGGGAATTTTTAATTGCAATATCTGTATATGGCATGGCCTGGGCATATTGCCCATTCAAGTTGTATATGTGCGCCGATGCCTGGATGGTGAGCATGTTTGGGTATATGTCGAAAACCCTCTTTTATCCAACGGTGTAATTGTCACTGTTTTCAAATTTATCCTGCACCATCAGCTCTCCTCCAAGCGTAAAAGGATTGATTGCCTGAAGTTTATATTTTTCATCGATTTGTGGATAAATATGTTTGTTTATGTACAATACCTCAATATCGTCAAAAAAGATTGCAGTAAAATCTGGATATTTTGTTGTAAGTTCACTGAAATTCCTATTACCAATGGGTACGGATATAAAGTCTGGCCTGTATTTCTCAATAATATTCTTCAGAGTTATACCCTCAGTGAATACGTTTAGCGCGGCATACATATCTGCATCCGTAAACAAATGCGGAACTTCCATATCCATAAATATTTTGTATTTTGGATAGAGCATCCATTGAGTATATCCGCCGTAGTTAGGGGTGTTTATCAGGCTGCCGCCAACGTCAAGGCCAGATAGAAACATGGTAACGCCACGCGGCAGGGCAAGCGGCGCACGTTTTAATTCTGACATAGCATTGTTTAATATAAAAATTACCATTATAAACGAAGCAGAAATGACACCTAAACAATAGATATTGAATTTAGTATTTTTATTCTCGACTCGATTGAAAATCTCAAATGGATTGCAGTTGATCAAAACCGATATGGCAAGCAGAATAAATTCAACGATAAATCGTATACCTCTTAATAACAAAATCGTTCCTCCAATTAATAAAATAACGTGATGAATCTTTATCTTTCTCATTAACAGTCAACGGAAAAATGATATGAACGCCATTAATATAATAATACCGCTGAACATTGTTAAATTTGGATTAAGAGGAGAAACATATAGTGAAAACAGGTCTCTGATTGAAGGCGGTCTTAGTTCGCTTATATATGTCGATGCAAAATCGGTCGATATGAATGGCACCTCAAGCAGGCCAAGTCCGTTAGGGGTAACATAGATCATCGCCATAGAAATTAAAAGCGGCAGTGTAACTACCGTGCCCTGAGAATCTCTGAATAGGCCCGGCCACATTCTCAGAAGAAATGGCTCTGCGTAATAAGCTATAATTATCAACAGCATAACCGGAAATTCAATTCCGTGTGCATTCGACCATAGCAGCGCTAACACCGGTAAGACAAAGGTCTTTCGTGGATAAAGCTCAAGTATACAAATAAATAACGCTATGATGGTATAACTAAATACATGCGGTCTCAGGTTTGCAAATCTTGGCATCAGGACAATGGCATATAGTATAATGACAAACGTGATATAGTAAGCGTTTTTCCTTTGTTTTTTATAAAGGAAAAAAAGAATGAGCGATAATGTAAATATGAACTCCAGTGTTCGAAATGCGATGAGGCCGCGTTCACCTGAAAATAAATATATCTTATACACTATTACCTGAAACAGCCAATAGTAATTGCTGCGAAGCCTTTCTGGTTGAATAAATGAAAAATAACTGTTGTACGTCGGGTGTCCATGTGTTGAAAAATACCTGCCTCCGCTTAAGTGATACCATATGTCCGTATCTCCTATTTGAAGTGGCAAAGACATGAACACATAAATTATAGTCAAAAGCAAAAGACCAATAAGAATAATATAGTAGTATTTGCTTTTATTAAGAATCTTGTCTGCAATTATAAGTTCCATATTTAAGCTCCTTATCCCGGTTAATAGTATTCAAGCACATTATATGCAGCTCCACCTGGATAGCACATCGCAAAATCGACAAAATAAAGACTTTCACCGCTGTCATAATAGGAATGAAGACCAATCTCCGGAGGTAATATTGCTGAAAAATAGGTCGTGCTAAGAGATGAATCAATTATATAGGGGTTCGATATACTATTATAGTTATATGATGATGGCCATGATTGCTGATAGCCTGCGGCAGGCGATGTTATATTATCCCACGTAACGCCTGTAAAGTTATAAGTCCAGTTTATTGTGCCGCCCGGGTAGTTTAAAACTGAAGCGGTATATGCGTAAATATGATTCTCTCTGGTGTTATTATCGTTGAATATTTCTATGACAGAAACAAGAATCGCAAGCCACGAAATGAGTGTTGTCCCAGCTGTTATTATCATTGTTAATCGATAATGAGAAGGAGCTATTTCCTATTGAAATGTCTGATTGTCGAGACTGGCAATAGTTGCTGTGAGAGTTGTTGCATTATCAGTGTTAATTGCAGAAGCAAGCAGAGGCACGGAGTAATTGCCATCGGACTCGGCAACATAAAACGCCTTCATGTGGTAGGTCTTATAGGCGGCGTTATAGGTTGTGCCTGTTGCAAGATATGCCGCTGCCGCACCAATCACTGACATTGCAAGCAGTACGCCAATCAACCAGATGAATGACATACCAATCTGATTTACATGATGTTTATTTGTCCGTCGAAATGTCACAGATTCTCCATTTTCATAAATTACGCGGTACGGCCCTGCTTGTAAACGATGTAGCGTTGCCGTTTTTGTCTGTTAACGATATGGTATATTGAATGATTTTACTATTGGATGGCAGCCACGTTGTCGATGGAGTGGCTATATCATTAGTATTATAATATGAGAGGCTGAAACCGCTGACGAAGTCAACCAGGGTATTGCCGTCAATAGTAATCGTACTTCCCGATACCATTAATGTATGAGACGCAGTTATGCCTTGTTTGTTTGAGGTATACGTCAGGGATGATGATGTTGAGGCAGGGTCAACATATGAAACAATCAGCAGCTCCTTCTCTATCCTGTTCATTGCCAGCAGGGCTTTTTGTTGTGTCTCGGCGTTGATATTTGAATAAACATATCCCTGTGTCATTTGAACAATGCCGTAGCCGGCAAGTACGCCTACAATACCTAAAATGACTAATGTTACGATAACCTCAATCAGTGTGAAGGCCTGTTCATTAGCTGATTTATATATCATAATCGCTCATTGATATAGTGAAAATAACGCGGTCAGGTTATTTCCATCGGTGTCAGTAATAGTTACTTTAAGGAGGTTTTGAATGTCTCCGCCTCCTATTGAGGTTTCCACAGTGGCGGCGTATTTGATAAAATGATTCGCGATTACAGTATAACTGCCATAGTTACTGAGCATTTCATCAAGATTTCCCGACTCTTCCCCTATTGATATCATGGTAACCACCATAGAGGTGAAGTGCTTGGCGTTCATCAGGGGGGTAGCTATCCCTTTGCCCTCTTCTATTTCCGCTCTTGCGTTTTTAAAGATTCGGCTTATGGCGGCATTGCCGAATGTCTCGGTGAGTATTGTGATGGATTCTAAAATTGGCACACCGCTTGCGTGTAAAATAGAAAATATACTTGCAAACCGAGACATGGATGCCTTTACGAAAATCGGGCCGAACACAGGAAGACTAAGAAATAATGAATCTCTGACGAATTTACCGTTTTCCGTTCTAAGATAGAAATACAAGAACACCGCCGCAGCTGCGATTGACAATACCATAAACGGCCAATAGTTCGACAGTCCATTATACATTGCAATTGCGATTCTGATAGGAAGGGGAAGCACTATATTGTATTTAGAGAAAATGGTGGCAAACTTAGGAATGACAAAGGTAAGTAAAAAAAGAAATGCCCCCAAAAGTGCTACAACCACAATAACCGGATATGTCATCGCTGATTTGATCTCGGATTTTACCTTGTTTTCATGGCTTATTATATACACTAACCTGTCCATAACCTCTGGAACATTGCCGCTTGTCTCACCGGCCTTAATCATCGCACAGTGAAGCGGAAGGAAGACAGAAGAATACTTTCCCATCGCGGCGGATAAACTCGGGCCGTCGCTTATGTCAGATAACATATTGCCTGTGATATTTCTAAGGGCCTTACTCTCGGTCTTGGTCTTCATAATCTCCAGCAGCCGCATCAGAGGGATACCTGCCTTGTACATTGTCCTGAACTGCTTCAGAAACATGACAAGCTCAGGCGGAGTTACTCGGCCAACGCGCCTGGCAGAGCTTTTCGGCAAACGTAGCACATATCCTCTGGGCAGAGAGAGTTTTAATGGTATTAAACCACTGGCGTACAACATTTCCTCGGCATCTTCAAAGACGTCGGCATCAATAGTCCCAGCAACCGTGCTGCCGGAGCTGTCTATGGCCTTATATTTATATATCGGCATAATCAGCTAAAGATTGTCGCCTCTGCCTCGGCAAAACTCGTGCAGCCCTGGGTAATCTGTCTTGCGGCATCCATTTTCAGAGTCCTGAGCCTGCCTGCCTCAACGAGGCGTGTAGTAATATGTCTTGAGCTGCTCCTTTGCAGTATCATCTCCAGAACCTCTTCATCGTTGATTAATATCTCAAATATTCCGGTTCTGCCTCTATAGCCGGTGTTAAAGCACTGGTAACAGCCTTTGGCGCGAAAATAACTAACGTCTTCCTCCATTGGCAACTCCCAGTCTTGTAAGAGTTCCGGCGAAGGGGTGTAACGTTCTTTACAAAATGGACATAGTGTCCTTACCAGACGCTGCGCGAACGATACAAGGAGGCCGGATGAGACAAGAAAAGGTTCTATTTGCATGTCCATAAGCCTGTTGATGCTTCCTGCCGCATCATTTGTATGAATAGTGCTGAGGAGTCTGTGACCTGTTTGAGCCGCCCGAATGGCGATAGCCGCGGTTGCGGTGTCACGAATCTCACCAACCATTATAATATCAGGGTCCTGGCGAAGGATTGAGCGTAGTCCGGTGGCAAACGTCATCCCCTCCCGCGTGTTTAACTGCACCTGCCTTATTCCGTTCATACGCTATTCCACAGGGTCCTCAAGGGTAATGACATGGATGTCGGTTTTGTTCAGTTCGTTGAGAATTGAGTAGAGGCTCGTGCTCTTACCGCTTCCAGTCGGGCCTGAACTGAGAATCATACCGTATGGTTTATGAAGAACGGACTTAAGTTTCCATATATCATCCACTGACATTCCAAGCCGCTCCAGAGTCCGTATCCCAGTAGACGTATCCAAAAGCCTCATAACAATATTTTCACCATGTAATGTAGGAATAGACGATACCCTGACGTTGACCTCCTTATTTTCAAAACTTATCGTAAATCTGCCGTCCTGAGGCATTCGCGACACTGTGATATCCATACGCGAGATCAGCTTTATCCTTGTAACAACAGGCAAAAACATTGACTTGGGCGGCGATGGCATATCTACAAGTTTGCCATCGATACGAAAACGGACTTGTATATGATTGTTCTCCGGGCTTATATGCACATCGCTTGCGCGTTCTTTAATAGCGGTCGATAGTATGGAATTTACAAGGCGAATCACCGGAAGGTCATCCGTGCGCCCGTCAATCCGCTGAATATTAATGTCTGCTCTGTCAACATCGGCGCCTGTATTGAATGAGCCGCCATCGTCAAGGCCATCCATTATCGTTGCCAGCCCTGACTTTGTGGGATATATGTTGCCGATAAGATTATTGAACTCACTCTCGGCACATATAACCGGATCAATCTCATAATTGGTTATTGATTCGATGGCGTCCATCGCATTGATGTCCAGGGGGTCAAGCATTGCCACAGTGAGGAGACGGCCCTTCTTTGCCAATGGCACAACCTTATATTTATCTGCAATCTCATATGGTAGTACCGACTCCAAGGCCATATTAACAGGATATTTCTCAGGGTGGTATTGACACAGCTTTAGCTGGCTGCAGACAATCTGTATTATCTATTCCTCTGCAAGCACACCGCTTCTAACAAGAAACTGGCCCAATCTCAGAATTTCGAGGCGCAGCACTGCGTCTATAAAACTGACATTCGTCGTCGCCGCCCCTCCTGCGGCTGTGGAAGTAAATACGTAGGGTATCTTATTGCCGGTTTCACTATATGCCTTTAAGTTATCCAGAGTTGTTATTGAAGGGCTGGAGATTATTCTTAACATAGATTCATGCTGCAGGGCCTGCAGTTGAAGCCCAAGGAGGTCTCCACCTAAGAGGCCGTATATCAACCCCAAAGACCCAATGCCGCCTGCCGCCGCTGCAGCTCCGCCGGATGCCGGAAAATCGATACCAAATCCTTGCTGACCTAAGCCAGGGGCGCCATATGCCGGTTGATACGCGCCCATTTGGCCAGTGGGGCCCAAACTGGTGCCGGCCGTTGTGCCGCCAGGCGTTATATATAGAGAGTTACGCCTTGCTATATGTTTGCTGAACATACCGCCCCACTGGATACCCAGATTCTTTGCAACATCTTTTGTCGTCTCTACTATATTTGCCTGTATCCAAATTTGCGGCGTTGGTTTATCTATAACCTCAATAGTTTTTAGGATCTTTACTATATCGTCGCGTATGGCGTAGATAATAAGTGAATTGGTATGTTCATCGATTTTTATAGTACCGCGGGATTTTACCGTTTTATCCTTCGTAAGAAGCTCAGTTAGATTTTCTCTCATGTCTTTAGCGGTGGCATAGTTTAACTTCACAACATATGTCTCCAAAGGTTCCACCAAATTGATCTCCTGAGCAAGCGATTTTCTTTTCTCTTCTTGTTATAGATCCTCCTGTTTCACAATACGTATGATATCTTCTTCCCAAACATAAACCAGCCCATAAGATTTTAAAATTGACTTAAATACTGTGTCCCAGTTCGTGTTTGAAAAATCGACAGTAACTGAACCAACTACATTGTCTTTGACAAGCACGTTAATCCCCTCAGAGGCGGCCATAGCCCTCAGCACTGCCTTGATTTCAGCATTTCGAACCTTTAGCTTCACCGGTGTCTTAGGTAGCTCTTTCTTAATCATCCGCATCGCGGGTGTGTCGTTGTCTTTCCTGATGGCAATGGTTTCGTTGTGTAAGGAGGGTTTCTTTGACGGGGTATACCCTCTTGAGGTCTCCGCATGTTTTGACCATTTTTCTATCTCGGAGTCCTTCTTTAATTGCGTCTGGCAGCCGTACATTGTAAGTATAATTAAAACTATCGTGATTCTTGCCACAAAGCCCAATTTAGGTCTATCGTAATCCATTTTGATTTACTCCTCTTTAATCTGTAAATAAAACTTTTGTCTCTGCCTTTGAAGTATTATGCTCTATGACGACGCTCATAGCTGTGGTTTGTTTTACAACATAGTTTGAATTTTCAAGCTGGTCGCCCACTTTGTATTCGTTGTTTTTGATAACGGCTGCCTTGTTTTTTTTTGTCTCGATGAATGCTGAATAAACGAATGTATCTTGAGCTGCTGGCCCAGCCGTTTTTTCGCCAATTCCTTTTGTATCGATGGGGCAATAAATAGGGATTAGATTCCCATTTGCTCTCTATCTTCCGTGTTATATATATTGTCCTTGTCACCTGCGCCGATTCGGTTAATTTCAAGAAGTCGTGCCTCAATATCTTTTTCTGTGCTTTTCACAGCAGGTGCCGACTCGCCAACATCATGCTTTTGCACACGAGAATGCGTCGTAAATACCTTTTCGTACAGTCCGTAAAGCAGCGCTATTACCGCTATAATCACAATAATGGTTTCACGCTTTCCCATAATCTACTTCCTTGCCAGCACTTCAATTTTTATATCGAAAGATAGTTCTTTCGAGAAGGTTTCATTATTTATAGCGACACTGTTAACATTTCCCACATAAGACAGGCTTAAGGCCTTTAGTAAGAAGGCGCGCAGACTGTAAACTCACCAGTCATTTTAATAACAAGGACATAGGAGTGTGAATCTTTTTTAATTGTAGTGATATCAAGAATCATCGATTCATCTTTTAAGCAGCAAGGGAGGGCTGATTCCTTGAGCGTATTAATAACAGATTCTATGTTCTCCCCCGTGATTGGTTTTTTTTCAGGCATCGGCAGAGCCATCGGTTGTTTTTTTATAGCTATTAATTGATGGTATGCCGGTATAAGGGCATTTTTCTTCTCTATTATATCCCGTATATCGTTAATCTTACTATCCAGTTCAAGTATCTTCTTACTATCAGGCAATATGCCGATTAGTAAAATAAGCAAAAATCCTATAATATACCAAACGACATGTGCCGTTAGCTGCATGTCAAATAAGTTGGCGTACTTTTTTATCATTCTAACTGCCTAACTAGCCCGGCCTCTATCTGAAATTTTTTAAAAGGCAGTTTAGATTCACTGGATTCAGACAGTGATTTTTTAACATCAACGTCTGACAACATGGGGGAGGTAGATATTCTGGCTATAAAATTGGCCATAACCGCTTCGATGTTTCCTGTGATTATGCCGTCAATCACGATATGACTGTTGCCGGGCCTGCCTCCTGAGGCAGCCTGAGGGGCAATATCTATCTTGCAGCTCGTAAGATAAACGTCTTGAGGAACCATAGACGCAATTTCATTAATAACGGCAACGCTCACATACCGTCTTATGTAGTTTGAATAAATATGCCTGTCCATTTTTATATGGTCAATTATTGTTATTATTGATTGGTTGTCAAATTTTTGTCCTGATTGATATAATTGCCCCGTCAGCCCCCCAAGTACGCCCATTTTTTTCTTTATAACAGATTCCTGTTTCCCGTAGAAGATAACAGAACAAAGTATAACGGTGATGAAAACAATAAAGATGACTTTTTCTATAAGATTTCTTTTTGCCTCTATGTTTTTATCCTTCCTGACGTGCAGGATATTCGGCGTGTAGCTGTTGTCAGACAATGCAACCGCCACCGCCGGCAGTAGATAATCACGTTCTATAAAGCCCTTATCACCCATAATTTTTGCAAGCGGGTCAAATATTTCGCATTTAACGGCAATCTGTCTGGTCAGTTCTGCTATTAAATACTTCTCTATGTGTAGTACGCTGGAGAAATATATCAAAGCTATTTTTTCTTTTCCCAATAAAGCCGTAAAGTGTTCAAAGGTTCTTTCTATCTGCATTGCGAGACGCTCTACTGCCGACCCTACGGCTTCTTTCAGCCCATCCTTATCTATCACTATACCAGACTTGATTTTTAAAAAATCATTAATGTCGGAGTCAATATTAGATAAAATATTACGTACAACATCAAGGGGAATAGCCTCCTCGCTCTCTGAAATGCCGATACTAAGATGTTCCGCTAAAATATCTATTATATTTGATAAGAAACGTTGCGTATTTCCACGAAAGTGGGAACCAGAAGAGGAATTTTATATTATACTTTTCTAATGCGATTGCCCTGTGGCAGCCTTATCACACCATGTAATTGTTGCACTAAAGATGTTAGGATATTCACTATGGATATAGCAGTGTTTCATGCCGTACCACTGGAGGCGCGAGTGCTGGCAAAAGGTCTGTCAAACCCAACCCGCGCCAAAGCGCCTTCGGGTAGGACGGCAGTCTGCGGGGATCTTGGCCGGCACAGGGTCTGTTGTATTGAGACAGGGGTAGGCAAGGTAAACGCCTCCATGTCTGCGGCGCTGGCCCTTGCGCAATATCGCCCTGAGATAGCCATCTCAATGGGCATTGGCGGGGCATATCCCAACTCCGGCCTCAATGTTGGGGATATTGCAGTTGCCGATTGTGAAATTTACGGCGACGAAGGCGTTATGTTAAAGGACAACTTCCTGTCACTCAGAGACATCGGCATTGCCTTTTATCAAACAGGGATAACGAAATATTATAATACATTTACTTTCGATACTAAACTAACAGGGCGGTTATACGACACTGTTTCGCAAAAATATAAAAACACACGCAGCGGCGCATTTGTGACGGTCTCCACATGTACGGGTACTAAGGAGCGCGCCGCAGAGCTAATAAAACGCTATAACGGTATATGCGAAAACATGGAAGGGGCGGCGCTGGCCCACATATGCACAATATTTAACATACCGGCCGTAGAGATTCGCGGTATCAGCAACATAGCCGCCGACAGAGACAAAGACAGCTGGGATATCCCAAAGGCTTCCCAAATTGCTCAGGACGCTGTTATAATGTTCGTAAAATCATTGGAATAAAGGGGAAAACATATGCCCATAAAAATACTGGGTAAAAAGACAAGCTGGAGCGGCAGATTTCTGAGGGCCATACAAATTGACATAGAAAACTCCATGGGTGTGAAATTCACATGGGAGGCGTTTGAGCGTCAAAACTGCAACGGCATCATTGCCGTTGTCCCCATAACCACAGACGGCTGCGCTATAGTGGTAAAACAATTCAGGCCGCCTGTGGGTAAGTATGTTGTAGAGTTTCCCGCCGGACTGAACGACCAGGATGAGTCCCTCGTAGAAGTGGCACATAGGGAACTCCTTGAGGAGACCGGCTGCACGGCCGGCCGTCTAATCCACATTGCCACGGGGCCGCTTTCCTCGGGGGCCTCTACGGAGGTGCTTACTGTTTACGCGGCCCTGGATGTCGCTGTCTCAACTGGACAGTCACTCGACCCACACGAAGAGATAGAGATAATCAAACTGCCCATTGAGGACTTCTATGAACACCTCTACGCGCTGCAAAACGAGGACACTTATATTGACTTAAAGCTCTACGGCCTGTTTGAGCTTGCTAAAAGACAGTTCCGATATACGGGGGGTATAAAAAAAGAATCGCCATAAGGCAGCGCCGCCCTATGGCGATCAATGAAGTCTGGCGCTTAACTTTTATTCTTGCCCGAGTAGACCCTGAAATCAATATTCTGAAATATCGAGTTTTTATATTCCAGCCATTTCAGAAAATCCATGTCGACTGTATTAGTCTTAAAACTGGTCAGCAGGGCATTGAAATTCGATATATGCTCCTTTGTCCTTTTAACGGAATACTCGATTGCCGTACCCTGGGTTATCAAAAATGCCCAGTCACTACTTTGGGCGAGGAGGAGTTCCCTTGCCAGTTGGTTCAGGACTCTCTTGTTGAGCAGATTTGTCTCTGAGGCATCCTCAGGCATGTCGCAGTATTCATCTGCCAGTTTTTCTATTGAGCTGGCCATAAAGTGCAGATGTCTGTATATCCAACTGTTATCCTCGTTAAGCCACACATCGTAGTAGCCGTTTTCGCCCCATGAAGACGGGCTTGGGCAAACGGTCTGATTCTTGGGATGGTAGCTCAGGTATTCCGTTGGGGTAACGGGTTTAATGGTCTTGTCCTTATGTAACTGCAGCAGTACATGGTAGAGGAAATCCGGACCCTCAAACCACCAGTGCCCAAAAAGCTCGGCGTCATATGGAGAGACCATAAGCGGGGGCCTGTCCATGGTGTCGGCCAATGACTCTACCTGCTTGTACCTGGCGTTACAGAAGTGCTCGGCATGAAATTTGGTCTTATGGAAGGCCGTAACAGGGTCATAGGGTAGTTTATCCTCGGTCTTTCCTGTAATCCTGTAGTATTTAATCCCGGTAAAGACCCTGTTTCCATCCGGGGAGATGTATGGTGAGATATAGTCCATCTCCAGGTCGAAACCGATGTCCCTGTAGAAATCGCGATATTCGGGATTGCCCGGGTAGCCCGACATGGAACTCCACACCTGCTTGGATGTCTCGGGGTCTCTGGCAAACACGCCAAGGCCGTTTAACGTATGCACTGCCGAGTAGACCGAGAACTTCGGCTTCGGCACACCGTTGTTAATCCCATGAGATTCCAAAAAGAAATACTTGATGCCGTATTTTTTCAGTATCTCGTCCAGCTCCTCGTAGTAGGCACATTCGGGCAGCCATATGCCGACGGCCGGCTTTCCGAAGTGTTCATAGTGGCACTGTGTAGCCAGGTCTATTTGCGCCTCAACGGAGCGGGGATTTGTCCTGAGCAGGGGGAGGAAACCGTGTGTGGCTCCACATGTTATTATCTCAAGCTGGCCCTTGGCGCAGAAGTGCTTGTAACCGTTTAGCACGTTGCTGCCCAGCACGTCAACAAAGAAGGTCTTGATCTCTATGAATCTCTTATAATAATACGTCGCAACGTTTAGCATAGCGGCGTCCGATTTAAGGCGTTGCATCTCTTTCTGGGACAGCGCAATCAGCTTGTCCATGTACTTTATAAACTGACCCGTCAGATACTCGTCATCCAGCATTTCCACAAGAGGCGGCGACACCGAGACGGTTAAACGGAAGTCCACGTTTTCTGCCTCAAACTTCTTCAACCTCATAAGAATCGGCAGATATGTCTCAAAAATAGCCTCAAAGAGCCAGTGTTCTTCTAAAAAATAATCGTACTCCGGATGCTTTACAAACGGCAGATGTGAATGCAGTACTGGTAACCAATATCCCTTTATCATCGACTTAACTCCTTTTATTCGAAAGTATTTCGCTTGAGCCGGGCGTCTCGCCGGACATGTTGCTTGAGCCTGGTGTCTGGCCGGACATTCCGATTGACGGAGGCGGTTCTTTTAATTTCTCGAAGTACTCAAGAATTGACCCCTTGTTCTTGTCCTTAATCCCTAAAAACTTCAGAAACTCAAGAAACAAGCCCAACAGTTGGACATCCTTAGATCTGGACTCAAAGAAGCTCTTTATCAGCTCAAGCATTGCCTTGTCATCGTCTGAGAGATACTTCAGCCTTTCAACCAGCCTTAAGAGCAGCTCTATGTTTTCCGTATCCTTAAATCTGATATCCAGAAACTTTGAGACGATTTCCATCTCTTTTTCAAAGATATCCGACGTGACAGGCGGCGCTTCGACATCTTTTGTGGCCTCTATAACTTCGTCTACGTTTTTTTCAACAGTTTGTATTATGCCCTTGCTCCAGAACTCCTCCTTAAGGCCCAGCACACTAAACGATGGAATGTTTACCTTGTTCGACTTAAGCAATTCGGTAAATTTCCCATCTCTTTCTATGCCGATAGCGGCGGCCATCGGTTTGAAATTATCCGTACATTCGACGGACAGGTGTCCGAAGGTTTCAGTTGTCTGGACAGAGTATATCTCCTTTTCCTTATAGTTTTTCTTTTCGCCAAGGAGTATTTCATAAATCTTTACGGTAAAATAAGAGGCTGATGGGTTTTGTGTCTTATCCATTAGCAGTTTTTCGGTCAATTCCCAGTAGATGTAGACATTTTTCTCTGTAATGGGCAGAAGTACTATCGTATCGATATCATACTTAGTGGGGATTTCGTACTCCTCGACTATTGGATACTTTAAGGTGTCCGACAGTAAAAAGGCTATGCCGTGTCCGTCAGCAAGAACATTGTTACCCTTTTTCTGGCCGGCCTTTGGGTCGGCTTCCGGGCCTTCCTCTTGTTTGGTTTTAACGAGGGTGTTTTCCATAGCGTCTCCTTATAGTATATCTTTCACAGAGATATTCGGGTGAGGCTGTATTCGCCGGTGAAAGATACTTATTTATTTTTTTCATCATGCTACCACTTTCCTGAAATCTTGTTATATAGGTTGAGATATTTATCTGCCGAACTTCTCCATGAGTAATCGGTCTTCATACCGGTCAGCATAATTTCTCTGAAGGTATAAGGTTTATCGGCCCATGTTGTTGCAGCCCTTTTCAGCGCTAGTGTGACGGCGTCGTAGGAAAAGTCGTCAAACGAAAACCCGTTTCTCTCCGCCACGGGTTTGACAGAGACCTCGGCGTCAAATACGGTGTCGCTAAGGCCGCCTGTATTTCTAACAACCGGTACTGTGCCGTATCTCATGGCTATCATCTGTGTCAGCCCGCATGGCTCAAAAAGGCTGGGTATGAGAATCATATCCGTCCCGGCATATATCAAATGCGCCAGTTCCTCGTCATGGCTGAGGTGTATGTGGCAGTTGCCGTTGTTCTTCAGATAGTATTTCAGATGGTGGAAGTATGTATCGATTTCGGTGTCGGGCGAGGAGCCAAGAAGGACAAACTGCATGTCGTTATTTAAGCAATGCAGGAGCGCGTGTCTGATTAGATGAACGCCTTTTTGCATATCCAGCCGTCCCACGACCGAGACAATGGGTTTGAACTCATCTTTCATGGAGAGCTTTTTTCTCAGCTGCCCCTTGTTCTTATATTTATCTTCGATTGTGTCTATTTCGTAGTTGAAGGGTATGTACTTGTCATTCCCAGGGCTCCATGAGTCGTAATCGACTCCGTTGATTATGCCTATGTATTTGTCAGAATACTTAGACAGGATTTTCTGCAGGCCCTCACCCATCTGCGGTGTCTTGGTCTCCGAGGCATACTTTGGAGAGACGGTCGTGATGATATCCGAGTAGATGATGCCTCCTTTCATGAGGTTGACATAGGCAGCGTCGGTGTCGTCTGTCATGTCGGCGTATATGGGAGGCTCCAGCCCCGCCATCTTCAGCACCTTTTCTGTAGTCTTTCCCTGGTGCCAGATATTGTGTATGGTGAAGCAGGTCTTAATGTCCGAGAGGGCTGACTGCCTGTACTTAGCCTTTAACAGTACCGGGATTATGGCGGTCTGCCAGTCGTGGCAGTGGATGACGTCGGGTTTTCTGCCGGACTCAAGCAGAAACTCTATAGCCGAAAGGCTAAAGACGGTAAAGCGCTCGTCGTCGTCACTCTTGCCGTAGTAGATGCCCCTGTCAAAATACTTTTCCTGTGAATGGGGTTTTATAAAATAACAGTCGTTTTCGTGTACCACTGCCTTGTGAACGGTGCTGAATATCTGTTTCCCACTGCATGGGACAGATACCTGAACAGGATTATTTTGTAAATCCTTGACAACCGAATGCTTCATACAGTCGTAATAAGGCAGTATGACTTCGACCTTGTGTCCTTTATTGGCAAGCTCGCGGCTGAGTCCATCCACCACGTCGGCAAGGCCGCCTACTTTGGAGACAGGGGCACATTCCGAGGCTATCATAACAATATACATCATCGACCTCCTGAGTAAATAATAATTTCTTTAACTATCTATACTAACGACCAATACTAACGGCAGTAGTACCGCAACCCCGTTAAGTATGACAACGTATTAAAATAAAGACGGCGTAACCGTCACCGGTGCGATATGGCATTGTTTTAATTCACCTGCGCGCCGGAGTCCTCCTTTGGCTGCGTCTGGCCGCTTTTGCCATGACACGGCCACGTTCGCCCATTTAGGCCAGTATACCATAGTATTATCGATTATGTAAATCAAATTATTATTACACCCTGAAATAAATATGGCATTGTGGGCTGAATCATGGCCGGTAATACTGAAAAGCTAATGGCATTCTCTATTCTGAGTTTACAAACGCTATTACATTATGTTATATAATAACAAGCTTAATAAGCTGCAAGAAAGGGGATACCGTATGAGTACAAAGCCGAAATTGAGTATGTACTGGGCATCCTCGTGTGGGGGATGTGAAGTATCTTTAGTCAATATTAACGAAAAAATTCTTGACCTGGCGGCTAACTTCGATTTTTATTTTTGTCCATGCCTCCTTGATACTAAAAAGAAAGACATAGAAGCCCTTGAGGACGGTGAGATTGCCATAACGTTCTTTAACGGGGCCATACGCACCTCAGAAAACGAGGAAATGGCACATCTTATGAGAGAAAAATCTAAGATACTCATAGCCTTCGGCTCGTGTTCCTACGAGGGCTGCATCCCCGCCCTCAGCAATTTGCACACAAAGGCCGCTCACTTCAAATCCATTTATCTGGACAATCCAACCGTGGATAATCCGCATGGGATTGTCCCTAAAACTGAGACAGAAGTGCCCGAAGGTACGCTGGCAATACCGGCATTTTATGAAAGTGTAAGGACCCTGTCGCAGGTTACGGATGTAGACTACTCCATTCCGGGCTGCCCGCCGGAGCCAAAGCAGGTGTGGGGTGTTATAGAGGCCGTAATACAGGGCAAGGCTCTGCCGCCCAAGGGAAGCAGCCTTGGGGCGGGGAATTCCACCGTCTGCCGGGAGTGTGAGAGAAAAAAAGAAGACAAGAAAATTACACGCTTTTACCGCACCTGGGAGATAATCCCCGATACGCAGGCGTGCCTGCTGGACCAGGGGCTGATTTGCATGGGAATAGCCACGGCTGACGGCTGCGGCGCCCTGTGTCCGAAGGTCAACATGCCCTGTACGGGCTGCTACGGCCCGCCCGTGGGAACCCTTGACCAGGGTGCAAAGATGGTCGCCGCCCTTGGCGCTATCATAGACATCGGTGAGAAAAAGGGCCTTAGCGAGGATGAACTTGTACGGTGTGTTGACCACATAATCGACTCGATACCGGATTATTCGGGGACTTTTTACAAATACAGCCTGGCAGGCTCCATCTTAGGAGGCAAAAGGGGATGAAGCGCATTTCGATAGACCCTATAACCAGGCTTGAGGGGCACGGTAAGATAGAGATATTTCTTGATGGCAACGGCGATGTTGCCAATACATACTTCCAGGTACCCGAGTTGCGTGGGTTTGAGCAGTTTTGCGTAGGCAGGCTTGCCGAGGATATGCCAATAATTACAAACCGCATATGTGGGGTGTGCCCGGAGGCCCATCATCTGGCCTCGGTCAAGGCCCTTGATGAACTATTCGGAGTTGTGCCGCCGGATGCCGCTAAGAAAATCAGAGAGCTGCTCTACATGGCCTTTTTTATCACCGACCATACTACCCATTTTTACGCACTCGGAGGGCCGGACTTCATAGTTGGGCCGGATGCACCTCCCGCAGAGAGAAACATCCTTGGTGTTATCAACAAGGTCGGCCTTGACGCTGCAAAACAGGTAATTGCCTGCAGGGCCAGAAACCACCGCGTGATTGAGATGCTTGGAGGCAGGGGAATCCACCTTGCCGCAGGGGTCCCCGGTGGCTGGAGCAAATCCGTGAGTGAACCGGAGAGGGCTGAGATTGAGGGGATAGCCAGGGAAAATATTGACTTTGCACTTTTCAGCCTTAAGGCATTTGACGACATAGTGCTTAAGAACCCCGCGTATCTTGATCTGATTGTGTCTGACATCTATATTCATAAGACATATTATATGGGGCTTGTGGACGCCCAAAACAGGGTTAACTTTTATGACGGGATGGTCAGAATTGTTGACCCCGATGGAAAGGAATTCGTAAAATATTTACCGGAAGATTACGCAAACCACATAGCTGAGCATGTTGAGGAGTGGACATACCTGAAATATCCATATATTAAAGAGGTCGGCTGGAAGGGGTTTATCGACGGAATGGACAGCGGGATATACACGGCTTCCCCATTATCAAGGCTGAACGTGTCGGACTCAATGCCTACCACAAGGGCACAGGAGCACTTTGAGAGGATGTATGAAACCCTTGGCTCCAAAAAAGTGGACGGCAGGTATCAGCCCATCCACCACAGGCTCGTTACCCACTGGGCAAGGCTCATTGAGCTTCTCTACGCTGCCGAACATATGCTTGAGCTGGCAACGGACCCGGAGATAACATCCCCCGTTGTAAGGGTGCTGCCTGAGGGGATAGTTGGTAAAGGAATAGGCTGTGTCGAGGCCCCAAGAGGCACATTGACGCACCACTACGAAAGCGACGGCAGAGGGGTGCTTACAATGGTCAACATGATTGTCGGCACTACAAATAACTATGCCCCCATGACCCTGTCAATTAAAAGGGCGGCGGAGAAACTCATAACCAGGGGGACGATAATAGAGCAAGGGCTGCTGAATAAGATAGAGATGGCCTTCAGGCTCTATGACCCGTGCCTATCGTGCGCCACTCACTCGCTGCCCGGGCAGATGCCCCTTGTGGTCAATATAAGAAATCCTGAAGGTGAGGCCATAAGGACTTTTAGCCGTGATGGCCGTGATAAATAAAAGAATGAGAACAATAATAATAGGAATGGGAAATCCCATTCTGCGAGACGACAGTGTCGGGCCAAAGGCCGCGCGGCTGATAAGGGAAAGGTTGAGCGCTGAATGGCCGCAATGCGGCGCTGATATCTCTGTGTCGGAGGCGTACGCCGGAGGCATTCGCCTCCTGGATGAACTGGCCGGGTACGACAGGGCGGTGATTATAGATTCAATCATAACGGGGACGGCAAATGCCCCGGGAACGATTTACAGACTAACGCCTGAGAGCCTGGCTAAGACGAGAAACTGCGGCAGCAGCCATGACATGACGCTCCCCATGGCCCTTAGCATGGGAAGGATGCTTGGCATGGAGCTGCCGGCTGAGATACACATATGGGCAATAGAGGCACAGGATGCCGCCACCTTTGGCGAGGAACTCTCGGTGGAGGTAGCAAGGGCGTTGCCACTGGTTATTAATGGAGTTTTAAGTATGTGCACTGTTTAATTGGATAAGCGTATGAAGATAGGGGTTTATTTCTGTAACTGCGGGTCGAACATCTCTGACAAGGTGGACTCTGAGCAGGTCAGGCAGGTAATTGAGACCATGGGCGACGTGGCATATTTTAAGACAAACGACTTGATGTGCTCCGACGACGGCAAGGCGTTTCTCCATGAAGACATAGCGGCAGAGAACCCCGATAGGATTGTCATCGCGGCATGTTCCCCGCGTGAGCATGAAAATACGTTTATGCGTGTACTTACTGGTGTGGGAATGAATCCCTACCTTATGCAAATGGCCAACATAAGAGAGCAGGTGGCCTGGGTAACGGATGACATTGGGGAGGCCTCACTAAAGGCAGCTACATTAATAAAAGGGGCAGTAAAGAGGGTGGGCTTTCATAAACCTCTCGAAAAGAAATCAATAGATATGTCCCCCGATGTCCTTGTCATAGGGGCAGGTCCCGCCGGCCTCAAGGCAGCGCTAACCATAGCAGAGACGGGCAGAAAGGTGGTGATTGTCGAAAAGAGGCCGGTAATAGGCGGACAGCCGGTGCTCTATGAGGAGGTATTTCCAAATCTTGAGTGTGCCCCGTGTATGCTTGAGCCTATGCTTAATGACATACTGCACGGTGAGCATGCCGTAAACATAGAGATACTTACACTGTCGGAGGTTGTGGAGTTGACCGGCTTTTACGGCAACTTTATTGCGAAAGTAAAAAAGACCCCGCGCTATGTAGACCTGCACCAGTGCATAGGGTGTGGCGAGTGCATCGGCGTGTGTCCGGTTGACGTAAAAAACGAATGCAACAATGGGCTGGACGGCAGAAAGGCAATATCGCTGTCATTTGCAGGGGCGCTGCCCAATGTTCCATTTATAGATATGTCGGCGTGTCTGCGGGCAAGGGATGAGGAGTGCCGGCTGTGTGAGCAATCCTGTCCGCTTGGTGATGGGATAATACTCTATGGGGATGTTCAGGAGACAGTAGAAAGACACATCGGGGCTGTTATTGTAGCGGTAGGGGCGTCACTATACGATGCCGGATTAATCCCAAAGCTGGGGTATGGCAGGGTACCCGATGTCTACACATCTATTGAGTTTGAGAGACTGCTCTCGTCAACCGGCCCCACCGGCGGGCAGCTTACAACACGCTCAGGCAGGCAACCCAAGTCCATAGCTATAATACACTGTGTGGGAAGCCTTGACGCCAACCACAAGGAGTACTGCTCCGGGGTATGCTGCCAGAGCGCCTTTAAGTTCAATCTTATGGCAGGGCATAAACTCCATGAAACCCGGATATACCATCTATATAAGGAACTCGTGTACCCTGGAAAGGAGGAGTTCTTTCTTTATAAGCGGGCAAGGGAAAACCCCAACGCGGCATTTATAAGATACCAAAACATTGACAGACTAATGATAACGGAAGAGGAAGATGGTATCATGATAGAAAACACACTATCGGTGGATGGTTCGATTAAGGCAGACATGGTAGTGTTGTGTGCTGCCCTGGCGCCTGCCAAGGATACCGGCAAATTAAACGAGGTGCTGGATACGACGGCCGATACGTATGGGTTTTTTGAGGAGCTGCATGGTAGGCTCGACTCTGCCAGGAGCAAGGTGCGCGGGATATACATAGCCGGGGCATGCCAGTCGCCAATGAACATTCAACAGGCGATAACTCAGGGCATGGCAGCGGCCGGTTATGTGCTTTCCGGGCTTGTCGAGGGAAAGCAGCTTGATATTGAGCCAATAACGGCCTCAGTGGATACGGACAGGTGCTCAGGGTGCAGGGTCTGTATGCTGTTGTGCCCGTACAGGGCCATAGGGTTTGACGATGATTCCCGGAAGTCTTCGGTGAACGAGGTACTGTGCCAGGGGTGCGGGACATGTGTTGCCGCCTGCCCGGCAGGCGCTATAAGCGGCAACCATTTTACAAATGAGGCAATATATGCCGAGATAGAAGGTGTGCTGGCATGAGTGAAGATACGCTGCTGGATACGGCTGAAGGGTTTGAGCCAAAGATAGTCGGGTTTTTGTGTAATTGGTGTTCATATGCGGGGGCGGACAAGGCTGGGGGTTCACAGAAGAGCTATCCCCCCAATGTAAGTGTCATAAGGGTAATGTGCAGCGGCAGGGTTGACCCGCAGTTTGTACTAAAGGCATACAGCGCGGGGGCGGATGGGGTCTTAATCCTGGCCTGCCATCCGGGGGACTGCCACTATAAAGAGGGCAACTACATGGCGATGCAGCGCCACCGTATACTGTTACGGATGTTGAGTGAGCATGGCATAGATAGTGCCCGGTGCAGGTTTGACTATGTCTCTGCCGCAGAGGGAGACAGGTTTATTGAGATCCTCACAGAAATGGTAGACACAATCAGGGCGTTAGGCCCTATGGTATCAGACAATACCGTTGGCAATAAAATAATGGTAAAAAGGAGTTAGCGTATGGCTACAGTTGTATTGGACTTAAAGGGTTTGAAGTGCCCACAACCCACACTTCAAATGACGGTCAAGGTGCGTACGGAGTTGAAGGCAGGCGACATGTTGGAAGTAGTTGCCGATTGCCCGACCTTTGCCAACGATTTAAAGGGATGGGGTGAGAGGATGAAAAAAACTATCCTGTGGGTAAAGGATGAGGGTAATGGTGCTAAACGCTGTCAGGTAAAGATTTAAAGTTAAGATATAAATAATTAAGGGGAAATTTATAGTGAAAATCAGCATGTCGGTAAACGCAATGAGTAGCCCTTCATAACGCTGGCAACGAGCAGCGCGCTAAGAGGAAGAGCCTGAGAACCTCTAAAAGGGGGGCATCACGTCCTTAAAGGAAACCAAACAGTATCTATCGAGGACTGCCGGCAAGTATTCTGCGGGTAAATCTATGGACATTTGAAGTAGGTTGACAGGAATTTCAAAAATATGTTATTTTTCCATATACGGTATGTAACCCATTGTATATGTAACCCATTGTAAGTGCCACCGTAGCTCAGTTGGCAGAGCAGCTGATTTGTAATCAGCCGGTCGGGGGTTCGAATCCCTTCGGTGGCTTTCTTTATTTTCAAGGGGTTACCTTTCATTATCAATCTTAGTTCACTGCCTGACTATGCAGTAAATATGCAGTTCGTTTTTCGTCGCCGTCCCCTGTGATGTTCAGTACGTTGACGGCATTTTGTAAATGGTTCGGTGATAAATGGCTGTACCTCAATGTCATGGTCAAGCTCTTATGTCCCAAAAGTTTTGATACTGTGGTAATATCCACGCCGCCCATGACAAGATGACTGGCGAAGGTATGACGTAGGTCGTGAAAGTGAAAGTCTGTTATCCCTGCCCTTCTGCAAGCCGTTTGAAAACTTCTCTTAACATCTTGGAATGGCTTGCCTGTGGTCTCATCAAAGAATACATAGGGAATATCAAGCCGCCTTGTGATACTATGCAATACGGCCTTTAAGTCGTCATTGATAGGTATGTCCCGACGTTCCCCGTTCTTTGTGCGGTCAAGCCTGATAAAACCATGCGTCAGGTCTATATTATCCCACCTTACCGACAAGATTTCACCCCTTCTACAGCCTGTGTTAAGTGCAAAGGTAACGATTGCGTTCAGGTAGCCATTGCAGTTTCTAAGAAGCTCTCTACATTCCTCTTTTGATAGATACCGCAAACGCCGGTTATTTTCCTCAAGTAACCTCACCTGCCTTATCTTTTTAAACGTGGAATCATCTGCCATTTCCCATTGAACGGCCTTTGTGAACATGTGCTTCATAGTAGCCAGCAGACGGTTGACCGTTGCAGGTTTATTGCCCTTCTCTATCCTGCGTGTTTGAAATTGCTCGATTTGCATAGTATTGAAGCTCCTCAGAGGTAGATTTCCGAAAACATCTACCAACTGTAAGATAAACCCTCTCTTACTGCGGAAGGAGCGTTGCCGTTCAGCCCACACTAAATACTGCTCCGAAAGCTGCCCGAATGTGAAGTTTGAGATTCTCTTGATAGGTTCAGGTTCTTTGCCCTCACGAATAGCCCTTCTTTGGTTCTCAAGTTTTGCCTGTGCTTCTTTAAAGTTCGTGGTCTTTGCAGATTCACGGATAACTTTACCATCGTGGCCGACGTATCTGAGCCAGTAAAAATCTGAACCTTTTTGCTTATATATGCCTTTGTGTTTTGCCATGTCTCTTTTTAGCCTCCTCTTTTTCATTTTCCTTCTGCTCAAGACAATCGAGTAATGCCTTCAAACTACCACCTGCTGTTTTCACCCCCTTTTCAAGATAACAGACATACTGTTCAGTTACACGTAATATTGCGGCAAAGTCCTTCTGATAAAGGTTGAGCCGCTGCCTAAACGCCTTGATTTCTGTCGGTGTCCACTCTTTCATATAGATATGATACACTTAAACTATGTTTATGTCAAGGGTTATTTTTGTACTGCATAGTTTAGTGCATAGTGCTTTATAACATATTGATATTACTTGTGAAATTACCAAGCGTGTTTGATACCTAATCAAGTTACCGCCCTACCGGAATTTGCCGGTAAAAGGGTTGGATTCCGGTATTGTCTGCCGCTGAATCCACTTATCTATTTCCCGCTGTCTGAACCGCACCCCACCGGATTGACCAGCCTGTATCTTGAAATGCGGCAGTTGCTTGTTGCTCACCATTTTGTTAATCGTGCTTTCAGATACTTTTAGATATGCGGCAAGGGATTTCTTGTCGAAGATAATGTCTTCATGTTCACGCTTGCCATTACCAGCCATAGAGGGCTTCAGACGTTCCATGACCGCCTCTGCTATCGCCTTTATATCGTCCGGCTCAAGCGTGGTTTTCAAGTCTTATCCTCATTGGTCTTAGTTATTTCTGGTCTCATATCCGTATTTGCCCTTAATCAATTCGTATGCTTGGCGCTCCGCTTCCGCCCTGTCAAGGCCGCCGTCATACTCCATGATAGCCGCTCTCTCCATATAATCGTCGAAAAAGTCCCCGCTTCCGTACTGGCAGAGTCGGCCACTCCTTTTACAAACATAGAGGTCAAGCCCAGGATAATAATGTTGTTGCCGCTCCGTACAAGTGGACGCTGTTAAAGCTCTTTGACACACTACCTCAACGGCCTCTGTGGTCGTTATCCCTTTAACCTGCTCGACATTACTATGTTTAACGATAGAAACATATCCACCTGCTATCAAGGGCTGAATATCCGCTTCGTGTGTTGGTAAGAACATATCACCAGCGCATAGGTTCTCTATACCCGACGGCGTTTTGAGTTTAAATTTACGAGTTACAATATACGTCATACCTGATTAACCCTCATAATATCTGACGAAATCTCAACAAGTGGCTCATCGTCGGGATTGTCATTATCACTGATAAGCGTTGATACCGGACTATGTAGTGTAGATAGCCCCAAAGTATCTACATTGTTATCTACATCGTGCAAACTGGCTTCAGTGCTTGGAAATGTACGTAGTGTAGATAGTGTATGTCCTTTCCTAAAACTTTCAGGCTCTGCATCACATGTGGAATCTGAGACCTCCCCCTTTTTTTCTTCACCAGAAGTTTTAGTAATATTATCTACATTACGTACACTATCTACACTATTGGCGTCGTTATTGGCTTTATAGCGTGTAGATACATTTTCAGGATGTACATCATCTACATTATTTTTTTTCCATAAAGAAATTTTATAGCCAATGGCATCCCGATTTTTTATTGCAAAAAGGATACCACTGCCGTTTAAAGTTTCACGGATGCGTTCGAGTGCAGACCTCAACTTATTCTCCCCTTTTGGAAAGCTCCTGTCGTCGGATTCAGGGTTCAATAGTTCCCTTAGCTCTTTATAAAACGCCTTCATATAGCCTGTGTACGTATTCATTTTCGACATGAATCCGATAATCGCCTGTAACAAAGTGTCCCCGTGAATCAGTTCCTCTTCCCGCTTTTCTTTGTTCAGGCTGTAGGCTGCCAGAAAGTCGTCGCCGGAACATCCCAGAGCTTCGACTATCGCATAGCCCCATGTTGCAAAGTCAGCCATCCGCGGTTTCCGGTCAAGTCGTACTGTGGGATAAATGGCAATTGCCCTTGAGAGAGTATCAAAAATGCCGCCCAGTATAGAAGGCTTATCCGCATTGAATTTATCCCAAAACAGTCGCTCCTCAATCCGGTCGCCTTCGTCTATACGTTCCAGAGGCATCAGTAGCACTCTGTCCATAAGGTCAGCTTTCTTTGTTACACAGTTAATCCCTGTGAGGCACATCGTCCGTTGAAGGCGATATGTTCGCACGTCATTGTCTGAATAAAGTTCACGCCTCTCGAAACCACACCCTGTTACGACTTGTGATAGAATGTCCGATAAACGACTATCTACCCCTGACAAGTTGTCGAAAACTGGATAATAACTATTATAGAGGTTCAGTTTGACCTCTTCTTCATCCTTTGGAGTTATCAGCGCGTCAGCATTGGACGGGTCAATCATTGACCTAATAACTTTGCCCATCGTGGTCTTACCCATACCTTGTGAGCCCGTGGGATGTAAGATTGGCCGTGCTATATCTGGAATGAAACATGTCGTAAGGTAACAGAGCATGAGGATCTTAGCATTCTCAGATATATTAAGATAATTGAAAATTTTGTGAATATCTCCGCCATGT
This sequence comes from Nitrospirae bacterium MYbin6, assembly GCA_002753305.1. GTDB lineage: Bacteria > Nitrospirota > Thermodesulfovibrionia > Thermodesulfovibrionales > Magnetobacteriaceae > Magnetominusculus. The sequence continues at coordinate 34,340 of PEAC01000019.1, forward strand.
ACAGGTTCAACCTGTACTTTTTGATGTGGCATACTTCGGAACATTGGTTTCGCAGCCTCAATCTTCCATTCTTCACCAGAAATCCTCACGACTAACCCATTACCCAGGTCATAAAAAATAGTATCATCATCCCTATACACTCGAAGCTCCAGCCGTTTCTCTTTACCCTCTTCAGCCGTTTGAGCCGATAAAACGGAAAGGGCCGCATTTATAGCCTCTCTACCCGCCGGATATTTTTCGGATTTGTAAAAATCGTTAATTAAAGTATTTTTAAATTGCTTGCCCTCAATGGGTATCGAACGACCATTGACAAAGGCGTAAATCGCGCCGCTCTGGTCTTTGTACATGAGATATTTTTTGGCAAGGGCTATGACTTTTATACTCGCGGGTGGCGCTTTATCCTTATCTTTTTTCTTCTTTTCAGTTCCATCAGTATCAGCCATAATCATAACTCTCCTGTCTTAACAATACTCTTTAAAAGATACTCGTCAATGTCGTATTTATCATAACGAACATGCCTACCGACCTTATAAAACCTAGGCCCCTTCCTCTTGTGCCTCCAGAACGTCAAAGTTCTCAGCGGCAAACCTAACGCTTTTGCGGCTTCCATCGGTGTTAAGAGTGATTGTGTCATAATTGTCTCCTTTGTTGCATATGCGACATTGAACTGCAAAAAAAAGTTATGAGAACAGCTTCGTAACCTCTTCTATCAACCAACATAAGTCAATCCTGATACAAGCAGGATCTTTTTTTGGCCTCAGTTCTTGCCCGTCATCTGTTTTATAAACTCTATCATCATAATTTTCTGGCTCGAAGTAAGAACCAATGTCGGCAAGTCGTGCGTGTTTAAATGCAACCGTAGCTGGATTAGTCAGCCCCGTAACGATGCTGACCACAGGGTATATAAATTCCTCAATAGGGTTACCACAATTATGGGCAATATAACTGCACCTGCGGACAACCAAGAATAATTTATCGTTAATAATCCGCTGACGAGCTTTTTCGTTTCCAAAGCCCAAAGCCCAATCCTCTCCGGCATAATTGAAGTTACTACCTAGTGTAACAAGCGCAATGTTGACGTGCCTAGTCGATAACCCCAATTCAAGCAACAAGCAGCCGATGACCATATAGCAAGCCTGATTAAACGTATATTCGACGGCGTATCCCTGTTGTTTCAGCATACCCTCGAAGACATCCACATGCTTCAGGATAGTAGAGACATGAGTCTTTTTGAGTCCCAAACTCAAGAGTTCCTTCATTCGAATGGTTTCTTTTGTCATTATAGTCTTAAGTGTAACACTAAGGCTTTATCTTTGTCAAGTGTTTTTTTAGGAATTATTTTACAAAGTCGGCGACCAGAGCAGTTTGCTTTGCTGACACTGTGTCAACATTACTCTTCTGGTTATGAACAGGCTGAAATATTTGCCAATTTCGGCAAAATGACCGTTTCCGGCAATTTTTATTGGCTTGAAATTATTATGCGTTTTGGCAACATTGCCGTTTTGCATATTTTGGGCGGATAAATTGAAGCCAGCAGGTAAAAAACATACGCTTTTTCAGATGATAGACATAGCCGTAACAGATAGTCGTTTTCACCGGAACACGCAAAAGCCTCACCCATGAACATAATTATGGATTCTGAATACTATGACTTCCTTGATAATACTATGAGATTTATGGCATACTAAAATTATGAAGACACTACTAAAAAAACAATTACTTGCCTAGTGGGAATCGGACGGTAAACACAAACTGCCAGAGCCAAAGGCCAAGCGAAAATTCGGCGGCGCTCAACGAAAAAAGGGCTGCGCGTTTCTGAGGCGGAGTGTTCAGCAGGTGCTATCAGATGAGGGCGTTGACCTGACTAAGGAAATTTTATCTTTGGCACGGACAACACAAGATGACCGCGTAAGACTTATGGCCCTAAGCAAGCTGTACGACAAGGTTGAACCAAACAAAAAAGATATTCAGATAACAAACAAGACAACCTATGAGGAGGCCGCTGGGCTTATAGCGGGGCTAGAGGCGGCTAAGGCAAGAATATCGGCAAGGCCCCCTATTCAGATTATTGAGGACTACTCCGGCTAAAAAACACCACAGAAAAACAAGAGTCATTTTACTATCGCTTATGGTTAAACCCAACCTGCAATAAAACACACCTTCTAATGCTATTTACGCACAATAATATTGTAATACTAAGTGTTATAATGATTACAATGTAATATGTTATATATCTGCTACTTGAAAATACAACGAATACTACCCTGAATTACCACTCTCGCAAAACGGCATGAATTGAGGTAGTTTAAGGTGTTGAAATTCCGGTGGCCGCCTCTACTAATCTAAGCCCTCGCCTCGTAATTTATCCTGAGCCGGTTTATGACCCAGCCTTGCGGCAGCCCTGTAATCATCGGCAGCTTTTTCATGTTCTCTTAGTGCGGCGTAGGTAAGGCCCCTCTGATAGTAGGCATTAACATCTTCGGGATTTAGCTCAATGGTTCTGGTGCAGTCAGCGATAACTGTATAGTAGTCCTTGATGCTGGCATAGGAGTGACCACGTATGCAGAAGCCTCCATTAGCCATGCGATTAACTTGAACGTCAATCATAGGATTGTCTTGTTTCTTGCCGGAATGCGTACTTTCCATTGTTTTAGCCCTTTTCGTCTTCTTTCTGCTGAGTAGCATGAAGGTTCCTCCGACTAACCCGCCTAAAACAAGAAGGACGAGCCATATTGGGGCATTGAAATCTCCAATCATTCCTTTACCATAGCATATTTTCTTTCCATTATTGAATAAGGCATATTCAAATAGTCCGAATTACTAGGCAAAAGGCATAAATAGAGGGTAAAAACTGCTGTCGAAAAGCTGTTATTCCCGATGGCCGCCGCACTCCTCAACCAGATTGTACACAATGCCCATAAGATTAACCCGAAGTAAGAATCTAATCGAGGCCAAAATCGCAGTATTTGTGTCCCGCCAAAATGATAATGTCCTAAAGCAGCAAAGTAAAAATGTCCTAAAGAGGGGCTATACTAACTTTCGTGAGAAAGGAGGAATAGATGGCCTGGA
>PEAC01000173.1 GCA_002753305.1 Nitrospirae bacterium MYbin6
GCTGACCTCGCCGAAAGAGAGGTATATCACCATTTTTCTGATCGCGTTTGCCATTCCGTGTGCCCCGCAGATTGGGTTGAACATAAGCCTTCTGGGCAAGGTTGGAATAACGGCCTTTATTATAACCTTCTCCGTGATTGCCACCATAGAGGCGGTAACCGGCCTTATACTCAATAAAATCATGAAAGACGACGACAAGGACTGTTTCATACAGGCGCTGCCGGCTATCAGGATGCCGAACCTGAAGGCCGTCCTCAAGAAGACCTACTACCGGCTGATCTGGTTTTTGGAGGAGGCGCTGCCAGCCTTTATCTATGCCGCCATAGCCATGTTTATACTGGATAAGACGGGGCTTTTAGAGCTTATGAAGATATTCCTTAAGCCCATAGTCGATGGATTTCTGGGGCTGCCCACTGAAATGGTCGACGCCCTCATTCTGGTAATAGCAAGGAGGGAGGTCGCGGTGAGCGTGATAATAAAAATGTCTGAAAACGGGCAACTGAATTACGTCCAGAGCATTGTAGCCGTAGTGCTGACCACGATGTTTGTCCCATGCGTTGCCAACATTGGGATTATAGTAAAAGACCAGGGATGGAAGGCCACCCTATCCATGGTATCCGCCATGACATTTACCTCGGTGTTGATAGCCGGTGTCCTGAACCGGGTTTTACTCTTGTTTTTCTAATACTGCAGTAAAATGTTATAATATAATGTTGCAATAAGATCTATAAGCTCTCTGGAGGTTTGTTAGAATGAAAAACACGATGGAGATGGACGAGTACCTTGAGGCCCTATGGTATATGAAAGAGGACGGAAAAACCCTTATGGCCGAACTGAAGGCCCAAATAGGGGATAGTTTCAGCATAGATATAGTAAACGGATGCCTTGCCGACAGTATGGTGGGCATCTCAGGCGATGGCAAGGCCATAGAGCTTACCATAAATGGAGAACAGCGTGCCAGACGCATAATTCGCGCCCACAGGCTTGCCGAAAGGCTCCTTTTTGACGTAATGGGCATGACTAAGAACATCGAAGAGGGCGCGTGTGAGTTTGAACACATGGTCAATCCCGCGCTTGTCGACAGTATCTGCACGATGCTTGGGCATCCGAAGGAATCTCCACAGGGGCTGCCTATTCCCCCGGGGGAGTGCTGTGAGAACTCCACCACAACTATAGAAAGCTCAGTCATACATCTGACAGAGCTGGAGATAGGGCAAACCGCGCGCGTTGCATATGTCAATTGCAGAAAAGACCATGAGCTGCACAGATTGAACGGCCTGCAGATAAGGCCAGGCGTAAACATAAAGCTCCATCAGACGTATCCGTCATTTGTCATCGAATGCGAGGGGTCGAATATCGCGCTTGACGAAGAGATAGCCCATAACATCTGCGTTTGGAAAGAGAAAAAATACGAGCCAAAGGTAAGCAAGCCCGAGACGGTAAAGAAACACACCTTCTTCGGAAGAGGCATATTTAAGAAGCACGCGAAGGTTAAATAGTAAAGGATAAATATCCATAGGGTATTTTCCAGCGCACTTTCGCAGGTGGTTGACTTCACCGCAATGGATGGCCTGTTTCGCGGGAACGCGCGGTTTTATCGCACGAGCGTTTTATTTTCATTAGTTTTCCCTAGTTTTCCATCCATGTAGAAATCTATTACGCGGTAGTTTCTGAGTAAAGTGAGATGCTGCATTACGTTTGGCCGCCCTATTTCCAGAAACTTACCGAAATCACTCACACACACTTCACATCCTTTGTGAGTTCCTCAAGGATACTGATTCTCACTGGAGTAAAAAAATTGACCTTTAGATAAAATTCACTTGACACTACATATTATTACATGCAAATATTAGCATATGTGCAACTATCTTGTAACGGAGGAGGAAGGCGATGAAAAAAACAGATGGTAAAAATGTATCGGTGATGTGTTTTCATGATGAACTGTGCCAGGTGTACAATGCCCTTATGACTGCCTTGAGTTTACTCAGGGAGGGGTCGAATGTGACGATTTTCTTTGGTTCGCGAGGTATAAATGCCGTCCATAAGGACAAGGTAAACGACCTGAAATGCCTGCCTGACCAGCCAATTGAAGTAGGAGAGGCAGTTATGAAAAAAATGGACGACATGAATCTTCCCTCCGTAGAAGACCTTTTTATAATGCTTATTGCCGAGGGTGCAAAGATTCTTGCCTGTCCGTTGAATACGGCGCTCTTTGAGATGGCATCCAATGATTTAGTAGAAGGCGTAGTCCTTGCTGACCCAGCGAGGTACTATAAAGAGACTGTGGTTCAGGCAGATATGAACCTTACCTTTTAACGTGTTTAGCAGCACAAAAAAATACGAGGAGGTGTAAGTGCGAAAATTTTCAATAGTAGAGTTTTCTGTAGACCACCCGAAGGTGGTCGTGGCCATATCGGTGATTATAACGATGCTTTTTATGACACAGTTTACGAAGATTAAGACGGACACCAATCCTAAGAACATGCTCCCGGCTACGTCAGACGTGCGGGTATGGAACGATGAGGTGGAAAAGACGTTTAATCTGTATGAGGATACGCTGGTCATTGGCGTCGTAAACGAAAAAGGCATCCTCAATGGTGGCACGCTTGGAAGGATTCAAAGAATAACCGGTGAAATACTGAGATTAAAAGGGGTAGCGGCAACGGACGTATCGAGCTTTACCACCATTGACAACATTGAAGTGGAAAATGAAGACTTAAAGGTTTCCACCCTTATGGCGGCACTCCCAAAGAACGATAAAGAGATTGAGCATCTCAGAAAAATACTTTACGAAAACCCTCTCTTTGTTAACCGCTTTATTTCAAAAGATGGGAAAACAACCGCCATATATGTGCCGCTTCAGAAAGGGGCAAATGGCAAGGAGATTGCGGATGCCATAAGACAGATTGTAAGAAAAGAAGGTGGTGGTGAAAAATACTATTTACCTGGGGACCCGGTAGCGCGTGACACTTTTGGGGTTGACATGTTTAAACTTATGGGTATCCTGGCCCCAATAGCCGGCATGGTCATGTTTCTTGTCAGATATCTCATGTTCAGGGACATGTTTCTATCCATTGTCCTCATGATGGATGCAATGATCAGCATTGTCTGGAGCATGGGACTGCTGATTGGATTGGGATTTCCCATACATATAATGAGTTCGATGGCTCCGGTCTTTCTGATGGCAATTGCAACGGACAGCATGCATATCTTTAACGAGTTCTATTTCCGCTACAAGGAGACAGGAAATAAAAGGGCGGCCATAATTGAGACAATGGGCGCCGTAAGTAAACCGGTTCGCAGCACTGCCCTGGCGACGGCGGCAGGGTTTGCAGTTCTTTTATTTATGAATATCGTTCCTGTGCAGGTTTTTGGCGGGCTTGTTGCTTTTGGCACAATTGTTTTAAGGATTCTTAGCTTTACCTTCATCCCTGCAATGTTTACCTTTGTTAAGGAGAAAAAGTTAGAGAAGATTGCCCGCTCGGAGGAGGCCGACACAGGTAAAATGTCGCTGTTTCTGAAAAAACTTGCCGGGTTTGGCTTAAGAAGGCCCGAGACGGTTATAGGCGGGTTGATATTTTTTCTTATGGCAATTGCCGGGGTAACGCAAATAACCGTTAACAATAATCTCGTCGAATGGTTTAAAAAAGGCAGCGAAGTCAGGGTTGCCGATACTGTTATCAACCAGGTGCTTGGCGGAACGGCCACGGGTTACTATAATGGACCCCAAAAACTGGACAACATGTTAAGTTACAGTAAGAGCAGAAAGATGGAGGTCCAAGGATATTATGAAGACGAAATATGCATC
>PEAC01000020.1 GCA_002753305.1 Nitrospirae bacterium MYbin6
ATATATACGAATATCCTCATAAAACACGTTGATTCAGGACAGATTCCGGACAAGCCGGAATGACGTGTGAAAATCTCGTTGCATAAAACCCCATTTTTTGACGCAGACCCTGCCGAGGGGGTGCCCTTTGAGGCACTACCTTCTAATTGGCTCTGCCCCATATGTGGCGTTGACAAGACCGAATTCGTCGTCTGGTAGGTATGAACATTCGCCGTCTGGCAGGTATGAACGTATCTACTTTTTCGGCAGAGGAATACTTACCGTAAATGTAGTGCCTTTGCCGGGCCGGCTCTCTACGATGATTTCGCCGCCGTGTTCCTTTATTATCTTATAGCTTATCGAAAGCCCCAATCCCGTCCCTACCCCTACTGGTTTTGTAGTGAAAAACGGGTCAAATATCTTATCTTTTATCTCAGGAGGTATCCCCTTGCCGTTGTCGATTATTGCGATATTAACCGTTTCGTCATCGGCAGACGTCCGGATTATAACCTCCCCCTCGCCCTCTATCGCCTGGCACGAGTTTATCAGCAGGTTCATAAATACCTGGTTGACTTTTGCGGCGTAACACTGCAGCTTTGGGATTTCGCCGTATTCCCTTTTTATAACGACTCTGTTTTTATACTCGTGATAGAGCAGCTCCAGTGTCGTATTTAACGACTCGTTGACATCCATATCGGTTAAATCAGCGATGTCAAGCCTTGCGAAATTCTTGAGATCTAGTACGATTTTCTTTATCCGGTTAGCGCCCTCTTTCGTTTTCACTATGAGGGTATCAATCCGCTCTGTTATATATTTAAAGTTGATTTCCTGCTTAAAGCTCTCGATTTCCAGTTTGCTCTCAGAGGATGATTCGATTGTATCGTATTTATTGAGGAGGCTAAAGAGTTTATGGACGAATTTTTCCAGGTTTCCTATGTTGCCATAGACAAAGGAAAGCGGATTATTTATCTCGTGGGCCACTCCGGCAGTTAATATCCCTAAAGAGGCCATCTTTGCCGATTGAATAAGCTGCTCCTGGCTCTGCTTCAACTCTGTAAAGGTCTTATACAATTCCGCGGTACGTGCCTTTACCGTTGCCTCGAGACTCTCGCTGTGGCGAAATATTTTTTCTTCCATTTGTCTTCTTTCCGTAATGTCCTCGCAACTGGTGACAATAGCTGTCAGTTGTCCATCGTCGTCCATTACAACGTCCGACATCAGCTGCACGGGAAACGTGCTTTCGTCTTTTCGCATATTAATGCTTTCACGCTTCCATCGCTTTAACCTCTTCAGCTGGTCCTGTGTTAACGGCTTTCTCAGATCCTTCGGGGCCAGAATCTCTATATCGCTTCCTATAAGTTCATTGACCGTGTAGCCGTGCATAATGGCCTCGGACTCGTTCGAGTAGATTATTACGCCTTTGTTGTCCGTTACCGTGAATCCTACCTGGGTAGTTTCTATTGCCTTTGTCAATAACTGCAGGTCTTTGTGCATCGCGTTTTCTATCTTCTTACGGTCGGTTATGTCATGCGCTATGATTATTACGGCAACGACGTCGTTTAATGTGTCCACCTCCGGGACTGACACCGCATGAAACCACGCGCGAAAATGGGTATTGTCAACATAGAACTCTTTCTCTTGTTTTTCATTGGACTCAATTGTCTCCCGTGTCATATGTATCAGACATTGAATAAACTCGTCATTGAACCCCAGTTCATAATACTGATTGATATGTCTTCCGATTATATCTTCGGGTTTATATTGCGGCAGATAGAGGCTGCAGCTTGGGTTTACATAACGGCAGATATAATCGCTGCCGATACGGGTTATTATGTCATTGCTGTTTTCCACTATCGCGCGAAAGCCCAGGCGGTATTCGTCTCTGCTATTGCGCAGCTCTATCTCGAGTTTTTTTCGTTCCGTTATATCCCTGGATACGGAAACCAGGCCGAACACCTTGCCAGCCTCCGAAAATATTGGGTTTTTGATTGTCTCAAGATAAACATCCCCTGCTCTGCTGCTTAATTTCTGTTCGATTTGAACTGCCTTTAATGTTACAAATACCTCGCGGTCACTCTCTCTTTCTTTTTTTGCGAAGGCCGGCGGAAAGAAATTCGCATATGTTTTGCCTATGATGTCCTCGTCGGTTAATCCTGTGAATTCTTTAAACGCGCCATTTGTTAAGACAAGCCTTTCGTCCATGTCCTTTATGCATATCATATCCTCAATGGATGCAAGTAAGGTGGTCAATTGTGAGCTGGTCTTCAGGCTTTCCAGCATTGCCTTTTCGAGTCCTTTCTTGCTGTCGTTGATGGTCATGATGTCACGATATGTCCTTAAGGCCAGGATCATCGCGAGATTAAACTTGTCGCTGGTCAATTCGGTCTTTTCTCTGTAATCGTTTATGTCGTACTGGACGATGACGTCTTGTTTTGGGGCCTGCCCGGGTTGCCCTGTCCTCAGAATAATCCTTACAAAATTGTTTTTCAGATCTTCCCTGATATATTTAGTAACAAACAGTCCCGAATGGTCGTCTTCCATGACGACATCTAAGAGCATAACCGCGGTGTCGGGGTTTTCGGCAATCAGGCGTTTTGCCTCGCTGCCGGAATATGCACTGACAAACTCTACAGACTTGCCTTCATACGCAAAATGTTTCAACGCAAGCCTCGTCATCTCGTGTACCTCTTCCTCGTCGTCAACGATCATTATCTTCCACTTCCCAGACTTTTCAGTTGGGGTGTTTTCGCCGCTGCCGTCGTGCTTAAAGTAGAACCTGTTGTCATCTATTTGGTCAATCATGCCGCTGCCACCTCTGCCACCGGGGACAAATTTAAATCTGTCCCCATGGGAAATTTAATGGTAAATGTAGTTCCTTTTCTCAAGGCACTCTCACAGACGATCTGTCCACCGAGGGTCTGCGTTACTATGTTATGCACAATATGCAGGCCCAGGCCCGTGCCACCCGCCCCTCGCATTGTCGTAAAAAACGGGTCATATATACGCTCGAGATTCTCTTGCGGCATGCCCTTGCCGTCGTCTCTGTACGTTAGTACAACTTCATATTCGTTGGCTTTGACTTCAATCACTATATTGCCTTTGTCGCCGGGGCCATAAGCGTGCATTACCGAATTCATCAGGAGGTTTGTTATTATCTGCGCCATCGCTCCGGGATAACTATCCAATTCTAATTTAGGTGAACATATCAGCTCGATATTATGCTGGTATTTCTTCAGATTTGGTTGAAGGCTAAGCAGTATTTCCTCTATGTATTCTCTCATCCTGAATGTCCTTTTCTTCTGTGTAATCTGGTCAGTGGATACCTGCTTAAAACTATTGATCAGGTCGGCAGTACGCAGAAGGCTCTTTAATATAAGGGAACTGCACTGGTTCATTTCGTCAATATACTCCTTGAGCTGTTCCTTGCGCAGCGACATGTCGTCGAAGGCGGCCGTTATGTCTTCGGTAGCCTTGGCCATAGTGGAAGAAAGCGTAATCCCAATGCCTACGGGGGTGTTTATCTCATGGGCCACGCCGGCGAGCATCTGCCCGAGGGAGGCCAGTTTTTCTGCCTGGACTAATTGAGCCTGGCTCTGTTTGAGATTCTGATTGGTTTCCGCTAACTCCTCCAGATGCATGTCGCGTACCTTATGCATTCGCTTGAGCTGTGTTATGTCTTGCGCCGAACACACTATCGAATCTATCGTGCCGTCGCTGCCATAATTGACCGAGGCAGAAAAAATAACGGGTATCTTTACCCCAAAACATGCTGAAAAAATCACTTCGACATTTTTGACATGCCCGCTTTTCATCAGTTCATTATACAACACATTGGCATGGGTTTTGTTGTCAAATATTACGGCTATGTGTTTATTCAGCAGGTCCTCCTCCTCAAGGCCCAACAGGTTGTAAACTGACTTATTAACTTTCACAATCGTGCCATCTTCCGATAACACTATCACGGCATTTGCTATGGTCTCAATGATATTGTCTGCATATTCTTTTGCCATGTTTAAGTCTTCCCTGCTTTGTTTCAACTCGATGAGCATATGATTAAACGATTTGGCCAAAATGCCTACCTCATCCCTTGATTTGATGTCGGGTACCTGAGAGTAATCCCCATTGGCTATCGTAACCGTAAACGCAATAAATCTTTTGAGCGGATTGGTTATGTTATTTGTTATGTTCCTCGTGATTAGCGCAAATATAATCCCGCTGACGGCTAATACGATAATCAATATACTTATAGTGATATATTTAATCTTTGCCAGTTCCGATGTAAACTTCGGGTCGGTCGAGATTACATAATACGAACCTCCCCCTATTGCCAGGCCGGCGAGTAAAACCATGCCAACATGTGATATGAGTATCTTGTTTCTTATTGATAAGAACATATTATTCCGTCTACAGAGACCCCTCTTCTTTTGAATTACAAGCATTATATCCCATCTTTTATTGAAGGGTCAAGGGGGCGCGCAGGGCAAACGCATTAGAAAAATAAAGCAGATATTGCCCATGAAATTAGCGCCGGTAGAGGGTTTCATGGATTCCTGCTTTCGCAGGAATGACAAAAATGAGGGCTGAAATGACAAATTCAGGTGTATATTTGTTCTACTTTGTCTGTCATTCCCGCGAAAGCGGGAATCCAGAAGAGGAAATTTATGTTGTACTTTTCTAATGCGTTTGCCCTGGAGTGCCTGTATTATTTTCAGGAGTTCCTGTTGTAAAATATCAGTACAGGGAAATACCTAAAACCGTGGCGTTGCGTTGCATTACGGCAGATAAGACAATTACAGGAGACGGAGATGATGAAAAACCTCAACATAGGAACTCGTATTACCATAGGATATTCGCTGATATTATTAGTTTTTCTTCTGTTGTCCCTATATTCCATAAGCAAGCTGAACTACTCTGCCGATCAAATGAAGATGCTCTATGAGCATCCTTTCATGGTAAAAAGCAGATTACTATCGACGGATGCAAACACCTACAGGGTCAGGTTCCTCTTAAGAAAGGCATCTCTTCTTACGAACAACGATGATATTATGGATATAAAGGCGCTGGTGTCGTCCATCGAACATGAAATAATCAATGATCTGACAACCGCGGAAAACCTTTTCCTGGGTGATAAAAAATTAATAAAGCAAATACATGCCAATTATGACAACTATATAGCCCTTCACGACGATTACTTTAATCTGCTGTTACAGGGTAAAAAAGCAGATGCTTTGAGGCTGTTGGATACCAAAATGTATGCACATGCCACGGAAAACGAGAAGCTGCTAAAAGAAGCCCTCGAATTTGCCACTAACAAAGCAACATCGTTCTACGAAAACACTCAGAAAACAAACGAAGACACTAAAAATATCTTATATTATATTTTATCTGCGGCCATAGTTATGAGCGGCATATTATCGTTTACCTTTACGCGAACCATCACAGGGCCTGTAGCCAGGTTACTGGAGGTAACCAAGGAAATAGCTTCAGGGAATTTAAATGTAACGATAGATGCCACGGCAAAGGACGAAATCGGTGGACTATCTAAATCGTTCCAGCAAATGGCAGACACCTTGCGTAATAATCTATCGGCGAGAGACATAGAAAATTGGAAAAAAACAGGTTACACTAAGATAAACGAAATGATGCGTGGAGACCAGGATGTCATCACACTCTCTCAAAACCTGATAACATACATTTCCGAATACATGGGTGCGAATATTGGGGCAATCTACCTGTCGCAAGAGCCAAACATCCTGAAGTTAACAGGCACCTACGCATACAACAAACGTAAGAACCTCTCTAACGAGTTTGCTTTGGGTGAGGGCCTGGTAGGGCAGTCGGCACTTGAGAAACAAACGATCCTATTGACTGAAGTGCCTGGCGATTACATAAAGATAACCTCCGGACTTGGCGATGGAGTGCCGTCAAACATACTGGTTACGCCGTTCATATATAACGGCAAGGTAAAAGGCGTAATAGAAGTAGGGGCGTTTGCCTCATTTATGGGGCATCAAACAGAATTTATAAAAACGGTTTCCGAAGGTATTGCCATAGCCTTCAGCGTCGCTCAATCACGCGAAACGATGAAAGAACTTTTGGAAGAAACTCAAAGCCAGTCTGAAGAGCTTCAGGTACAGCAGGAGGAGCTGCGGTCAAATAACGAACAACTGGCAAATCAGGCAAGGATTCTGAAAGAATCCGAGATAAAGCTTCAGGAACAACAGGAGGAACTCAGGCAGGCAAATGAGGAACTTGAAGAACACGCCAAACTGATGGAAAAACAGCGGGACGAGATAAGGAAAAAGAACATTGAGCTTGAGAGGAATCAGGAGCTAAACCTTCAAAAGACCAGAGAAATAGAGATAACGAGCAAGTACAAATCGGAATTTCTGGCAAACATGTCGCATGAGTTAAGAACACCGCTTAACAGCATACTCCTGCTCTCAAAGCATCTATCGGAAAACAAGAACGGCAATCTCACACAAAAGCAAACGGAGTGCGCCGCTACGGTTTACTCATCCGGCAAGGACTTACTTAATCTGATAAACGATATCCTGGACCTCTCAAAAGTCGAAGCCGGCAAGGCGGAACTGCACATTGAAGCAATGGAATCCCGCAGAATTAAAACATTCATAGAGAACAACTTTATACCCCTGGCGGAGGAAAAGAAACTTGCCCTGCAAGTGGAGATTTCGGGAAACGCACCGAAGCACATCCATACCGATACACAAAAGATGGAGCAGATAATCAGAAACCTGCTGTCAAACGCCGTTAAATTCACTGAAAAAGGCGCCATAACGGTAACAATAGACAAAACCACCGCACACTCAGGCAACGGATTATCCATCTCCGTCACCGATACCGGGATAGGAATCCCCCAGGACAAGTTAGGGGTTATTTTCGAGGCATTTAAACAGGCCGACGGCACAACGAGTAGAAAATACGGAGGCACCGGGTTGGGACTGACAATATCCAAAGAACTGGTTAAACTGCTAAAGGGCGAAATAGCAGTCAAGAGTGATTTGGGGATGGGAAGCGCCTTTACCATATTCATACCAGACTTAGAAGGCGTCTCTGTTACGGATAACATCCCTGAACCGGCATTAAAACAAGCGCCGGATGTCCAGCCGGTAAAAAGAGCGCCCGAAGTGAAAGGTAAACCCATAGAGGACGACAGAGAGAATTTAACGGCAGGTGAGAAGTCGATTTTAATAATAGAAGACGATACGGCATTTGCAAAGATTTTACTGGATATAAGCAGGGACAGAGGTTATAAGGCCATAGCAGTGCAAAATGGCACGGACGGCATAGACAGCGCGCACGTATACAAACCCGATGCGATAATCCTGGACATGGGGTTGCCTGACATGGACGGCTGGACGGTAATTGAACGGCTAAAGGAATCATCAGGGACGCGCAACATACCTATACAGATAATATCCGCGTCGGAGAAAAACATAGACGTACTGAAATCCGGCAGTGCCGGGTACCTGACCAAACCTGTCAATATGGAGAAAATCGAAGAGGCCTTCGGCAAACTGGAAGGCATATTCTCAGGCGGGAAAAAGCAACTCATGGCAGTGAACCTGGATGTTCAACAGGAGGCGGCACTTAGAGAACTATTAAAAAACACATCCGTTGGGGTTGATTACGTATCTGCCAAGAAGGCGCAAACGGACATAGAGTCAAACCGGTACGAGTGTATCGTAATGAATGTCTCAGGCAGCGAACCCGTATGTTTCGCCGTGCTGGATATAATTAAAAACACTGAACATTTAAGCGGCATCCCGGCGCTGATATATAACAGCGCGCGCTTAAGCGTTGGGGATGAGATAAAGCTCGCCATGTATGCCCAGAAAATTGTGGTTAAACCCGTAAAGTCAACAGACAGGCTGCTTGATGAGATAGTGCTCTTTTTACACCTTGACGAGTCGGAGTTGCCAGAGGAAAAGCGGCATATCCTGATAAAAGCACATGATAAAGAAAACATATTCAAGGGGAAGAACATCCTGATAGCAGACGATGATTCAAGAAATGTGTTTGCCTTAATGAGCATCCTTGAAGAACATGGGATGAACATAATCGTAGCAGGCAACGGTAAAGAGTGCATAGAGATATTAAAGGGAAACAATGCGGTAGACGCCGTGTTGATGGACATAATGATGCCTGAGATGGACGGATACGAGGCTATGAGGGAAGCGAGAAAAATCAGGCGTTACCGCGACATACCGATAATAGCGCTGACGGCAAAGGCAATGAAAGAAGACAGGATAAAGTGCATAGAGGCGGGGGCAAACGATTACCTGTCCAAACCAATAGACAGGGACAGGCTATTGTCCCTGCTCAGAATTTGGTTATACCAGTAGGACCAGGAGACACCACAGGTGGATTACTACGATAACGACGACAATGAGAATCTGGAGGTAACGCTCCTTCTGGAGGCAATCAACGCAAAGTATGGATACGATTTCAGAAGTTACGCGCGGGCATCGATAAAGAGAAGGATAAAGCACAGGATGTCCGTATCGGGGATTAAGAAAATAACCGGGGTTATCGAAAGGGTGATATATGACAGGCCGTTTTTTATGGAGCTGCTCGGAGATTTTTCGATAAGCACGACGGAGATGTTCAGGGACCCGGATTTTTTTCAGGCCCTGAGAAAGACCGTTTTCCCTGCCATACAACACCTGCCGTTTATAAAGATATGGGTCGCTGGCTGCTCCACAGGCGAGGAGGTATATTCCCTTGCCATAATTCTCAGAGAAGAGAAACTCTATGACAAGACGATGATTTACGCGACTGACTACAGCGAAAAATCTCTGGCTACAGCCAAAGAGGGGGTCTACGGCATTAAACCGATAAAAAAATATGCCGCCAACTATATACACGCCGGAGGGATACAATCATTCAGCGATTACTTCACTGCAAAGACAGATACGGCTGTAATCGACCAGTCGCTAAGGCAAAACATGGTATTTTCAATCCATAACCTGGCGGCAGACGGGGTATTTGGTGAGATGAACCTAATATTGTGCAGAAATGTGTTAATATATTTTAACAGGGAGTTGCAGGACAAGGTATTTGGATTATTTACCGAATCGCTGGAAGAAGGAGGGTATCTTTGCCTTGGCTCAAAGGAGACGATCAGGCTCTCTGCCTTTTCGGACAATTACGACGAGGTACTGAAAGATGAAAAGATATACAGAAGAAACACAACACCGGTATCTGACGCAAAGGCCAACGACAAACCCGTGGTTACGCCTGAGTTCGTTACAAAGGGCGGGGAGTTGATAAGGGACGTGAAGGCAAAAATGGAAGAGTTGGACCACCTGCTCAGGGGCCTCCCCGGCAAGGACGCGGTATGAAATACGAGGCAATTGTGATAGGGGCATCTGCCGGTGGGTTGGATGCGCTTAAGGCAATAGCCACACAACTGCCGGCTGATTTTACTTTACCCATTGCAGTGGTGCTGCACCTGCATCGAAATACAAAGAACGAGTTGATTGCTCTTTTGAAAAGGGAGGTTCGATTAACCGTCAAGTATGCCGAGGATAAGGAAAAACTCAAACACGGATGCTTATACCTGGCGCCGCCCGATTATCATCTCTTAATGGAAGACGACAGGACGTTGTCATTGTCGGTGGATGAGCCGGTGAACTACTCGCGCCCATCAATAGACGTGTTATTTGAAAGCGCCGCGGATGCCTTTGGTAAGCATGTAATCGGCATAATACTGACCGGGGCAAACAGTGATGGGAGTCTGGGGTTAAAGCGGATAAAGGAGCGGGGAGGTACGGCGATAGTGGAAAATCCTCAATCCGCACAATATCCTGAAATGCCCCTGGCGGCAATAGCGGCAACCGAAGCCGATTACATCCTGGATGTCGATGAGATAGCAGGCAAGGTCGGTGAACTTTTGAGGTTAGATATATGCAAAACATCTTAATAGTTGACGATAGAGAAGAAAACCTTCTGGTACTGGAGACACTTCTTACCCTGCCGGAGGTAAATATAGTAAAGGCCCAAAGCGGTAAGGACGCGCTGTGGAATCTCCTGCGCAATGAGTTCGCCCTGGTTATCATGGATGTTCAGATGCCTGAAATGGACGGGTATGAGACGGCAACCCTGATCAGAAGTAACAGCAAGACAAAGACGCTCCCAATCATTTTTATAAGCGCTGCATACAAAGAGAAAAAATCCATATTCAAGGGATATGAAAGCGGAGCGGTAGATTATCTTCTAAAGCCGATAGACGATGAGATTCTAAGAAGCAAGGTAAACGTATTTCTGTTGCTTGACAAACAGGCGAATCAATTAAGCAAGGCAAACGAAGAACTGGAAAAAGAAATCAAGATTCGTAAAGATTCAGAGGAAGCCTTAAGAAATTCGTTGTCACTATTAAATTCAACAATAAACTCTACCGCCGATGGGCTGTTGGTGATAGGAACAGATGGTAAAGTAAAAGTTTTCAACCGTGCCTTTGTACAGATATGGAACATCTCTGATAACCTCCTCTCATCCAAAGATGATAATGCCTTACTGACTTATGCCATATCGCAACTGAAAGACCCGGATGGTTTCATGCGCAAGGTGAATGAGTTATACGGCAAACCGGAAGATGAGAGTTTTGACGTCATTGAGTTCAGGGATGGACGCCTAATCCAGAGATATTCTTTCCCCCAGAGAGAAGGCGGCAATATAACGGGCAGGGTATGGAGTTTCCATGACATTACCGAAAATCAAAGGTTAACTGCCAATTTAAGGCTTCAGAACGAAATCATGTCAAACATGCCTGAAGGCGTTGTCCTTGTTAGTGCTGCCGATGAAAGCATTGTATGGTGCAACTCAAGGTTTGAACAAATGTTTGGATATGGCCCCGATGAGTTAACCGGCAGGAATGTCGCCATTGTTAATGCACCTGCTGAAAAGTCACCCGAAGAAGTAGCAAAAGAGATAATAGAATCGTTAAATAAACATTCAGTATGGCAAGGTGAGATACAAAATATAAAAAAGACAGGGGAGCCTTTTTGGTGCTACGCGACTACCTCGACCTTTGAACATAATGATTACGGCAAGGTGTGGGTAGCGGTACACACGGACATTACCCAACGTAAAAAGGCACAGGAAGAACTCCAGAGGTTCTTCGATTTATCTCGCGACATTCTGGCTATCTTTTCAATTGACGGATACTTTACGAAAGTAAATCCAATGTTTGAAAAAATTCTCGGGTTTACCAAAGAAGAGATATGCTCAAGGCACATAATGGATCTAATCCACCCTGATGACCGTGAGACGACTATTGCGGCAATCGACAGACAGAATAAAGGTTCAGAGGTTATAGATTTCATTAACCGGTACATGTGTAAGGATGGTTCGTATAAAATTTTGTCGTGGAGCGGCGGGCCGGCGATAGACGGTAACATCTACGCCAACGCCAGGGATGTTACACAGCAAAAGATAATGGAAGAGAGATTATTGGAAAGTGAGTACAGATTCAGGGTTATCTTTGATGAAACGCCAATAGGGATTGTGATTACAGAGGCAGCTACCGGTAAATTCGTTCATGTTAACAAAGCCTACTGCAACATTGTCGGGTATTGTCATGATGAGATTGTTAATTACACATTTCAGGATATTACTCATCCAGAGGATATTCAGCAACAACTTGACATGCTCAGACAATTAAACAACGGTGGCATACCGATGTTTAACATGGAGAAACGTTATATTCTCAAGGATTCTAAAACATTATGGGTAACCCTGACGTGTGTTCCTTTTTCACCAGGTGAAAATCAAACCATGTTTAATTTAAACATAGTCAGAGATATAACATATGAAAAACAGTTGGCCGATGAGCTTAAAGCAAGTCAACTTGATGTAATAGAGGCACAAAGCAAGGCACACTTCGGCACATGGACATATGACCCTGTGAGCCGGCAGCCTCAATGGTCATTAGAGATGTTTAATCTCTGGGGTGTGGACCCCAAACAAGTTCCGCCACACTATGACGAACACGTTAAATATGTGCATCCCGATGATTATCCTGTTTTTGACAGTGCGGTAAGAGAGGCCGTTGAACTTGGCAAACCCTATGATTTAGAGATACGCATTATTCGTCCCGATAAGACTGAAAGGATAATTAACACTATCTGTGATCCTATAATGGACGATGCCGGTAAGGTAGTGAAGCTAAGGGGATCCAATCTTGACATTACCGAACGTAAACACATGGAAGCAGCCATGCGTATTGAGCGCGACAAACTGAAATCAATCATGGAGACGATGCAAGACGGCATATATATAGTAAACAAAACTCATGATATAGAGTTCGTTAATGAAGTCATAACGAGAGAATTCGGAGAGGTAAACGGACGTAAATGCTATGAGTATTTTCATGGCAGAACCGGACAGTGTACATGGTGTAAAAATGAAGAGGTATTTTCAGGCAAGAGTGTTACCTGGGAGTGGTCTTCCCCCATGAATAACAAAACGTACTCACTCTTTGACACGCCGATAAGAAACATGGACGGCTCGATATCCAAGTTCGAGATATTCCATGATATTTCAGATATTAAAGAAGCCCAGAATATGATTCAAAGGGAACTTGATTTTCAGAGGGCCGTAGCAGAGGTCTCTGAGGCGCTGCTGTCTCCAGAAAAGGATGTAGTTGATATCTCCATAATTATAAATAAACAGGCAATGAGACTGACAGAAAGTATGCATGGGCATGTATCGGAGATAGATATAATAACGATGGAGCAAGTAGGGCACACTCATACAGAGATGATGGGCAAAGGACTTTGCACTGTGGATACGAGATACCAAAGATTGGCTTTTCCAAAGGGTAAGGACGGATATAATGCCTTATGGGGACATGCTTTAAACACAAAACAGGGGTTTTACACAAATAAACCAAAAGAACATCCTTCATATAAAAACTGTATTCCCGATGGACATATACCAATTATTCGATATATGTCCGTACCTGCGGCAGTGGGAGATAAGCTGATAGGGAATATTGCATTAGCTAACGCCGGAAGAGATTATACCGATGATGATTTAATTGTTATAGAACGTCTTGCCTCGATTTACGCATTGGCTGTCGAACGTAAAAGGATGGAAGAGGAACTGAAGAAATTAAATGCCAACCTTGAATCAATGGTAGTGGAAGAAACCCGGAAAAGACAACAAAATGAACAAATGCTTATCCAGCAATCAAAGATGGCGGCAATGGGTGAGATGATAGGACTAATCGCCCACCAGTGGAGGCAGCCGATAAACGCCATAGGCATGACCGTGCAGGACATACAGGAAGCGTATGACTACGGAGAGCTTGACGATAAATATATAAAAGATATTGTTGCTAAAACGATGGAACAGATTTTCTTCATGTCAAAGACTATAGACGACTTCAGGAACTTCTTCAAGCCGTCAAAGGAAAAGGTGCGGTTCGACATAAAAACTACCATAGAAGAGCTAACCTCAATGTTTGAGCAGATGTTTAAGAAAAGCGAGGTAGATATTTCCATAAGAGCCGTGCCGGATACAATACTGCTTACAGATGGATATCCCAACGAATTCAAACAGGTGATGCTCAACATCCTCAATAACGCCAAAGACGCCATTGCTTTAAAAAGAGAAACCGGCGATACACCAGGGCTGATAGAAATTAACATCGGCAATAATGAAGAAAGAGATACTGTGATTGTTTCGATAAGAGACAACGGCGGCGGCATACCAGAAAATGTCATAGGGAAGATATTTGAACCTTACTATACGACAAAAGGGGAAAAAGGCACAGGGATTGGTCTATACATGTCCAAAACCATAATAGAGACGAACATGGGCGGCAGCCTTACGGTCAGGAATGTGGATGGTGGCGCCGAGTTTATTATAACTTTAGATATAGCCAAACCAGAGAGCCAGTTGCAAAATGAATAAATATGCCACGTTTATGTTCGACCTTAAAGAATGGATTCCTGCTTTCGCAGGAATGACAACCTGCCCGGAGGCCGGAATTACAACAGAATGCCGTCTTTCCTTGTCTGTCATTCCCGTGAAAACGGGAATCCAGGATGTTGCAGGTACAAAGAGCTACAACATTTTGCAATTGGCTATAGAGAGCATATAAAGCAGGACAAAAGAGATGACATATAAACTATCAGACATTTTCAATGTTAAAGAGCTTCAGGAACTATCCGATAGCTTCTCCAGGCTGACAGGTGCGGTTACGGCAGTTCTTGATTTAGATGGCAATATACTTACGGCTAGCGGATGGCAACCCCTCTGTACTGAATTCCATCGTGTGAACCCCATAACGGCTATCAGATGCAGAGAAAGCGATACCGTCCTTGCAGGTAAACTAAAGGCAGGAGAGCAATACAACGTCTACAGATGTAAGAACGGACTTGTGGATGTTGCAGTACCCATAGTTATAGACAAGATGCACATGGGCAATCTGTTTACAGGACAGTTCTTTTTTGATCCTCCTGATAACGAATATTTTATAAAACAAGCCGATGAGTGTGGTTTTAATAAAACAGAATATCTTGATGCCTTATCTAAAATCCCAATATTCACGGAAGAGTATGTAAAGACACTGATGGACTTCCTGATACGCCTTGCAAATCTCATAGGTGAGATGGGTCTGTCAAAGAAAAGAGCCCTGGATAAATCAGAAAGATTGTTTTCCTCATATCTGGACGGTATCAACGCCTACATGTATATAAAAGACACCGATAGTAATTATACCTTCATCAACAGGAAGACGCAAGAGCTGTTCAAAATTACCAGGGCGGATTTATCAAAGCGGAAATATACGGACTACGATTTTTTTGATGGGCGCATGGCTGAAAAACTACGTGAGAACGATAGATATATTATGGATTCGGGCGAACATATGGAGTTTGAGGAGGTAGGATATCCTAAAAGTATACATGGAACGAAAGCCCGGTATTATTTGGCGATAAAATTTCCACTAAAAGACGACAAAGATAATATTATTGGCGTATGCGGGTTTTCTTATGATATCACCCAGCAAAAAATCATATCTGAAGAAAGGGAGAGATTTTTCAATGAAACCCTGGACATAATATGTATCGCCACTACTGATGGATACTTCAAACAAGTCAATCCAATGTTTGAGAAAGTGCTTGGATTTACTAAAGAGGAGATTTACTCTAAACCTATAATGGAGTTTATCCACCCCGATGACAGAGAAGCAACTATTGCCGAGATAGAGAAACAGCTTAAGGGATTAAAAACTATTGGGTTTGAGAATCGCTATATAAGCAAGGACGGTTCTTATAAGACATTATCATGGTTAGCCGGCCCTGTGTTTGAAGACGGTAGAATTTACGCTACAGCCAGGGATATTACCCAACAAAAAAAGATAGATACCGAGCATCGTATGCAGAGTGAAGTAATAACGAATATGGAGGAAGGCGTAGCCCTGATAAGAGTATCAGACGGAACTATTACCTACGTTAATCCGAAGTTAAACAATATGTTCGGGTACAATGGAGATGAACTGACAGGTAAACACGTTTCTATACTGAATGCACCCACTTATTCACCCCCTGAGGATAAAGCAACTCAAATCATATCAGTGTTAAATGAATCTGGATGCTGGCAGGGTGAAATATTAAATATAAAGAAAGACGGTACTCAATTTTGGTGCCATGCCACGGTATCAACGTTTGAGCATAAGGAATATGGCAAGGTGTGGGTTACAATTCATCAGGACATAACAAAAAGAAAGGTATTAGAGAATCTCTTACTGAAAGAGAAGAGATTTTCGGAATTGATAATCAATACATTGCCTGGCTTATACTATCTTTTTGATCGTACCGGAAAGCTTATCTTGTGGAACAAAAACATAGAGCTTATCTCAGGTTATTCTCACGATGAGGTCTCACAAATGCACCCGCTGGACTTTTTCACAGGAGATGACAGATGCAACATAAGTGCCGCAATAACAAAGTCATTTGAAACGGGTGAGGCTATTTTAGAAGCTAACCTATGCACTAAAGATGGGCGATATATCCCATATTATTTTACCGGAACTCTGATAACAATCGAAGGTGTTGATTATCTGACAGGGGTCGGGACGGATATCTCAGAGCGTAAGACAATTGAGGGCGCTCTGCGGGACAGCGAGGAAAAATATCGATTACTATTTACACATGAAAATGACGCAATTTATCTCTGTGACGCGGAAACGCTGGAATTTATTGATGCAAATGATGCATGGAGCGAAATATACGGATACAGCAAGGCTGAGATGAAAGGCAAAAGTGTAGTCATTTTGTCGGCAGAGCCTGAAAAAACCATAGATATCAGAAATGACGTAATAAACTCAGGGTGTGCAAGAGTACCTCATAGATTACACAGACGTAAAGATGGAACAATATTTTCCGTTGAAACAAGCATTGGTGTGTTTACATATAAGGGGCGCAAAGTATTATGCATCATATCGAGAGACATCACGCAAAGGTTACAATTAGAGTCTCAAAACGAATATAACGCTAAATTATTTGATATTATTTTTGAGCATGTAATGGACAGTATCGTTTTGCTTGATAAAGACTTTAATTTTATCAGGGTGAGTAAAAGTTATGCTAACGTATGCCAGCAAGACGAAGCCGAACTGATAGGGCGTAATCATTTTGAAATCTATCCAACGAATTTTCAATCAGAAGCCGAAGATACTAAGAGACGAAGAGTTCCATACTCTGTATCAGAGCGTCCATTTACCTTCCCTGACCATCCTGAGTGGGGCATAACTTATTGGGATATCAGATTAGTGCCGGTATTAGGTAAAGATATGGAGGTCGAGTTGTTTCTGCTTACGCTGAAGGACGTTACTAAACAAAAACTGAACAAGGATGCTTTGACCGCGTTAAATGAAACCCTGATAAAAAGAGTGGCTGAAGAGGTTGAAAAGAGCAGAATAAAGGACCAACTCATGTATGAGCAATCCCGCCATATATCGCTGGGTGAGCTGCTTATCAACATATCTCACCATTGGAGGCAACCGCTCTGTGGAATCGGGCTTTCGGTTCAAGACATAAAGGACGCATACCGGCATGGAGAATTAGATGAACAATATTTGGATAATACCATTGAAAATGCCATGCGCGAGTTGAACATGCTATCGGACACCATAGATAATTTCAGGAACTTCTATGTCCATGATAAAGAGCCAAAGGAGTTCAACATATCAGATGAGATAAACAAGGCCGATACCCTTCTCTCAGGTGATGTTAAGGAGAAATCAATTATAATCGATAAGGAATTAGACGAGAGTTTGACGGTACACGGTTATCCGCATGAATTTGCTCGGGTAATATTGAATATTCTGACCAACGCAAAGGATAAATTTGAAAGAAGAAACGTAACCGGGAGCAAAATCAAAATAAAAGTATACAGAGATGGCACAACCGGCAGGAAAATCATAACCATTACGGACAACGGCGGCGCGATCCCTGACGATATTATAAACAAGGTATTTGATCCATACTTTACCACCAAGGACAAGTCACGAGGCACTGGTATGGGGTTATATATGGCTAAGGTGATAATCGAGAAGAACATGAACGGCTCGATATCCATAAGAAATATCAATGAATGGTGTGAACTGAGGATAGAACTATGATGGGTGAATCCGTACTGAAAACATTAAAGGTGCTTTACGCAGAGGACGATGATTACATAAGGACATTAGTAGCCAGGTTTCTCAGAAGAAGGGTAGCTAAAGTCTATGAGGCAGTTAATGGCAAAGAGGGGTTGGATATATATATTGATAACAAGGACGAGATTGATATAGTAATAACTGATATTCAAATGCCGGTTATGAGCGGGATGGTGATGATAGAAGAGATACTGAAAATAGATGGCAAACAACCGATTATAATAACTACCGGGTACAACGACGAGCATCACACAAGCGACAAGGCGTGCAGGAATATAATAAAACCCATAGACAACAACAAGCTGCTTGAAGGTGTTCTGTTTTGTATGGGTGTGAAGTTGGAAAGAGTGAAGACATAAATGGAAGACACAGACAAGTCAAAAGACCAGTTGATAGATGAGTTAACGCATCTGAGGCAGCTCTTAGACCAGTGCGAGAAGGCCGAAAAGCGCCGCCATAAGGAGACAAAATCCCTTCTTATCTCAACCCTGGAATCCACTGCCGACGGCATCCTTGTCGTGGATATGGAGGGAAGGGTAACTTACTACAACCAGAAATTCGTAGATTTGTGGCAAATACCGGAGTCTTTATTATCCACCAAAAACGACGAAAGACTTCTGGCTTTCGTACTTGAGCAGCTAAGTGAACCGGATGCCTTTGTCGCAAAAGTGAAGGAGCTCTACGCCAAACCATTGGAAATGAGCTTCGATACCATTGAATTCAAGGACAGGAGGATTTTCGAGCGATACTCCCAGCCGCAAAAAATGGACAGTGACGTGCTTGGAAGGGTATGGAGTTTTCGGGATGTGACGACACAGAAAGCGGCAGAGCGTAAACTCAGAAAAAGTGAAAAGAGATACCGCCAGTTGGTTGAACTTCACCACGCCGGCATATGGGTCATAGATAAAGACGGCTGCACTACATACGTCAATCCGGCGATGGCCGAGATGCTTGGTTACACTGCCGATGAGATGATTGGACATAAGGTACAGGAATATCTGGACGAAGATGAGATAGTTTTATTTAATGACAATATAATAAAATTACGAGAGAAGCAAAACTTTCAGGTAGAGACTAAAATTAATAAAAAGGACGGCTCCAGGCTATACGTAATGATAGAGCCGTCGCCGATATATAACGAAGCAGGACAATATGACGGGGCAATAGCCGGGGTAATCGATGTAACTGGAAAGAGATTGATTGAACAGGAACTCCGCCATGCACAGAAGATGGAATCCATAGGACAGCTTGCTGGAGGCGTAGCACATGATTTTAATAATATTATCTCTTCCGTAATAAACTATGTATATCTCATAAAGAGAAAAATTAACGACATAACCCGCGAGGAATTACAGGATTTTGTGGATGAGATTCAGGCGTCGGCCGAAAGGGCATCGAATCTGACCAAAAACCTGCTTGTATTCAGCAGAAAACATGTGTTTGAGTTCAGGACGGCAGACCTTGCGGGCATTATTAATGGGATGAAAGTCCTGTTGATTAAGTTGATAGGCGAAGATATTGAATTAGAAATCAGCATGGCCGACAATGAACTCCCCATATATGCCGATACGAACCAGATAGAGATGATGTTGATGAATCTGGCCGCTAACGCAAGGGACGCGATGATTAATGGCGGGAGATTAGAGATAACCTTGCAGAAGGTAAAATCTAATGAAAAGTTTATAAAACTGCTAAGCGTGGAGAAGGCTCAGGACTATGCCCTGTTAAAAATAACCGACACCGGCACGGGAATAGATAGTGAGATAATTAATAACATCTTCGATCCATTTTTCACTACAAAGGAAGTGGGAAAGGGAACAGGGCTTGGGTTGTCTACAGTCTACGGGGTAGTGAAACAGCACAAAGGCTACATAGAGGTAAAGAGTGAGTTAAACAAGGGGACAACTTTTTCAATATATCTTCCTTTGACGGACAACTATATAACAAATGAAGAGAAATTGGCCATCTGTGATACTGATTATGGCAAAGGACGTATTCTCATAGCCGAAGATGACGAAACTTTAAGAAATGTCACATCGCGCATATTAACGAGAGTGGGGTATGAGGTGATAACCGCCGGGGATGGTGAGGAGGCCGTAAAGTTGTATAGTGAAAACAATGTAGATTTAATAATAATGGATATTATAATGCCAAAGATGAATGGGAAAGCGGCATATGATAAAATAATCAGAATAAACAAGGATGCCAGGGTTATCTTTATAAGCGGATATACTGATGATTTCTTAGAGAATAAGCTGATAAAAGAAGAGCGGTTTAACTATATAACAAAACCAATTGACGCAACCAGGCTGTTATCCCTGGTAAAGGAGACAATAAATTGCTAACCACAATGGGTAAGATACTTATTATAGATGACGACAGATCGTTACTTAAATCATCAATGGTGATTTTAAAGGCGGAAGGGTATGACGTAGATGCTGAGCCTGAAAGTAAAACAGCATTAGGAAGAATTGTTACAGGACAATATGACCTGATAGTAACCGACATCAGGATGCCAAACATCACGGGGTTAGAGATAATTGCAGAGATGCGAAAAAGAGAGCTGGAAACCCCTGTAATATTGATGACGGCTTATGCGGAATTGCCGGCGGCTATAGACGCAATCAGAAGAGGTGCGTTTGATTTTCTACTGAAGCCATACAGGCCGGAAGATTTCATCATGGCCGTAGAGCGAGGGATTAGGTATAGCAATTTGCTGAAGATAGAACAAAGTTACAAAAAACAGTTGGAGCAAGAGGTCTCCATAAAGACAAAAGAACTGAAAGAGGCGTTTAGCAAGATAACGGAACTAAACAACGAGATAATGTTTCGCCTGATAAAGGCATCCGAATATAAAGACCAGGAGACTGGAACGCATATATTAAGGGTAAAGCAATACTCTGTGATACTTGCCGAGGAGTTGGGAATGCCAAGGGATTTTGTAGATAAGGTAGCGTTTGTCAGCCCATTGCACGATGTTGGGAAGATTGGAGTCCCTGAAAATATATTATTGAAAACAGGGAAGTTAACGAATGAGGAGTTTAATCTGATAAAAAACCATACCAATATCGGTTCTGATATATTAAAGGGATCAAATAACGAACACATCCGGCTGGCGGAGGCGGTTGCATTGAGCCACCATGAGAGGTGGGATGGCAGTGGTTATCCTCATGGATTGAAAGGCGAAGATATCTTACTGGAGGCAAGAATAGTGAATATCTGCGACCAGTACGATGCCTTAATGACAATCAGACCGTATAAGCCGTCATTTGGACATGAAAAGACCTATGAGATATTGACTAAAGGCGATGGAAGAACCATGCCCAACCACTTTGACCCTAAGGTTCTGGAGGCATTTAAGAGTTGTGCGAATATATTTAAGGACATATATGAAAGGGAATCTGAGAGATAAAACCTTACAATGATACTGACCTCCCTGTGGGGAGAATTTATGATTTTTCGCTTGACAATCAATATTTAAATATGTGATAATCTTCTACCTGATTGATGTGGGCGGGTAGCTCAGTTGGGAGAGCACAGCCCTTACAAGGCTGGGGTCACAGGTTCGAGCCCTGTTCCGCCTACCATTTCTACTACACACCTATTCCATAAACTTAAACGGCACCGGTACGAACGTTATTATCAATATCAGAAGCGCTATTGCCGCTGTCTTCCTTCTCGACGGCTCTAACGGCAGCTCATTAAATAGCACCGGAGGGTGCTTTAACCCCAGTACGAGCATCAATGCGGCCCAGAATAACCAGCCCTCCCAAGACACCAGACCCATCAATCCTAAACACACTACCAACCCCTTTGATATCCACCCGTGCCTGGCGTTTGCTACCGAATACAGTATATGCCCACCGTCGAGCTGCCCTATCGGTATCAGATTCAATGATGTGACGAAAAGCCCCAACCACCCGGCAAACGCTACCGGGGTCAATATTATATCCTGCCCCTCGCCCGGTGTGCCCACTATCACACCCGCCAGAAACGAAAACAGCAGCGAATCCCCTAAGGCCATCCCTGCCTTATAATTCACCATGCTTATCCCGGAATAAAACAGCCCCCCTATGGCCGCCACCAGCGAGACTGCAAATCCGGCTATCGGCCCCGACGCCCCTATGTCTAATAATGCGGTGCGAGTTGTTATCGGGGATTTCATCTTAATAAACGCCCCAAACGTCCCAATCAGCGACGGCGCAGGTATAAAATATGGCAGCGTTGCCGTCGTCCTGTGCCTCAGCGACGTAAAATAATGGGCTAACTCATGAGCCATCAGAATCGCCAGAAGCGTCAGGGCAAAGGGCAGCCCCTCGTAAAACCTCCACGGCTCACTTAACGGATTGATGTCCTTTTGCAGCATCCCGGCTATCAGCGTCGTACACAAGGTTGCAATAAATAAGATTACATGCAGTGGGGTCAGCCCCTTGAGTATGCTATTGGTGTGCGGTACATTATATACCACATCAGTCTCCTCTGCCATACATAGCTGATTCTAACATTAATCACGCAGTGCTGTCACACTTAAGAGAAGCCGCACGTGTTAAAATGCCCGAAGTGCTGTCCAGTAAAGGCATCATTGTAACCACTAAGAATAAACTACCTTCCCGCCGTATTATAAAGTATAACATCCTGGACATTGCCTCTTGCGGGGAAAATCTCTTATCGCCCGGTAGTGAATCTTCTGACTAATACATCTGACCTTTCAGTGAAAATGCCGTTTATCTGGAGCCAGCATCTCTCCTGATAGGGCCGCGTCAGGCCTACTCTTATGTAGTAGTATGCGTTTTCCGTGAAGAGTTCGTCGTTTATTTCCTGAAGAAATACTTCTTCGCCGTATCCGGGGTTTTCCTGCATGCGTATTTTATGGCGGTTCTCCAGAAACCCTACTATTTGGATGTCGTTTACCTTTAGCAAGAACTCCCTGCCGCCTGAGACAAACGACGCCCTTATGTCGGTTATGCCACCCTCTTTTCTTTTGATTGAGCGGATTACCGGCCTGCTCCTCAGCTCTATCAGCGACAGCGACGGGACGTCCGTCTCGGGTGGGATCCACTTGTCTTCCTGGATTGTGTGTTTCAGCCTGTCCGGCAGGGACTCCGACGCGCAGCGCTTTAATAACTCAAGCCACTCCTCTTGTGACACGAAACGCCTGAATACAACACTGTCTTTGACATTAAAATCCTCGGTATGCGGCGCTAAGACATTATACTTCTGCATCCCCTCAAACGTTACTATGGCACATGGGTAGATGCCGTTACGCTCAATGAAATCCATTTGAATATGATCAGAAAACCGTACCGGACGTATGTTTCTAAAATTATTCAAGTTGATTCCCGCAATACATACACCTGTTTTCATGTACGTGAGGTCGATTATCAACACGTTTACCAGCGTTAGTGGTTTTATCTTATAGGTGTACGATTTCTCCATCGCTATATATGTGCTCTTTTAGAATCTCAGCGGCAAGCCGCCTGTGGCATTTCTCCGGCTTCGGCTCCGAACACAACAGGACAAATGGCGTGATAAACGGGTTGCTCTCTTTAAGACGGCCAATTATGCCGCGGGCCTCAATCAGGCTTAGATATGCCTCTGTGTAACGCTCCCAGTTTTTTGTAGACTTATAGTGTGTTCGCATCTCCTTATCCGGCGCAAGCTCCGGGATATGTATGTATGAAACGTTCACAAGTTCCCTCAGAAAAAACCTCAGGTCTTCCTTTTTTGTAAACCCAGCAAGCTGAGACGTGTTGTTCTCTCTAATGTCAACAAGCTGCCTTACTGCGTTGCCACGGAGAGCCATGAAAAAGGTCTCGGCCGTTTTCTTTGAAAATCCTATCGTATATATCTTCATTTCATACCCATCGCGCTAAAATAGTGAAAGCTGAATGGTTGCCATATCCTTAAAGCCGTCCTCACATATCAAGCCATCCACGCGAATGTGGATGACCTTAACCCCGCGCTCATGCAGGTCAAAGCCTATCAGGTTTCTTCTGTGGCATGTGAATGGGTCCTCCTCAGAGCACATGAGGGTGAGTTTACAGCCATCTGAGATTTCTATCAGCCTCTTTAACCCCTCAATATAGAAGTCCTGCTTGCGAATCAGGTCGAAATCCGGGTGTTTTCCCCTGAAGACCGGGGCGTCCTTGGGATACCCTCCTAACTGCCCCCCCATGTATAGGTAATGAACCGGTGTCTTCTGAAGCGAGCGTATCAGATTTTCCCTGTTGAACTGCGGGGCGTAGCGGCTGTATGGGCTGCTCCTTACGTCAACGAGCGTGTCGATTTCGGCCGCACTGAGGAGTTTAATAAAGTCCTCAGTCAGGATGCTCGAATGCCCTATGGTATAAATCTCCACAACATGCCTATGTTGCGCAGTAGGGCTGCGCGGCAAGTTTAGCTGCCGTTATCGGTGTAGGGGCGCTCAGGTTTCTCTCTATGATAGTGATAATATCGTTCATCGGGTCGCCGTATTTTTCGCAGTTAACTACGCATTGGCTGATTTTCCCCGCCGGGATGATACACTTTTCAATCAGCCCAACGTGCCCCTCTCTGGGTTTTGCCCCAAGGGCCTTCCAGTGCTCCTCTGTTTGAAAGCTCTTGCGTCTAAGCTCATCGGCCGTGTGCCACAGCAGCTCAACAAAAAACGGATGGTCTTCATAATAATATTTTATGGCCGAATAGTAGTCCTGCCGCCGCTTTGGCGATTCGCTGATGTATTTATAGATTATCCTTGATATAAGCTCGACCATCAGATATTCCGAGTTCTTTATGTCGTTGAGATGGCAAGCTGGTTGCTCACCCTGGCAGCACGACTCGCTTAAGGTCGCTTTTACCTTTTTAAAGGCCTCCTCTACGATTACCCCTGCAAGTTTAAAAAAAGATATGGTATTTAAGTTGTCTCTGACAAGGTCGTTTCGCTGTGCCTTTGTCAACTCCCCGGACGTAATCTCCTTACGCTCGACAAGGCGAATGGTGAATATATAGAGGATATGCTCTTGGGTCTGGACGTTGTCCGGCAGGTCGAGGCCCTCTGTCAGGGGTATAAAGCGCGGGTCTTCCTTACACTTGCCAATGGTGTTCATGATCAGCTCATAGGTGGCCATGAAGTCGCCCTCTTCTATTTGCTTTTTAAGATTGCCGCTCCTCTGACCAACCGAGTTCATCTTTTTAATGGCGTCCTCTCTGGCCTCTTTTATGATAGTTATGAGCCTGAATGCCCTTGCCATGTCCATGTTGGCATGGCTGCTCCTGGCGAAGGCCTCCTGAAGCGCACGGTCTATGTTGACGGCCTTGTCAAAGCTGTATATCTCCTCAGAGCAGCTATAGAGTATCTCGGCGGCCTTTTTCCACGACACGTCCGGCTCAGTCCCATGCTCTCTGGTGATGTAGTCCCTCATGTAGTAGTGAAAATACAGGGCCGCGGTGTTGCTGATGTTTTCCTTCGTGAAGACATACTGCTTTATCATTTCGCTTATCGCCTCGACCAGCGGTTCTTCGTCTATTCGCGGACGGCTGTGGAGGTGCTCGCGCTTGTCTCTGTGAAATACCGGCCTGCCCTTAGTGCGGCACTCACCTCCGGTCTTCTGGATGACAAATTTGTCTTCCCCATCGCCAATCAGCTCAAATCTGGCATTGGCCTCCCTCAACAAGATAAACGGCCCGAAACGCCTCTCAAATTGCCTCAGTTCCATCACAGGCATGTATAAACATATTGGGGTCACCTGCGTTACTTGCTTCAGGATTCCGTCGATTTCTTTCAGTTCGATTATTGTAGCCCTCGGGCACAAGCCGGGAAGCAGGAGGATCTTCTTCTTCCGGGCAAAGGCAAAGCACCGCGCAAAGTACTCAAGGTAGTTCTGTGTCGCCTCGGTTACGTCTTTCCTGCCCGCGCCGCTGCCCGCATAGAGGAGGCTGCTGGGGGTGCTCTCAAAAGGCATATTTGTACGCGCCATCTCCTGTAAGACTGCGGATACACCTATCAGGTCGTCGAGTTTTTGCAGGATTTCGGTTGCTGCGTTTTTGTCGCCGACTGTTCGTATATATGCCTCACTGATGTAGTAGACCTTCTCCCAGTGCGTGTTCAGGCTCTCTTCGGCAACCGCCAGTACCGGCCTTCCATAGAGTGACCACACATATGGTTCCGCGATGAACGTAAAGGCCGGAATGACGTGCTCATCCTGTGCAAAATAGAAATAATCGGCCAGCTCGAACTCTATCTTCATCCCCTCGGGGACGGTCTCATTTATTACGGCCTTTAGTTTTTCTTCAATGCCGCGATTCTTTATCTTTCTCATCATGGCGGAGGCGAATATCTCCGAGACCGGTGAGATCAACACCTTCTCAGAGTACCGGCTCCAGTACCTTCGCGTGGCCTTTATGTTTTTCATCAGGCGGCAAAATGCCGACACCCTTCTCCTCGGAGAGATAACCTTTGGATTAGGGTTTTCCTCAAAGCGCGTCTCGTATGTTTGGAGTTGCTTGAGTATATGTTCCGCCTCAAACTCATTTATAAACTCCTCAAATCCATACGGCGTACCGTTGTTGAACTTGGCGGCAATTTTATTGACAGCCTTTTGAAAGTTATTAAGTGCGGCATCATCGCCTTCAGGCCGGATGTCTGCAGCGGCCTCGGCTATCGTAAAAAAGTTCTCCACGGCCGTCTCCTCAAGCATCTCTCGTATGTAGTGGCCGTCAAGGGGGCGTGGGCCGAGGCGCTCGAAATGCTTTTTGGTCAGCAGGGTCTTGTCCTTGTCGTTTTCATCGGGCAGGCAGGCAATCCCCGCGTTCTTTCTCTGTGACATGGCGTGGGCATGGAAGGACGGTGTGGTAGCGCCTCCCAGTTCCGCCGAGTTGATGAATACGTGATAGCCCTCAAGCAGTTTACTCAGCCTGTTGCGATAAACATTTAAGACCGCCACAAGTACCGTATTACACTCCATCCAGGATTTTTCGGACATGTCCGAGATTGCCTTCGTAACACTCTCGGCAAGCATGAACATGAGGTCAACGACATATCTGTCTATTTTATCGACGGCTATGACGGCCGGCGTTGTGCCATAGGCGTTTGAGAGCTGTGCCCTGACTTTTTGCAGGTTAAAGAAAAGCTCCTCGCGCTGCTGCTGTGTCAGCGCATTGTCTAAAAGCGTGTAGCGCACCAGATAGTTGACCACTATGTGGTGTGAGCCAACCAGTTCGGCATCGACGGTCTTCCCTTCGGACTGGAGTTTGAAGGAGTCCTTGAGATCTGCTATGCGTTGTTCCAAAATGGTGTGCGTCTCGGGGTAGATTCTGAAGACATCCGCGGTCTTCTTAAGATAGCTCTCCAGAAATGCCCACATAATAGATACCCTTGGGATAAGCGGGTGCGGGATCAGCTCTGTGAAATTCTTCTGTTTTTCACTGTACATCGGCGCTGTGCGCACGACATTTACCGGCACTGACGCGCCGTGGAATCTCATAAAAGAGTGTCCGTCTTTCATTTATTAAGACTCAAGCGGGAATTTTTTGACTTGCTCAATCTGCGCAAGCATATACTCAATACGTGCCATGGCCTTTCTAAGCCGCTGTGATATTGCGGTGCCAATGCCTCTGTAGAGGCGGTTGCCGAATGTCGGGTCTGTGTTAATCCTGTCATCAAGCGCCTCTTTAGATATAGAAAGCAGCACCGACGGCTCAAGCGCTATGACAGTAGCCGAGGTGGGTTCGTTCTCCAGGTAAGACATCTCGCCGATAATCTCTCCGGCGCCGATTAATGCCACCTGTTTGTAGCCGCCCGCCGATATAAATACCCCTAACAATCCCTCAAGCACTATGTAGACGGCCTCGATAAACTCCCCTTCCTTTATTATCAATGTCTCCGGTTCTAAGTGTTCTTCTACACCCATTGACAATAGCCACTGTATATCTTCGTCGCTCAGTATCTCTAAGATTTTGACCATTGTTGACATCGTCTGCCACCCCGCCCTTAATTATTTAATCGCCGAACGTGCATCTAAGCACCTCGTCTATTGTTGTCACACCCTCTTTCACCTTGGCCAGTCCGCTTTGCCTGAGTGTCAGCATACCTAACCTGACTGCTTCCCTTTTCAAATCCTCAACGGTCGCGCCGCTGAGAATAAGCTCTTTGAGTTCGCTTTTTATAGGCATGACTTCATATAGGGCAATTCTTCCCTTGTAACCGGTTTGATTGCATGCCTGACAGCCTGTTCCAGAGTATGTTTTAAAAGTGCCTATTTCTTCTTTGGGAATTCCTACCTGTACGAGAATCTTCTCCGATATGGTAATTTCGTTTTTGCAGTTTAAGCATATCTTTCGTGCAAGCCTCTGTGCCAGCACCAGTATGAGGGCCGAAGATACTAAAAATGGTTCTATCCCCATATTTATAAGCCTTGTTACAGTGCTTGGGGCATCATTGGTGTGAATGGTACTTAGTACCATGTGGCCAGTAAGGGCGGCCTTGATTCCTATTTCGGCAGTCTCATGGTCTCTTATCTCACCAACCATGATGATATCAGGGTCCTGCCGCAGGAATGCCCTCAGTGCTGAGGCAAACGTGAGGCCAACCTCCTGCTTTATCTGAACCTGGTTTATGCCGGCAAGGTTATACTCAACCGGGTCTTCAGCGGTTGTTATGTTAACGTCGGGTTTGCTTACGGAGGCCAATCCGCTATAGAGCGTGGTCGTCTTGCCGCTTCCTGTCGGACCGGTAACAAGCAGCATGCCGTATGGCTTACTCAGGGCTTCCTGAAAATCATCCAGTTGTTTTTGGAGAAATCCCAGCTTTGTCAAATCAAGCTGTAGGTTGGACTTGTCAAGGAGTCTCATAACAATTTTTTCACCGTAAATTACTGGCAGCGTAGAGACGCGAAAATCTATTTCTCCGCCCTCGTATTTAAGTTTTATCCTGCCGTCTTGCGGGATGCGGCGTTCGGCGATGTCAAGCCGCGCCATTATTTTTATCCTGGAGGTGAGGGCGTTTTTTATAGACATGGGCAATGACATAATCTGTTTCAGCACCCCATCCATCCTGTAGCGCAGTATAACCTCCTTTTCTGCCGGTTCGATGTGAATATCGCTTGCCCTGTCACTCACCGCGTTAATCAGTATACCGTTGACCAGCGTTATTATCGGGGCCGCCTCGGCGTCCTTTAAGGAGACCCTTTCCTCTTTGTCCTCAATAACCGTTACGTTTTTAGAGGCCCTGCCGATCAGTTTATTAATCTCATCCATGCCGAGGGAGGCCTTCGTGGCCGCGGATGGACCACCGTCCAGCGCTACTTTTTGTTTATCCACTTTCGGATAATATTCTTCGATTGCCCTTAG
This sequence comes from Nitrospirae bacterium MYbin6, assembly GCA_002753305.1. Classification (GTDB taxonomy): domain Bacteria; phylum Nitrospirota; class Thermodesulfovibrionia; order Thermodesulfovibrionales; family Magnetobacteriaceae; genus Magnetominusculus. The sequence goes on from PEAC01000020.1 coordinate 28,997, forward strand.
TATCATCGCCTCGGGGGCAACATACATTGATGTCTTCATTTTTGATATGAACTGTATCTCTTCAATAGCCGGCCTGTTGGACGGGTCCGCAATGGCTATCTTTAGTGATGACCCATCTTTTGAGATCGGTATCATCATATTCTTTCTTGCCTTTTCATATGGGTACATCTTCAGCAGGGTTGTATCTACCTGATGCTTGCTAAGGTCTATAGGCGGCGTGTTGTACTGCTTGCTTAAAAACTCCATCAGGGCTTCTTCTTTAATATACCCCAGTTTTACTAATGCCGTCCCAAGCCTTGTATTGTCCGTCTTCTGAAGGGCAAGGCCTTCTTCCACCTGTTTTTCGGTTACAAGCCCTGACTTAACCAGTTGCTGGCCTAATAATGTTAATGCTGCCATGATCTAATATCCCCTGTTATATGCCATAAGTTCATTTGACTAAAACCTTTACCTCTCTTCTTTACCTCCTTATTATCACATAAACATATTAATTTGTGCAATCGGCGACAACAATGCCTCAATACAATGTCAGCCGGATTACTTTTCCTCCTATGGGGTCTATTCTTATATTTATACTGCCGCTGGAGTTTAACTCCTGCAGCTCATCTTCAATTTGTTGGTCCTCGACACAAAATACCTTTGCAAGTTTTGTTACCGTACTGCTGTATTTGAGTTTTGTTAACTTATGTTCCATCATCATGGAAAATATCACGGTTATCCCGTTTTGCAGGTCTATCGGCATTATCGGGCTGGTCAGCATCTGAGTCGTTCTCTTCAGGCGGTCAACCAGGGAGTTCAGTGTAAGCCATATGAAATCGGGGGACTTATCCGTGTAACCTTTGAAGGTTTCCTTGTTGATCTCTATAAGTTCCGTGTGCTGGAGTGCCCTTGCCGATGCGATGCGTTTATGGCCTTCAGTGAAAATCGCCATCTCTCCAAATATATTCACCGGCTCAAGGATGTGCAATACGGAATGCACTCCATCGACCAGCTTCGATATCTCCACCTGCCCCTTTTTAATAATAAATGCAGAGCTGCCGCTTGCGCCTTCTTTGAATATAATCTCGTTCTTATAGTACTCTAAAACTTTGTATGTGGACACGTTCCCTCTGAGATAATGTGTTTTTCATTTGAAGGCCTCTCATGTGATTCTAACACACTTGTCTCCCTTAGTTCAATTGGAACCTAAGCATTCAGCGCAGCCTTTGCCTCAGATATGTATAGCGGTGATGGGGTTTGTTGTTGTTTATAGCTATATGAATGGCCTTCTTTGTGCCTAACAGGACAACAAGGCGTTTGCCCCTTGTGACGGCCGTGTAGAGCAGGTTTCGCTGGAGCATTATGTAGTGCTGTGTGTGAATTGGCATTACGACGGCATGGTATTCGCTCCCCTGCGACTTATGAACAGTTACCGCGTAGGCCAGGGTTATTTCGTCAAGGTCCTTGTAGTCATAGGCCGCGTGTTTGCCGTCGAAATTTACTGTTATCTCCTGGTTTTCCGTGTTTATCGACACTATCTTGCCGATGTCGCCGTTAAAGACATCCTTGTCGTAGTTATTGACTACCTGCATGACCTTATCACCGGTTCTGAATACGCGCCCGCCCCTTATGATTTCCATGCCTGTGGGATTGAGGGCCTGCTGCAGGGCGGCATTGAGGTTGCTTGCACCAAGAAGGCCCTTATACATGGCAGTGAGCACTTGAATGTCTTTGAACGGGTCGAGTCTGAATTTTTCCGGAATCCTGTCCTTACAGAGTGATACAATCCTCCCCGCAATACCCTCTGGTTCGGCTATTTCAAGGAAGTAAAAATCCCGTTGCTGCTCCATGTCATTTGTTAAAATCGGGAACTCGCCGCTGTTTATCTTATGGGCATTGACAACAATGAGGCTTCTCCTGGACTGCCTGAAGATCTCGTTAAGCCTTACAACGGCAACAACGCCTGAGTCTATTACGTCTCTGAGAACGCTGCCTGCCCCCACGGAGGGCAGTTGATCGATGTCGCCAACAAGGATAAGCGTACAATGGGGCGGCAGCGCCTTAAGAAAATGATGCATTAGTATGGTGTCCACCATTGAGACCTCATCAAGGACTACCAGATTGGCGTCGAGGGGGTTTTTGTCGGTTCTCTTAAACGCACCGTCTTTGGGGCTGAAATCCAGGAGGCGGTGGATGGTCTTTGCGTCGTCGCCCGTGGCCTCGGCCATGCGCTTGGCGGCACGCCCGGTTGGGGCTGCAAGCAGGACGCGATGCCCAAGGCGCTTGTATATCTTTATTATTGAATTTATTATCGTGGTCTTACCCGTGCCGGGGCCGCCGGTTATCACCAGCACCTTCCTATTAAAGGACATCTTTACGGCCTCTGCCTGATTCTCTGCAAGCTCGATAGAGAGTTCCTTCTGTACCCATTGCAGGGCCTTGTCCTCGTCAAATACAAGCGGGGTTGAGACGTGCGCAAGGAGTTTCTTCAGATTGGCCGCTATGGATGTCTCCGAAATGTAAAACTTTGCCAGATACACTGCCTTATTGGCTTCTACTCTGGCATCCTCGTTTATTGCTTCGATTACGATATGCCTGGCCTGGGCCGCCGCGTCCATTGCCGTTATAACCAGCTCCCTCTCTATATCAAGTACCTTCATACACTCGGCAACAAGAAGTTCATAGGGGTAATACACATGGCCGTCGTCGGCCAGTTGATGAAGGACGTAGAGAATCCCGGACTCTGCCCGCAGCGGGGAATCCTTTTCAAACCCCAGTTTTGCCGCTATTTTATCTGCTGTGATAAAACCAACTCCATATATATCCGTGGCTAATTGGTAGGGATTTGCCTTTACGACCTCAACGGAATTGTGCCCGTAGTGCTTGAAAATCTTTATGGCATATGTGCTGCTTACCCCGTGAGACTGCAAAAAGAGCATAATCTCCTTTATCTCCCTCTGCTCGACCCATGCGGATTTGATCATTGCGACACGTTTTTCGCCGATGCCGTCAACCTCTTTAAGCCTTTCAACAGTATCTTCGATAACGTCAAGGGTCTTTTCGGCGAATTTCAGGACGAGGCGCCTTGCCAGTACCGGCCCGATTCCCTTAATCAGGCCGGAGCCGAGATATTTCTCGATGCCGATAACTGTGGCCGGTGTGACAGACGTATAGGAGTTGACCTTGAACTGTTCGCCATACTTTGGATGGTTAACCCATGCCCCCCGGAGTCTAAGCACCTCGCCCGGATTGATGGAAAGGAGATTTCCGGCAACTGTGACAAGGTCCCTTCGTCCGGCAATTGACAATTTAAGAATACTGTAGGCGTTTTCCTCGTTGGCAAATGTGATACGCTCAACCTGGCCCTGTATCTCGGCCTCCTCCTGAGGCTGCAGTGTTTTGCGATAATTTGACATATATTTACATTTATATTATCATAATTTATAACTGTAATGCCGTTTAAATGTATTGCGAAATAAAAAACAGGAGCGCCTTACAATGAATATGTCCCAATTAATGGAGGCCCTGGCCGAATTTGCAAAGGAAAGAGACTGGGAGCAGTTTCACAGTCCAAAAAACCTGGCCATGGCCCTGAGTGTCGAGGCCGCCGAGATAGTAGAGATCTTTCAATGGACGAAGGAGGAGGACAGCCTTAGCCTTGACGCCGATAAGCTGGCCGGGTTAACAGACGAAATCGGAGACGTAATGATTTATTTGGCGAACCTGGCCCGTAAATTCGGCATAGACCCGCTTGATGCGGCCGCCGGAAAATTGGAAAAAAATAAGAAGAAATACCCGGCAGCCCTCGTCAAGGGCAACTCTGCAAAATATACCGAATATGGAAGCAAATAAAAGGAGTCAGCCAAATGGAGATCATAAGCGACAAGCCAGTGGGCAATGGAATGCTCCGCCTCGTCAGGGGCGATATCACCGAACGCGACGTTGACGCAATAGTAAACGCGGCAAACTCACACCTGCAGCATGGCGGCGGGGTGGCCGCGGCAATTGTAAGAAAGGGCGGCAGCATTATCCAGGAGGAAAGCGACAAGGCCGGCTATGTTTCCGTAGGGACAGTGGCAGTAACACAGGCAGGAAGGCTTCCCTGCAAGGCAGTCATACATGCCGTCGGGCCACGGATGGGCGAGGGCAACGAGGACGAGAAACTCAAAAACGCCGTAGTTAATTCACTAAAGGCTGCCACAGAAAGAGGTTTTGCAAGCATATCGATGCCGGCAATCAGCTCAGGGATTTTCGGATTCCCAAAGGACAGATGCGCGCGCATTTTAGTTGGGGAAAGTAAACGCTTTCTATTGGAAAACCCGGAGACAAACGTTAAGATAGTAGAGTTCTGCATCTATGACAACCCCACGCTCGAGCATTTTAAAAGGGAACTTGAGTAGTATGGGCATTTCGGTAATTTTCCCGTGGAGAATAATGGCAAAGTCTAATCTGAGAGAGATTTCCCTTAAGTTACAATAACGCCCGCGTATCCTACGACACGTCCATAGTCGCCGCTGGTCTCTGCCGATGTGGTATATCTTATGACCTCGGCCCTCTTTGCACCCAAGGCAATAGAGGCGTATAGCATTATAGCCGCAGGCAGGTAGCCGCACATAGTGATGCGCTCCCGCTGTACAACCGTGTAGAGGCCGCCCGGGTCAAGATTTAATATCATGTCGAGGGCAAGGTTGTCTTTTCGCCGTGCCTCCGGCTCCGGCAGGTAGTGGCTCATGTCGGAGCTGGCCGCTATGACGACGGATTTGCCCGCCTGCCCGATAACTCCAGCAAGTGTCTCACCGGCGGCCTTACACTCTTCCAGGTCCAGGCCCATTACCGTTATTGGCACTATCTTTACTGCCTTCGAGAAATGCGCGATAAAGGGAAGCTGTACCTCAAGTGAGTGCTCAAACTGGTGCGCGCTGTGCTCTTCCTTGAAAATACCCTTTTGCAGAATTGCCCTGCCGAGGTCCTCGTCTATGTCGAACGTATTCGTCGGGACTTCCCACTGCCCGCTTGACATCATCGAAAACTTCCCGCCAAGGCCCGTGTGATTTGGCCCTATTAATATAAATGTATCTGGAAACTGTATCTGCGAATATACCGCCGCCGCTACCGCTCCAGAATATATGTACCCCGCGTGAGGGCTGATAAGGCCTATGGCCTTTTGTAATGGGCCTGATACTTCGGCCCTTGTTATGCATGCCTCGACTTCCGTGGCAAGGGCGGCCTCAGAAGAGCTGTAAAAATGTCCTGCTACTGCCGGTGGTCTTTTCAATGGTACCTCCGCGAACTTTTGCTTAGAAGGCCTCTTCAGGCTCCTCGTAGTAGCCTCCATCGGTGTAGTCCATAAACCTTGTAACCTCGGATAAAAACGTTAGATTCACCTTAACCCCAGCCGGGCCGTTTCTCTGCTTTGCTACATGGAGTTCTGCCTTGCCCTTTGAGGCAGGGTCATCTCTATTATAAACCTCGTCTCTGTATAAAAACAATATAACGTCGGCGTCTTGTTCTATGGCGCCGGACTCTCTTAAGTCCGCGATGGTGGGGATTGGGGGGCGGCGCTGCTCGACAAGACGGTTCAACTGGCTCAGGGCTATGACGGGGATATTAAGCTCCTTTGCCAGCCCCTTAAGGGAGCGCGATATCTCAGAGATCTCCTGCTCACGGCGTTCCACACCAGAGCGTCCGCGCACGAGCTGCAGGTAATCCACTATTACAAGCCCGAGGCCATGCTCCAGCTTTAGCCTTCGTGCCTTTGACCTCATCTCAAGGACTCCGATGTCCGAGGCGTCGTCGATATAAATCGGCGCCTCTGCCAGTTTCCCCGCGGCAGATGTCAGCTTTGGCCAGTCCTCTCTGCGCAGAAATCCCTTTCTCACCCTGTTGGAGTCGACCATTGCCTCGGAACACAGCATTCTCAGGGCCAGTTGCCGTTTTGACATTTCGAGGCTGAATATGGCCACAGGCTCTTTGACGTTAACTCCAACGTGCTGGGCGATATTAAGACACAAGGCTGTCTTACCCATTGATGGACGCCCGCCTATGATTATCAGGTCTCCCTGCTGGAAGCCCGTCGTAAGCTCGTCGAGGTCCTTAAAGCCCGAAGCCACGCCGGTTATGGCCTCCTTGTTGTCATAGAGGCGCTCGACCATTGCGATGCTTTCCTTTACGATTTCGTCCAATTTTGAGAATGGACGGCGCGTCCTCTGCTCTGACAGGGCAAATATAGTCTTCTCGGCAAAGTCCATCATCTCGTCGGCATCCTGGCCGTCTTCATATATCCTTGCTATAACGCTCGTTGCCGCCCCAATAAGCCCTCTGAGGATGGCCTTCTCTCTGATTATCTTGCAGTGAAAGGCGATATTTGCTGAAGTCGGGACGGAATTCACGATTGTCGAAAGATATGATACCCCGCCGACCTTCTCGATATCGTCTTGCCTTCTCAGCAGGTCAGACAGGGTGATAATATCGATTGGTTCGGTCTTGTCAAGGAGGGTAAGCATGGCGGAGAATATACGCCTGTGAGACTCTTTATAAAAATCCTCAGGGGATATAACCTCAAGGGCCTTGTAGATGGCGTCGTTCTCAAGGAGAATCGCACCGAGAACAAACTGTTCGGCATCGACGTTTTGGGGTGGGAGTTTATCGACTGCATATTCAACATCTCTCATGGTTGTAACTCCGCAGGGGGGACGTGGGTGTCCGCCTGCCCCCTAACTTTTAATACATGGCTCCGGCAGGACATTCACCGTGGCAATCCTCTGTCCTACTCGGCCGTAACTTCAACGATTATCTGGGCATGTACGTTTGGATGAATCTTGATTTTGACCGCATGTTCCCCGATTCTCTTTATATGTGTATCGAGGAGGATTTTCCTTTTATCAATGTCAAAACCCAATGCCGACAGGCCTTCGGAGATGTCCTTTGTCGTAATGGATCCGAAGAGTTTACCCTCTTCGCCAGCCTTTGCCGTAAGGAGGAGCCTCTGAGATGAGAGTTTTGCGGCCATGTTATCGGCGCTCACCTTGAGTTTCTTCAGTTTTTCGGCGATATTTCGTTTTTCGTGTTCAAGCATCTTGAGGTTGCGGGTATTTGCCTCAACGGCCAGATTTTTAGGCAGGAGATAGTTCCTGGCGTAACCTCTGGCTACGTTTACAATTGCCCCCATGTCGCCCAGATTGGCAACTTCCTCTTTGAGAATGACCTTCGTTAACTTCATCGGGATACTCCTTATAATTTAAACTTCCAGATTATACAGGTAGTATAGCATAACTGAGCAGTTTTATTTCAAGATAAAAAATTAACCCAGGTTTACGGGCCAGTGAGAGATAAACAAGATTACTTTTGAAGAACAAGGCGGAAACCTATGTAGTTGAATTTGCCTCTGTAGTCGTCATAGCTCCTCCCAGTACATGTCATGTATCGAGTAGGAGGCAGGTGATTATTTCACCTGCCGACCTCTCACACCACCGTACGTGCCGTTCGGCATACGGCGGTTCGTAAGTAATAAAGACTCGTAAGCATTA